>JACCSP010000004.1 GCA_013812905.1 Pyrinomonadaceae bacterium
GTCAGCCTGGGTCACCGGCTCCCGATTATCAAACTCGCTCTTCTGTTCAATCTGAAGCGGGCCTTCGTAGAACTCGAGGATGGCGGCGCCGGCCTCGCGCGCGAGATCGAGCGCGACTTCGAGCTCGTGGTTGAAAGTTTGTGATTGGAGTGTTCCGGTCATTCGTTCAACATAGTGTCACACGATCCACGAATTCCCACGAACTGACGCTTTGAGATCTGAAAACTCAGATTTCAGATCTCAGAAAATCTCAGAATGTAAATTGGTGTGGTTTTCGGTGAGCGATCGCTTGTGACTAATCCGTTTCTCGCCGCGCCGCTTCACGAATGATCTCCAGCGTCTTATCGATGTCCGCCTGCGTCGTACGGAAGTTTGTGATGCAGGCTCGCAGCGCAAACCTGCCGCGAAGAGTCGCATTGGACAGATAAGCCTGGCCGCCACGTTGCACTGCCAGCATCAGCCGAGTGTTTAGTTGATCGAGTTCCGCGTCGATCCGGGCTCGCTCCACTACCGACACCGATGCCAGTCTGGCCTTCGTTCCTTTGGGCAGGTAACGAAAGCAGCAGATACTCAACTCTACCGGCGCCAACAACTCAAAGTCGTCCGCATCATTGACACATCGCCCCAGGTATTCTGCCAATGAGTTGTCTTCGCCAATCGCCGCCGCGATGCGAGTTAATCCGTAGTACCGAAACGTCAACCAAATCTTCAGCGCCCGAAATCGGCGCGACAACTCTAACCCGCAATCCCAGAAGGCGAAGGCCTCGTCCGTATCGGGCTGCTCGAGAACCTTGATGTAGTCGGCCTCACCAGAGGCGAAGGCCGCGCGAGCAGCAGTCTGATCGCGAAACAGCAGGCAACCTGCGTCGATAGGAACATATAACCACTTATGAGCGTCGAGCGATATGGAGTCAGCACGATCGAGCCCGGCGAAGAGCGGTCGCTTCCGTTCGTCAAGAGTCGCGGGCGCACCATAAGCTCCGTCGATGTGGAACCACAGATCAAACTCCGCCGCCAGGTTTGCGATTTCATTGAGGGCATCTACCGCTCCGGTGTTTACCGTGCCTGCGCTGGCCACCACGCAGACGGGTTTTAGTCCGTTTTGCAGATCCGCTAGCACCTGCTCTCTCATCGCTCGAACGTTTAAGTGAAAAGTCTCGTCCGTCTCAATCGTCCGCACCTGATCGCGCCCCATACCCAGGATGTCGGCGGCCTTCTGAATCGACATATGCACTTGATCCGACGCGTAGATCGTCATCGGGGGACCGCAACTCCAGAGGCCCTGGCGCGCGATGTCATCTTTCGCTTTCCCACGGTGAGCGATATGCATCGCTATCAGATTGGCCATGGATCCGCCGCTGGTGAGCAAGCCGTGGGCGTCTTCGCTGTAGCCGATCATCGAGCCCAGCCAGCGCACTACCATCTTTTCGAGCTCCGTCGCCGCCGGCGCAGACCGCCAAGCCGTTACGTTTACATTGAGGGCCGAAGCAATCAGGTCAGCAAAGGCCCCGGGGGGAGTAGCCGGAGAAGCGACGTAACCAAATTGGCGCGGATGGCCGTTGTGGCGGATGCCACTAATGATTGCGCGGCAGTCGGCAAGCAACTTCTCTAAGGGCTCTCCTGCAAGGGGAAGACGGGATTCAAGGTGCGCGATCGTTGGACCACCAGACGTCTGCGGGAAAACCGGGAGGTCAGATACCTGGCTGAAGTACTCTGTCACAAGCCCCGTTACTTGCGACGACAGCGAATCGATCTCCAGGTTTGAGAGTCCCAAACCGGACTGGCGAGAATTGGTGGTCTTTCCTGTTTCGCTCATTTTGGTCCGGGCGCGATTGCCACCAGTAGCGACAGCCGAGCGCCGCTCATGTTCGTTACCCCGTGCGCGATGCCGGCAGGAGCAACCACTAGGGCGCCGGCTATTGCGGTGCGCTCCTCATTTCCGATTGTAAACTTGCCCTCGCCTTCGAGGACAAAATAGAGCTTGTCGGCGCCCTGGTGCGAGTGCAGGCCCTGCGTCTGGTTCGGTTCCAGGCAATTGAGCCCGACCATTACATGTTCACCCTGCCAGAGCGTGGTCTTGTAAAATTTTTCAGCCGCCGAGCCCGCGTGCGCACGCCAGTCGAGAATGTGGTTCATACCATGTTCCTTAGATTTGGATTTGAAATCCAAACTATCATACAGCCTGCTGCTGGACGAAGAGCGCTTGCAGAGCGTAACAGTGGCGGTTATAGTCCGGTGCCGGCTCTGAATGGGCTGTGTGGATATTCTGTCGTTCATATCTGAAACTTGATTAACCCCACTTTTATAGGAACGGAATGTCTCAACCAACTCCTTCTGCGCTTAGCCACGTCGAGGCCATATGTAGCTCCTACGGAGCTTTAGTTCTTGACTGGCTTCTGCTGCTGTAAGCATTCGGCTCCCACCGGAGACAAACACACAATGTCCCTATTCGGCTCCGCAACGCTAGAAGGTACGGCCCGTTACCGCGACCGTTTTAAGGTCCAGGTCGCTGATAATTTCTTCCGTAATGAACAGAACCTCTGGTTATCGTCGATCGGCATCGGGACCTACCTGGGTAATGCAGACGATGCTACTGACGCGAAATACACCGAAGCAGTCGTGCGGGCTGTGGAGCTCGGAGCCAATGTAATCGACACCGCGGCAAACTACCGCTTTCAGAAAAGTGAGCGCTCAATCGGAAAAGCCCTGGGTGAACTGACCAGTACAAAGGGATTCGCGCGCGAGGAAGTTCTTATCTGCACCAAAGGCGGTTATCTGCCGTTCGACGGCGCACCCACACGAGATGTGCGCGGATACATTGAAGAAACATTCGTCCGCCCAGGCATAGCACGCCTCGAGGATTTTGCGGGGGGCAGCCATTGCATGACGCCGAAATACTTGCAGAATCAATTGGAACAATCGCTCCGAAACATGGACCTTGAATGCGTTGACGTTTATTACGTTCACAATCCTGAATCACAACTCGGATTTGTTTCGGAGGCAGAGTTCTACTCGAGACTGCGAGCGGCCTTTGAACGGCTGGAACAGAGCGTTGCGCAAGGCAAGATCAAGATGTATGGCGTGGCTACCTGGAATGGCTTTCGCGTGCCGCCGGAAGGGCCCGGGTATCATTCATTGCCGCGCATGGCGGAGCTGGCCCGCGAGGTCGGTGGAGAGTCGCATGGTTTCCGTTTTATTCAGCTTCCCTTCAATCTGGCAATGCCCGAGGCCCTGGTCATGCGCAATCAGATGGTCGACGAAGCCGAAGTCTCAACTCTGGAAGCAGCAGCGGCGCTCAGTGTTACGGTTATTTCGAGCGCATCGATTCTCCAGGGACGGGTTGCGCAGGGTTTGCCGGAAACCATTCGAGAGCCCCTCGGCTCTCTGGCCACAGATGCACTGACTGCGATTCAGTTTGTGCGCTCAACTCCGGGAATCACCACCGCATTGGTCGGCATGAGCAGCCCCGAGCACGTCAAAGAGAACCTCCAGCTTGTAGGTGTCGAACCGGCCCATGAAGACGATTACCGACGAGTGTTCGTGGGGAAGTAGAGCCGTCCAAAGCTCTGGTTGCGGCTCTCTAATTGGGAGCCGGGGCTGGAATGGCCCCGCCCTTGGCATAAAAGAACAACTTAACATTTTCATGACCGCACCCGCACGGAAGTTCAACTCACTCAGCGAATTCTGGCCTCATTACCTTGCCGAACACAGCCAACCCTCGACTCGCCTGCTTCATTTGATAGGCACCAGTGTGGGAAATGTTTGTGCGTTGTACTTTATTGTTGGAGGCAGATGGTGGCTGTTTCCACTTGGACTAATTCCTGGTTATGGCGCAGCGTGGATTGGGCATTTTTTTGTCGAGAAAAACAGACCCGCAACATTCCAGCATCCCTTATGGTCCTTTATGGGCGATTACAAAATGATCTGGATGATGCTTTCAGGAAGAATGAAAACGGAAGTTGAGCGTTTGTTACCGCAGCGAACAAACAAGCAATAAGGAGAGCTGATGTTGGCACTACGTCGACCATGTCACTCTCCTACCGTGAGCGGTAGCGACCGGATCCTAGATTCAAGCCGCAATTGAACAAGATCTTGGCATCGTAAGGACCTAGCAGTATTGAGGGTAAGTCCCGGTCGTTACCGCTCGCGGTTCCGTAGTCGAGTGACCAGTCCACAAATGGGATTCATCCGGACATAACTATGAAAGGCAACATTCCGATTCCCGAACTCCCTCGCGGGGAAGACGTCTGGCTCATGGTAGTCGTGACCTCAGTTCGCGACCGGCGCACGCAACAGGGCAAGCGTTTTTGCGAAGCACTGGCTCGCAACGCTACCGGCTCGATCGCTCTGAAAATCTGGTCTGAAGTACTCGATACGGGCAAAGAGATCCATCCCGGACTCTGGGGCCTCACCGGCCGTCTGGATAACTTCCAGGATCGTCCCCAATTCGTGGTTGCGGAGTATCGCCGGATAACCATCGAGCAATATCGTGAGCAGCTGGGGGTGGATCCTGTGCTGCCTCTGGCTTACACAATGGATATCGAAACCCTCGCACTCCCGGACTTCCGCGCGCGAGTGAGTTCCCAACTCGAGCGCACCATGAGGCTCGGCAATATGCGGCTCGAGCAACAACAGAGGTATCTCGAAGATATCGCTGCCGAAGAAGAGCGCTGTTATCAACTGGGCGCATTGAGCGCGACCTCCGGCCGCATTGTTTGTCTGGCTGTGCACGTAGGCCCGGTTCCGGGCTTGGAGATTGAAGGTTTAGAGCACAGTCAACGCGAACATGTGTTCGGCATCGATGCTGACGGCTTTGAACATGACGAAAGACGCGCCCTCACGGCTTTCCTTACACTGCTCAAGGATTTCGATCCGGATACGGACGAGATTGTCGGCCACAACATTCTGGGTTTTGATCTTCCCTTCATCTTCCAACGATGTCTGGTCAACAACATTTCCGTGCGACCTTTCATTGACCTCTCAGAGTTTCATGTACGCGGGGTTTTCGACACCATGCATCATTGGTGGCTGGGTTCGAAGCGCCATGTAAGTCTCGACGACATTGCCTGGGCTCTGGGGATTGAATCAAGCAAAACGGCGGAGGCCGAAGGAAGCAAAGTATTCCAGATGTACCAGGCTGACAAGCTCGCCGAGATTCGCGAATACAACCTCAACGACGTTCGCGTTACCCGTAAAGTTTACGAACGCATGGTGTCCTGTTTTGGCAGGTGAACATTTTTCATTTTCCAGCGGTTGGAATCGATTTCAATTCCCTCGGCTTAACGTTTGAATCCCGCCCGCTGCGCCCTTAACGGGTCAGTACTACAACGCGGTAGCGGGTGAGTCGATCCGTCCAAGATCGCGCACCGCCTACTCCACCCGCTACCCGCGCGGTGGTACTGTCCTTTCAACGACATCTCCCTCTGGGCGGCCACGGCCTGTCACTGCCAGTATTACCTAGCGAACATGGAGTTGATTGCGAGCGGGGGGCCCCCAGGTGGACAGCTCGAGTGGGGTGCAAGAATGGTAGAATCCGATCAATGGATAGTTTCCCGGTACTGACGTTGTTTGTGGGCGTACTCCTGGGGTCAGCCGTAAGCTGGCTAGTCTTTCGTTTCAAGCTTAAGTACGAATACGACCGGGCTCGCGCCGGAACCGAAGGCGAACGCGCCACCCTCGCCGAGCGGCTCGCCGGAAAAGATCGTCAGTCGCAGGAACTGCGAGAGTCGTTGGAATGCGAGATTGCCAAGAGGGATCAGATTCAAGCGGAAAGCGCTAACAATATGGCGAGGCTTTCGGCGTTACAAACTCTCCTCGAGGAAGAAAGAAAAGGCTCTCAGGAGAAACTGGGTCTGCTGGATGATGCCCAACGGAAGTTGGCCGACGCATTTAAGGCACTCTCAGCCGATGCCCTCAGAAACAACAATCAATCATTTCTGGAACTGGCGAAGGCAAACCTGGAAACGATTCAAGAGACAGCAAAAGGTGACCTCGAGATTCGTAAAAGTGCGATTGACGCGCTCGTGAAACCGCTTAAGGAGTCCCTCGAGAAAGTCGACGGCCGAATTGGTGAACTGGAAAAGGCGCGCGCCGGAGCCTATTCAGAATTGCGTGAGCAGGTAAGAACGCTGGCCACGTCGCAGCTGCAGTTGCAAGCGGAAACGGGGAATCTCGTGAAGGCTTTGCGTGCGCCACACGTGCGCGGGCGCTGGGGAGAGATTCAGTTGCGGCGCGTTGTCGAGATGGCGGGAATGCTTCAATATTGCGACTTTGTCGAACAGGAAACGGTTGTCACTGAAGACGGCCGTATACGCCCGGATTTGATAGTTCGACTCCCGGGTAACCGCACGATCGTCGTCGATGCAAAAGTCCCTTTCGATGCCTTTTATGAATCGATCTCCACCACGGATGATGAAGTCCGGTGCGCGAGATTAAAAGACCATGCGCGCCTCGTACGCACGCACATCGGTTCCTTAAGTAGAAAATCCTATTGGGAGTCGGTACAGCCTACACCCGAGTTTGTCCTGCTCTTCCTGCCGGGTGAGACCTTCTACAGCGCCGCCCTTGAGAACGATCCGAAATTGATAGAAGACGGTGTCGGCCTCGGAGTGATCATCGCTACGCCCACCACCTTGATCGCCCTGCTTAAGGCGGTCTCATACGGCTGGCGGCAGGAGCAGATGGCAACTAATGCTCACGAGGTGAGCAAGCTCGCGAAAGATCTGTACGACCGTTTGCGAACCTTCACAAATTACTTCGCAGACATCGGCAAAGGACTTGAACGGGCACTGGATTCTTACAATAAAGGTGTAGGCTCACTTGAAACACGCGTGCTAGTTACAGCGAGGAAGTTCAAGGAACGCGGTGCTGTTGCCGGCGAAGAGATCGAAATCCTCGATCCAATTGACAAGACTGCTCGCCCGCTTCGTCTCGACGAAGGCGGGCTTTTCCCTGATGCCATTGCTGACGAGCCGGAAGCTTTAGAGGATGAAGCGCCGTTGTTCAGTCTCAAAGCCGCTGGCGGCGATAGCGGTGATACTTAGGTTCCGTCTAAGAGCTCATTACCGAACCGGGAGCGATAGCGCAACAACTAATAGTCTCCGGAGTACATTTGGCAAAGGAAATATGGCTGGGACCTCTGCTGGGTAGCAATCGAGCGCGTCTCATCGAACGCTGCGCCGCGCTGGTTTCAGAGGGTCAGTCCGACAGTTTCCTATATCTCGCGGCGTCACACCCGCTTCTGGAAGTAATATCTGAAGAAATCCTCGACGGCAGCTGCAATCGGGGCGTCTGGGGGGAATTTCCAGTCTATCTTTTTCGAGGCCTGGTGGGCCGCATACTCCTGACTGCCGTCAATGAAACCGGCGGCCGCCTCCCACCCAGCATTCTTATTGACCGCGAAGAACTGCCTCTGCAACGTAGCTTGATCTCCCAGATTCTTGCTCGCCTGAAGGCCCAGGGAGAACTGAAAGCAATCGGTCCCCTAGCCCATAGTGACGGCTGCGTGAACACGATCGTTAAGTTGATGGGTGAGCTGGAACGCGCCGCGAAAAGCCCCGCTGAACTGCGCGCGATAGTCGAAGAGCGAAGCAGCGATGCAAACTCGCCGACGTCGGCAAGTGTTCCTTTGCAGGTCGATTTCGATCGCGAAGTAGCGCTTATCTATGAAGCGTACCAACGAGCACTCTCGCAAAACACCTTAACCGAGGACAATGCCGATCAACTGCGGGCCCTGGCAATTCTGCGGGGTAAGCTGGAGGGCAACCGGGCCAGTGTGCCGTGGTTGTTCAGGGTGAAGTTCCTGGTGCTCGACGGCTTTTTTGACTTCACGCCCGTGCAGGGCGAGATGCTGCGGCTCTTGATTCCGTCAGTACCCGAAGTCGTCGTGAACCTTAATCACGATGAACGCAATCCCGAAATCTTCAGGGCTTTCCATGACACGATCGGGCAACTGCAGGGCATGGACACGTTTGACGTGAAGCGGTTTAACGAACCTGCGCCGGTCAGCGGGGCCCTGACTGAACTGAAAGAGAAGCTTTTCAATCCAAGTGTTGCGGCGGGCCAGCAGATCGATACCGCTGCCCCCACCTCAGCGCTCGATAATCAGAACTCAATACTCACAACTCAAGCTGAGATTCAACTTTTCGAATGCACTGACCGTGAGACAGAAATCCGGGCTGTCGCCAAAGAAATAAAGCGCCTGGTTTTTTCTGAATCTTACCAGCTCTCCGACATCGCGCTCATTGTTCGCGAGCTTGAATCATATGGAGAAACGATCGAGCGCGTGATGAGGGAAGAGTCAATTCCCTGCAACCTCGAGCGGCGCATGGAAACAGTGGAAATCCCCGCCGTTAGAGCGGCCCGCAAGCTTTTCCAGTTGCTGACGGAGTTAGCTGAAGATGTCACTCCGAGCATCAGGATTTCAATTCTTGCGGACTTAATTAAATCTGAGTATTTCCGTTTGGCAGACGACGAACTCGCAACACTCGCCGACGATTTTGCTCAATCCTATGCGGCTCTCTTGCGCCTGGAGAACAATGGAAGCTTCGCGCCGGTTGATCGCGAGCGCGAAGAGTGGCTTAGTCGCGAAGCCGGCATTGGGCGCTGGGATGTAGATGGGTTGGAAAACGTAATCGCCTACGTCGGTGCCAATCTGCCAGTGACCAAGTGGCTGGCCAGGGCTGGGCAACTCCTGGCCCAGTGGCCGCAGGTAAATGCTACCAGGAAACTGGTCGCTCCCGATCCCACCAGCGATCAGAAGGACGACGACCCTGAAGACAATATTGTGGACGCGGACAAAATTGAGCTCGATACCAAGGCCGGAGATCTTGAAAAGAAACGCCGACCGGCGCGAGATGTTCATCCTACAGCCCTCGCGTGGGCGTCGCTGGTGATCCGCCGTCTTTCGGACTTAATCAAAAACGTCCCCCGCGCGGGGCAACCGCCCGAGCTGCGGCTTGGAATTCTGCGCCTCCTGGAGCAACTCCAGTTTTACCGTCAGATAAGGAAACCGCTGCGGGCCACGGCTGACAGTGATCTTCCGCAGGCGATGCTGGATCTGCGCGGGTTGGAGGCACTGCGTCGGAGTTTGGTCGCAACCATCAAGTCGTTTGAGATTGCGCAGGCCGCGTTGCCGGCCAAAACCGGGGCGACAGCAGTTGCACTTTCGTCATTTCTAAACGAGGTCTCACGTTGTCTGAGTACCCAAGCGCAAGCCGGAACGGGCGTGCAACACGGTGGGTTGCGTGTGCACTCGGCAACCGACGTCCGCGGCCTCCGTTTTCGCGCACTTTTCATCGCCGGACTAATTGAAGGTGGGTTTCCGCTGCGCGCTTCGCGCGACTGGATTTACCCACACGAAGAACGCGCGCGCCTGAAAGAGTTTGGATTAACGCTCGAAGACATATCCCCGGCGACCTTGCTGAAGGAAGAACACTACTTCTATCAGGCCGCCTGCCGTGCCACTGAGCGACTTTACCTGCTCCGACCCCTGTCGCCAGAAGACGGGACTGAAACCGTCGCGTCCTATTACATCGAAGAACTGCGACGAGCGATCGAGCCGGCTGCGCTAGAGGCCAGTATTATGCGTCGTGATTTCGACGGTAAGGAAGTGTTGTCGGCATCAACTCCGTCTGAGTTCGCCCGGTCTCTGGTTCGCCAGCAGGAACAGCGGAAACACAGCGTTCTTCGGGACGCATTGCTGCCAGCCGATCACGTCGACCGTTTGATCGCATGGGCACACGAGAAGCAATACCTCAGCGCCTCCGCTCTGGTACGCATTGACATCGAGCGCGAGCGATCTAGTGGAGCTTTTGGCCCTCATGACGGGCTGATCACCGATGAGCACCTGCGCGCCATGCTCGGAAATCAATTTGGCGCCTCAGCTGTCCACAGTGCCAGCGGGCTAAGCATATATGGCAACTGCCCATACCAATTTTTTGCCAGACGTGTTTTGAAGCTTGAGCCCCGAGGCGAAGCGGCACTTGACCTGCAAGCGCTTGATGCCGGCAAACTCTTGCATGATGTGTTGCGACGGTTCTTTGAACGACACCGCGGTGAACGACTGAGCAGAAGTGATCTGCCTGAGTTGCGACGGGAACTCGCCGAAATGGCCGACCGTGTATTTAATGAGCACCAACGCGTCGTGCCACCTCTCAACCCTCATATTTGGAAAATCGATCGTGAGATACGAAAGATCCTGCTGGACCAGGTTCTGCTCTTCGAAATGGGAGTACAAGGGAAGGGCAAAAAGGATGTGCGTCCCGCCTACTTTGAAGTTGCATTCGGCATGAAGCCACATCAACCCGCTGATACAATTTCCAAGACCGAACATCTGGAGTTGTCGCGTTCAGGCCCTGCAGGTGAGGAAAAAATCAAGATTCAGGGACAGATTGATCGCGTGGACGTTTGCGAAGGCCCCGAAGGCCATACGCTGATCGCCTACGACTACAAGCTCTCAAACGGTTACAACTCTCCGGACATGGTCGCCGGCCGCACACTCCAGGTGCCGATCTATCTTGAAGCGCTTGAGCGATTGATTCTCCCAAATTACCAAATTGCCGGCGGCGGCTATTACACAATTCGCGGAGGTACGAACCGGCGCAACAAAGGGCTTTATCGGGCTGGCTACAGTGACTACACGGGAATCCAAGCCAAGTCCTCCGTTTGGGATGATAACGACTGGCAGAGAATCCGCTCTGACGCGATCAAGAAGATTTGGCAGTTCCTGGATGGAATGCGCTGCGGCAGTTTTGTTGTCAGTCCTTCAGAAGGAAAGAAGACGTGCAGGTTTTGCGACTTTGCGGCGGTGTGCAGGTATGAGCGATACAGGATTGACCGAAAGAATCGAAATGAATGATACCGGGCGCGAAAGGCAACACCCCGTGCGGCGACTCCTCAGAGAATTGCAATTCAACCGATTTAGTTCTGAGAGAACGACATGGGTCAAGGGGTTTGTCTGCCGATTACTCGCCTTCAACGGTCAGAACTTAGGTGGAAATCCCCTGGCGCGTGGCCCCGGCCGTTGCAGATTGCGCCTTCTTCACCTTGGGAATGGCTTTTAGATGGAACCCAGACCTGAAACGAAGTCCAGACTCACACTCGAGCAAGTGGCGGCGGTCGAAACACTTGACCGCCACGTCTCCGTTACAGCAGGTCCAGGCGCAGGCAAGACCACAGTTCTGGTCGGACGCTACCTCCACATCCTGCGCGAAAACAAGAATCTCGACATCGATCAGATTGTCGCCATCACCTTCACTAATCGTGCCGCCAACGAAATGCGCGAACGGCTGCGCAAGCAGCTGGATGGAATCCTGCTGACCGCCGCCCCGGAAGAACGGAGGCGCTGGATGAGTTACAAGCGCACGCTCGACGGTGCAATCATTACTACGATTCACGGCTTCTGTTCTCGCCTGCTGCGCGAGTTCCCTGTCGAAGCGCGAGTAGATCCGCAGTTCATTCTGCTCGATGAGCACCAGGCGGCAACGCTCCTCGAGAATGCAGTCGAAGAGACTCTCACGGAGTTCATCAATTCTGGCCACGAAGCAATTTCGCGACTCACCGCAGGCGTCGGCCGAGGCCAACTCGCCGCGATGCTGGTCGAACTGTATCGGAAGGTCCGCGGCCAGGGACTTTTTTCCAAGTGGCTCCGCGAGCAGGCCGACCAGAGTCATTCGAGCTGGGAGGAGTATCGCGTGGCGTTTTCACAGGTAGAACGACTCGTGGAAACCCTGATCCGCGCGCGGGGTCTCCCTGATAGAGCCGAGGGCAAACGCATCGAGCTTCAACGAAGTTGGCCACGGCTGCGACCGCTGCTCCTTAATCCGCAATTGCCACTGGCGGATTACTGCAGAGAGGTTGTAGAGCTGAGAGATGCAGCAAGGCCCACCGCCGGGGGCCGCATCAGCATTATAGTCAAAGAACTCGACGAGCTTTTCTGGGGCAAGACAAGAGAAAAGCCCTATGGCCAAATTCCGTCTCTGCGTTTTGATCTGGTGGCCAGAGAATATGCCTGCGAGGTGCTCAAAGTGGTGATTAGCATTGAAACCCGTCTGGAGGAAACGAAGCGACAACTGGCAGTGCTCGATTTTGACGATTTGCAAATCCGCGCGTTGCGTCTGCTGGAAAAGGACGAAGTGTTGTTGCGCGCCTCGCGCCGATACAAGTTCTTTCTGGTTGACGAGTTTCAGGACACAAACCCTTTGCAGCGCGATTTGATGAGCCGGCTCGCGCTCCAGAATCGCCATGATGCCAATCTGTTCATCGTCGGCGATCCGAAGCAATCGATCTATGGGTTCCGTGGCACTGACGTCGAAGTCTTTCGTGAAATGACTGAAGCTTTGGTAAGCGCCGGCGGAGTTGATTTGTCCCTGCGCACAAACTTCCGCAGCGAGCCGGAAATAATAAACTTTTTCAATCTGCTTTTTGCGCGACTCTTTGAACCGAGTGAGGGGATTGCTCCAGCGGACTTGGGTGAGCTCGGTTACGTAAGACATGAAGCGAGCATACCCGGTCGTGAAAAGGAGGCCGCTGGGCCATTAGTCGAGTTGATGGTGGACACCCTAAGCGGCGACAAATCAGAACCGAAAGCGCAAAAACCGAACCGGGAACGAGATGCCCAACAGCTGACGAAGCGGATTAACTCGCTGGTGGCTACCGGCACTGCCTTTGGCGACATTGCATTGCTTTTTCGCGCCATGACTGATGCGCAGATTTACGAGTCAGCCTTCCGCCGCGCGAATATTCCCTATCAGACCGTGCTGGGCAGAGGATTCTACGAACGCCAGGAGATCATGGATCTAATCCAACTCCTGCGTTTCCTTGATAATCGCACTGATGAGTTAGCTCTCGCGGCCGTTTTGCGGTCACCCCTCGTGGGCATCTCCGACAACGCCTTGCTTGCCCTGCGCCTCGCGCCCCGAATTGGCGAGACCCCCGAAGGCGAAGCGCCGCAGCCACGCTGGCGTCCACGCAAGTTGGTCCACGCTTTGCGTGAGCAGAATGAAATCAATTTCATCGCGCCGGAGGATCGGGAGGCTCTCGATCGCGCAACAGCGTTCCTGAAACCCCTGATCGAAAAGCGAAATCGCTATCCGGTCGGCGATCTTCTGCGGCTCGCCGTTAAAAGTTCAGAGTATATGACGATCATCGCGGCAAATTTCGACGGGGCGCAGCGGATAGCAAACGTCGAGAAGCTTTTCACTCTGGCAGAGCGATTTGAACGGTCCGGCGCGCACTTGATCCGAGACTTCGTTAAGTATGTTCACGACTTCGAAGCCATCGGCAGCCGCGAAAGTGAAGGTCAACTGGATGAAACCTCGAACGCCGTGAAGTTGATGTCGATCCATCAGGCGAAGGGTCTGGAATTTCCGATAGTCATCATTCCCGATCTGCAACGCATTCAGGCTCCAAAGGGCAACTGGTTTTCGCTCGACCGATATTTGGGGCTGACCTTAAAGGTGCCCAATGGCCGCGGCGAGCAAGTAAAGGGCGGGACGTTTGAGAAATTCAACGAGCGGGAAAAGCTACGGGAGCACTTTGAGAGCCTCCGTCTACTCTATGTAGCCGCTACCAGGGCGAAAAACCGCTTGATCCTTTCGGCGGCAACTGACGAGTTGAGTAAACTGGACTCCGGCCGCGACTGCTGGCTGAAGTGGATCTGGCAAGCACTGGGATTTCGACCGCGCGAGAGCGGAATCGTCGAACTCGCCGCGGGAGTGAAAGTGCAATTCACCATCAATCTTCCGAGCGAAGTGTTAAGCCCGTTAACGGGGTCGGTCGGGTCGGAGGCAGGCGCACAGGCGACTGATCTTGAGCAACCTCCCGACAACCTCTTTCCACTCTTGCGCTCGCTGCAACCGGAACGCGATCGGGCGGTCCACCGCTTCAGCGTCACCCAGTTGATTAACTACCAGCGCTGCCCTCGACAGTATTATTTCGATCGTCTCCTGCACGTGCCGGCAGCTGACGAAATGGGTGTCTGGAACGACGCCGAGGCTCCAGAGCCGCCGGCAAATCTGACCGCCACATTCAAAGGCGCTGTCATCCACCGCTTCTGTGAAACCTATTCACTGGGGGAGGAGGTGGAAGGGAGATTGCGGCATAGCCTTGACGACGTGGTTGGCTCGCGCCCGGCAGAATTCGCCGAGCGTCTGCTCGATATCGGCACTGATGAAGCGTTAAAGGAGTTGTTACCTTTCGCTCGGAATTATCTTTCGAGCGATGTGTTTAAGAGAATTGAGAGAGCGAGAGAGGCGGCAGGAACTGTGCTCACCCCTGTTCCTGCGGCCAGTCCGGGTTTATGGAGTGAACTTAATTTTCGTTTACGCCGTCCCTTCGGTATTCTGACCGGAACGATTGATAAGCTGTTGGTTTCAGCTTCCCCAAGTGGAAAGGGTTTTGACATCGAAATCGTCGACTTCAAAACAAACCGCATTCGAAGTCGCCCCTCCAGTCAAGAAAATGCGTCAACCTCTTCTCTGGGACCGCATTCGGGCGGGGGCGCCGCCGGGGCAGCTCGGGGCCTCCAGCCCAGCGTCTCGGCGGGGGTTCAAGCCCCGCTGGGGCTTGGGTCCCGCCCTCCAAGCAGCGAAGCCACAACTGCCTTGAATGCCACCTCCGGAATGCAGGCGAGACGCGTGGGGTCCCAGCAGTCAGCGATGCAGTTCACGTTGGATTTCTCAGAATCGGAACCCGCACAGAAAAGGGCAATCACGACCAGTGAGTTCACCGCAAGCGCTTTACCCTCCCTGACAGATGAAATTCTGAGGGTTGCCTCCGACTATCAACTACAAATGCAGGCGTATGCTCTGGCCGTGCGGGAATTGATGCCGGATCTAGTGAATACTGGAAGCGAAATTAGAGTCACGCTTCATTTTCTCGACCCCGACGTGGAATCTCATTTAACCGAAGATCTGCTGGAACTTAATGCATGCGCGCGCGCAATTGACCAGGCTTTTCTACAACTAATCTCTTCACGCGAGCCCGAGCATTTTCCGATACGCGCGGCAACTCACTGCCGCATGTGCAACTTTTTACAAATCTGTGTCGGCGGACGTGAGTGGATTGCTGAACAAAAGATAGCGCCTTAGCGCGGGGGGCGATAAGTGTAGGGACGTCCCTAAACCTCGCGTAAGTGTTTATAAGAATGTATTCTGTTCAAAGGTAACGGCGGAACGAATGAGCAAAACAAGCAAGTCAGAGGTGGGGCAGCCGGCGCCGGGTTTCAGGCTCCGCGACGGATCCGATCAGGAATGGGCACTGGCGCAGCAACGAGGCAAAGTTGTGGTGCTCCTTTTCTATCCGGGCGACGAAACACCCATCTGCACGCGGCAGATGTGTTCTGTGCGCGACCGTTGGGACGACTACTCGGCAACCGGTGCCGAGGTTGTGGGTGTTTCTACTAACTCGGTAGAATCGCATAAGAGGTTTGCCGAGCATCACGATCTGCCTCTCCGACTACTGTCAGATAAAGGCGGCGACGTAGCGCGCATGTATGGCGCACAATCGCTGATCCCCGGTAAAGTTGCGCGTTCGGTTTTTGTAATAGATGCGAATGGCATTGTTCGTTATCGCGACGTGCGCCCGCTCGGTCTGTTTCGTCCCAAGGATCAGGATGTTATACGGGCAATCCGCGAAGCGCAGGGAGAGGCAGTGGGCCGTAGCTAGGAGGCAGTAGACAGTCCCATGCCCCGATGACAACCGTCGAAACCCGGCAGCTGAGAGGAGAATTAGGTAATGGCTGAATCAGTAAAGTGTAAACACTGTGGACAAAAGCGTCCTGGGCTTGGGTTCGCTCCGTTTCCCAACGAACTCGGACAAAAAATCGCAAGCGAGATTTGTCAGCAGTGTTGGAGTTCATGGCTCCAGAAGCAGACCCAAATCATCAATCACTATGGCCTCGATCTCACGAATCCCGACGCCCAAAACTTTTTATTCGACAACATCAAAGGCTTTCTATTCAACGAAGCTCAATCCGCTGAAATCGACACCTCTAAAGAAGGCAGCGTGACGTGGTGAGAGACAAAGAGCAGGGAAAGGGAGATACGGAGAAGAGGAAACGGGGAGGACCCGATAACCAATTACCGCTTTTCCCCGTGTCTCCCCTTTCCCCTTCCCCGTTCCCCTTTGCCCCCTTTCTTCAATTGAGTCGGCCGGATGTTTTTTCGGTCTGACTTTAGGGTTGCGAAACCAACCAGGAGGATTGCACAAGAATGAGAAACAAAATCGTAGCAGTGCTGATCGGTACCTTAGCTTTGGCTTTGGTCGGATGCGGAGAAACGGCGAATTACAATACAAACGCCAATGCCAATCGAGCAGCCAACGCAAACGTCGCGATAGCGAATACGAATGCCAACCCCACTCCAAGTCCACGAAGAGGAATGACGCGTGCGGAGTATGACCGCGACAAAGATCGCTACACACGGGAGGCCAAAGAATCAGGTCGTACGGTTGGGAGTGGACTCAACGATGGCTGGCTATGGGTTAAGGCCAAATTTGATTTGGCTGCCGCTGACGATCTGAGAGATTCAACAATCAATGTCGATGTCGACAATGAAGTGGTAACGCTGTCCGGCACGGTAGCCAACGCCGCACAAAAAACGCAAGCCGAGACCATTGCCAAATCGATCGAGGGCGTGAAGAGCGTGAAGAACATGCTTAAAATCACGGCGCCCGGAAACACAAACAAGTGACCACACCAAAAGGCCGCTAGAAGACACATTGCCGGCTCAAGGGGAACGGAGGGATAAGGGGTAAGAGGGTAATTGGCTAACAGTCCCTCCGCATCTCTCCGTACCTCCCTTTCCTCTTATCCCCTTTCCCCTTTTCCATTTCTAAGCTAAGCTTTTGTCAGTTCTTTCAGCACTGGGGCTCGCTGGCGCTCTTCTCCCGGCGAACCCGCGTCGCACTCACTTTGACGAGGATTGGATTGCCTATGCCAGCCGTCCGTTTGCGGATTCTCGCCGCTCTGCTAGCTTCTGCTTTCGTCGTTATCCCATCGTCCAACTTCCTTATTGCTCAGCGCAGCGCGATTGATACGTACGCCATTACCAACGCGCGAGTCATCACTGTTGCAGGACCAATACTTGACCATGGTACCGTGGTCGTTCGCGATGGCTTGATTGCTGCGGTCGGGGCGAACGTTACCGCACCCGCCGATGCTCGCGTAATCGATGGCACCGGCCTGACGGTCTATCCCGGGCTAATCGATTCCAGCACCGCACTCGGGATGCCCCAGCCTTCCCCGACTCCAACGCCGTCGCCCGGGGGCGCAGGCGTTGGGTTCGGCCAGTTTCGCCCACAAACCAGCGCCACCAGCGCCCTCAACTCAACGCAGCCTCCGGGCCTCCAGCCGGAAGTGCTGGCCGAGGACTTTATCAAGCCCGGGGGCGACCAGATCGAAGCCGCACGCAACGCTGGAATCACAACTGCATTAACTGCGTCTCGCCAGGGGATCTGGATGGGCCAGTCTGCCCTGATCAATCTCGCCGGTGACACGACGCAGCAGATGATTGTGCGCTCCCCGGTGGCGCTGCACGTCGGTTTCACCCCCTTGCGCACTGGCAACTATCCCAATTCGCTGATGGGCGTATTTGCCTCGTTACGTCAGATGCTGCTCGACGCTCAGCGCTATCGTCAGGCTCTGCAAATCTACGAACGCTCACCGCGGGGAATGCGGCGTCCAAGCCAGGACCGATCTCTGGCGGCTTTGCTCCCAGTGCTCGACGGCACTATGCCCGTTGTAATGTACGCAGATCGAGAGCGCGAGATTGGTCGGGCCTTAGATCTCGCCCAAGAGTTCAAACTGCGCCCGATTATCGCCGGGGGTTTGGAGGCTGGCAGAGTCACGGATCGTCTCCGCCAAAGCAAAGTTCCGGTGCTACTCTCGCTCAACTTCCCGCGACGCACCACGGCCGCCTTGCCGGAAGCTGATGCGGAACCCGTTAGAATTTTGCGCGAACGAGTTGAAGCGCCGAAGACGGCGGCTAAGCTGGTGGCGGCTCGTGTTTCGTTTGCCTTTCAATCCGGCGCGCTAACAAATATGGCCGACTTCTCGGCGAATCTGATCCGGGCCATCGAGAATGGCCTTTCCCGCGACGATGCCCTACGCGCCTTGACGCTTTGGCCGGCACAGATTCTGGGTGTTGCCGATCGACTCGGCACAATTGAAGCCGGCAAGATTGCCAACCTTACGATTACACGAGGAGATCTTTTTGATCGCAACCCGAGGATTTCTTACGTATTTATCGACGGTCGTTCCATTGACCTGCGATCAGAGACCGGCGGTATCCAGGCCGGCGCGGCAACGGGTACATGGACGCTAAACGTGAATCTGGGCTCCGGCGACGCTGCCGTAACTCTCGTTCTCCAACAGGAAGGTGAACGCTTGCGCGGATCTATCCAGGGTGATTTAGGCAGCAGCGAGATTGCCAACGCCTCAACCGGCGCCGGCGGAGACGTTCGGTTTACTGTCCCCATTACGTTTGAAGGCCAAACCGCGGAAGCAACATTCGCCGGAAGGATTTCCGGCAACGAAATGCAAGGCACGATGACCGTGGTCGGCCGCGCGCCAGGTTCGTTTACCGGAACGAAAGCGGGGGCGCCCGCCCAGCCCGCCCCGTCGCCAACACCGCCAGGCGAGCTCCGCACTGCGGTTAGCACAAACGCGGCTCTCGGTACTTGGATTATCAACCTGATGGTTGGTCTACAAACGTTTCCAGGAACCCTTAAACTCGACCAGAGCGGGACCGCAATTACTGGACTGTTGCAGAGTCCATTCGGAACTACGAAGCTGACCGGAGGATCAATTGACGCGCATGGCTTTCGTTTCATCGCTCGAGAGCCGATTGCCGGTCGCATGGTTGACATGGCGGTCGACGGCAGCGCCGACGGTAACGAGATCCGTGGCACAGTTAGATCAGAAATTGGTTTTGCGCGTTTCATCGGGACTCGTCAAAGGTGAAAGGGAGGCAATGATGAGGCGATTATTCATTCACTTCCTAACCTGCTCGCTCCTGGCCGGGTTTTTGTTGCCGGAAACCTTCGCGCAGCGTCGCATTAGCGCTCCGGACATACTCATTCGCAATGCGACCGTGCTCACCGTAACGCGCGGGACCCTGCCGAATGCTGATGTGTTGATCCGCAATGGAAAAATTGTCGCGGTAGGGAAAAACCTGAACGCTGGAAATGCCCGGCTGATCGACACAACCGGCAAATACTTGATGCCGGGAATTGTCGATTGCCATTCTCACTCAATGCTCGACGCTATCAATGAAGGCAGCCTTTCGGTTACCTCGATGACCCGCATGAATGACGTGCTCAACCCGAACGATGTGGACCTTTACCGGGCGTTGGCGGGCGGAGTGACTTCTTTGAACCTCCTGCACGGCTCGGCCAACGCAATCGGTGGCCAGAACACAGTAGTGAAGATCAAATACGGCCGGCCGGTGGAAGAATTCCTGTTTCCCGGTGCGCTGCCGGGAATCAAGTTTGCGCTCGGTGAGAATCCCAAACGCGCTAGCTTTACTCCTCAGCCGGGACAACAGCGGCGTTACCCGGCCACGCGTATGGGTGTCGAAGAAGTGATTCGAGAAGCTTTCACGCGCGCTCGCGATTATAAGATGAGCTGGGACGAGTACCGAGCGGGGGTTGCACGGCGCGACCAAAACTTGATTCCGCCGCGGCGTGATCTTCAGCTCGAGCCTCTGGTCGAGGTGATGGAGGGCAAGCGCTACGTGCATGCGCATTGCTATCGCGCGGACGAAATACTGATGCTCATCAATCTGGCCAATGAGTTTGGATTCAAAATCAGAACATTCCAGCACACGCTGGAAGGCTACAAAGTGGCGAAGGAGATCGCCCAGCACGGCGCCGGCGCTTCCATTTTTGCCGATAACTGGGCATACAAGATCGAAGCCTACGACGCAATCCCTTACAACGCCGCCATCATGACCCGCGCCGGGGTCAATGTTTCAATGAACTCTGATTCCGACGAGCGGGCCCGTCGTTTGAACATCGAAGCCGCTAAGTCCATGCGTTATGGCGATCTGAGCGAGGAAGAAGCGCTCAAACTCATCACCTGGAATCCTGCCTGGCAACTTGGAATTCATGATCGCGTCGGGTCGATCGAAGTCGGGAAGGATGCGGACCTGGCAATCTGGAACGGCCATCCGCTCAGCGTCTACTCGCGGGTCGAAACGACGTTTGTAGACGGTGAAATCTTTTTTGATCGTCAGCAAGACCTGGCGCGACGCGCCGATCTTCTGAAGGAGCGAGCGCAATTGGAGCAGGCAGAACCTAATCGTCCGCCGTCCGGCGGCGCCTTACCATCGCCAACGCCGCGCCGCCGCCGTCCTACTAATCATGACGATGACATGTGGGAGGGAGAGCAGCCATGAGGAGAAGTGGCGACGGGGAGAGGTGGAGTCACGGTGATGGGGGGACGGGAAGACAAGGATCACTTGCGCTCTTTCTCTCAATCGCGTTGGTTCTATCAAGTTCGGCTCAAAGCTTTGCTCAACAGATTAGTGAATCTACGAGGCAACACGGCGTCAGCTTCCCTCGCGGCACCTACGCTATTCGCAACGCTCATATCGTCACCGTCAGCGGCGCGGACATCGACAATGGGACTATAGTTATTCGTGACGGGAAGATCGAAGCCGTAGGAGCCGGCGTTACTGTTCCCTCCGGAGCTCAAATCATCGATGCGGCCGGGCTACGGGTTTATCCGGGGATGATTGATGCTGCAACTTCCATGGGCCTGGTCGAAGTAGGCCAGGGCGCTTCCGGCACGGTCGATACGACTGAGGTGGGAGATTTAAATCCGAATGTGAAAGCTATTATTGGCATCAATCCGCACAGTGCCCATATTGCAGTTACGCGCGTCGATGGCGTCACCAACGCTGTTTCAATGCCCCTCGGCGGCTTAATCTCCGGTCAAGCGGCAATCGTCAATCTGGTTGGGACCACCCCACTCGAAATGGCCGTAGTTCCATATGCAGCCCTGGTGATTAACTATCCTCGGGCCGGTGGCGGCGGTGGTGGCGGCGGTTTCTTCGTCCCCGACCAGCCGCCTAATCTCACAGAGGCGCTCGCCCAGGCAAATCGCCAGCTTAATCAAATTCGCAAAATGCTCTCTGACGCTGAAGTTTACGGTCGCGCACAGGAAGCTTACGCAAAGGATAAGAGCCTCCCGCGATCCGATCAGAATGTCGTTCTTGAGCCGCTTGTTCCTTATGTGCGCGGCGAACGCTCGGTCATCTTTCGCGCGGACCGAGAGACCGACATTCGCGGCGCAATCAGATTCGCGGAAGAGATGAAGCTGAAACCCATCATCCTCGGCGGCAACGATGCGGGAAAGATCGCATCATTCCTCAAGGACAAAAACATTCCCGTGATCTTGACCGGCATTCTCGACCTGCCGGCCCGCGAAGACGATTTTTATGATGTGCTGTATGAGAATGCGGCCAAGCTTCAACAAGCGGGCGTGCGCTTTTGCATCTCTAGCGGAGATAACGGCGCAAATGTTCGCAACCTTCCGTACTACGCCGGAATGGCTGCCGCCTTTGGACTGCCGAAAACTGAGGCTCTGAAAGCAGTCACCCTGTATCCCGCGCAGATCATGAATGTGGCCGACCGGCTCGGTTCGATTGAAGCAGGCAAAATGGCGAACCTTGTCGTGACGGACGGGGACTTGCTCGAGACGCGAACAGGCGTGCGACACCTTTTCATCGACGGTCGTCAGATTCCTTTGCACAGCCGTCACACGGATCTGAACGACGCATTTAAGAATCGCAGGTAGATCGGCAGTAGTTTAGGTTCCTTACAGTCCCGATGGGACGAAGTGTTTGTAGAATCACAGCACGATCCACGAAAATCACACGAAACCGCACGAAATGAATGCTCTAAGTTATTTCGTGTGACTTTCGTGGATCGCTTTACTGCTTCTAGGGAGGTTTCCTTGTTTTCCAGAAGTAAAATTGCGCGCTATTTTCTGCCCGGATTTGTCTTCGCGCTTATGCTGGGCATGATCACCGCCCACGCCCAAACCAAGCTTCTTCGCTTTCCCGACATCCATGGCGACCGCGTGGTTTTCACTTACGCCGGCGATCTTTGGACGGCGGCAACCACTGGAGGTTCGGCCATCCGACTGACGGCCCATCCGGGGGTGGAAGTTTTTGCGAAGTTTTCTCCCGATGGTAAGTGGATCGCCTTCACTGGACAGTATGACGGCGATGAGCAGGTGTATGTGATTCCTGTCGGCGGCGGCGTGCCGCGGCAACTCACTTTCTATCCGGCCAGGGGACCATTGGCTCCGCGCTGGGGATACGACAACCAAATCTATGGTTGGACCAGAGACGGACAGCGAATTCTCTTCCGCTCTCTCCGCGACTCCTGGGCTTTACCGATTGCTCGTCTCTACTCTGTTTCAGTCGAGGGTGGCGCTGCTGAGGCCATGCCAATGCCGACAGCCGGCTCCGGGGATTTTTCGGCTGATACAGCTCAGCTTGTTTATTCACCGCAATCGCGCGATTTCAGATCTGAGAAACGTTACGGCGGCGGTCAGGCGAATAGTCTCCAGATCTTCGATCTCAAGACCTATGCAACCAAACAGATCAGCGAAGGACCGCGACCGAGTCGAGACCCGATGTGGATCGGGGACACGATCTATTTCAATTCTGACCGCGACGGGCATTTCAACCTCTTTGCTTACAACGTGACCGAGGGCAAGACCACCCAGGTAACTAACAGCAAACTCTGGGATGTGCGCTGGCCCAGCTCGGACAATGAAGGGAAGATTGTCTACGAGATGAATGGCGAATTGCAGGTGCTCGACACCAGGAATCGTAAAAGCGGTAGCATTTCCATCAACGTGCCCGACGACGGGCTGGCCCGCAGACCAAGCCGGGTGTCCGCGTCCAATCAGATCGAATCCGTGGGGTTGAGTCCAAAAGGCGAGCGTGCGGTTTTCGCGGCCCGCGGCGATATCTTTAGCGCTCCCATCGAAAAAGGACCGACGCGCAATCTCACCCACTCATCAGGGGCCCACGACAAGTGGCCCAGCTGGTCGCCCGACGGTTCGCGCATCGCTTTCATTTCCGATTTGAGTGGCGAAGAAGAGCTGTACCTGGTTCCCCAGGACGGATTGAAAGCACCGGAACAGATCACGCGCGGCGGCACCGCCATGCGCTATCAACCGGAATGGTCCGCTGACGGCCAGCGAATCGCTTTCGGCGACAAGGACGGGAAGATCCACGTGCTGACCGTGTCCGATCGCAAGCTGACAGAGATCGCCGATTCACCGCGCGGGCAAATACGCGACTACGTATGGTCACCACGCGGAAATTATCTGGCTTTCAGCATGGCTGTTTCAGGCAACGGCTTTTCCTCGGTGTACATTTGGAACGCCGCGGACGGGAAGGTCAATCGGATTACCGATGACATGTTCAATGCCTTTAATCCCGCCTGGGATCCGCAGGGAAACTATATCTACTTCGTAAGCGATCGAGAATTTGCGCCACAAATTTCCCAAATTGAATTTAACTATGCGACGAACCGCGACGCTTACATTTATGCGATGAGTCTACGTAAGGATGTTAAGCATCCATTTCCGGCGGAGAGCGATGAGGTCGCAGTTACCAAACCGGACGAGGCGCCCAAACCAAAGGGAACGCCGCCGGCGCTTGAACCAAAAGAACCGGCGAAAGATCTCAACAAAGAACTGAGCAAGGAACCGGCAACTGAAATCGACAAGGAGAAACCGGCTTCCTCGCCGACACCCGAAGCGAAGCCCGATGCGACCGCGAAGCCGCCGGTGATTTTGGCAATTGATTTCGACGGTATCTCAGGGCGGGCGGCGCGGGTGCCGCTTGGCGCCGACAACTACGGTGGCTTGTCGGCGAAAACGGGACACCTGCTGTATGGCGTGGGACCAGCGTTCTACTACGGCAGAACAGGCGACCGCCCGGCGTCGCTGCGTATCTATTCCATCAACGATCGCAAAGAGACTACGCTAGCGGAAGATGTCCGGGGCTACTCGATGTCTGACGACGGTGCCAAGGTGCTGGTGGCCCAGGGTCCGGCATACAACTTGTACGATGCCACCCCTCAAGGCGATAAGTCGAAGAAGGCGGTGCCGACTACCGCACTCGCTGTGGATCGCGTACCTGCCGAGGAGTGGAGCCAGATTTTCAACGAAGTTTGGCGCCGCTATCGCGATTGGTTTTACGTTTCAAACATGCACGGTTACGACTGGGTCGCCTTGCGTGAGCAATACAAACCACTCTTGCAGTACGTGGCCCACCGCTCCGATCTGAACTACGTGATCAGCGAGATGATTTCCGAGTTAACGGTACAGCATGCGTACGTGGAAGGGGGCGATTTCCAGATTCCCCCGCGGCCTCGTGTAGGTCTGCCGGGCGCACGCTTCGAACTCGACAAAGCAGCCGGTCGTTATCGCATCGCCAGGATCTTCGAAGGACAAAACGAAGAAGACATCTATCGCTCACCGCTTACCGAGATTGGCGTGAACGCCAGCGTCGGCGAGTACGTTCTGGCAATCGACGGCGATGAACTCAAGGGCACCGACGATCCGTATCGGCTGTTGCGCAACAAGGCGGACAATCCGGTCCAGCTAACCGTGAATAAGAAACCTTTTATGGAGGGTGCACGCATAATCTCGTACCGCCCCATTACGGATGAGGGAAACTTGATTTATCTGGATTGGATTAATGCGAACCGGCGCAAAGTATCGGAAGCAACCGGTGGCCGCGTCGGCTACATTCACATTCCTGACATGGGCTCGAACGGAATTCGCGAATTTATCAAGTGGTACTATCCGCAGATTCGGAAAGAGGCGCTGATTGTGGACGTACGCGCGAACGGCGGCGGCAATGTCTCGCGCATGCTCATCGAACGCTTGCGGCGGAAGCTGCTGGCGCTTAACTACTCGCGAACTGTGGATGAGGCCAACACCTATCCGGACGCCGTGTTTACTGGTCCCATGGTGGCGCTCCTGGACGCGAACTCGGCTTCTGACGGAGACATCTTCCCAGCCATGTTCCGTGAAGCAGGACTCGGCCCGCTGATCGGAAAACGATCGTGGGGTGGTGTTGTCGGCATCAGCAATCGCGGACAGTTGGTCGATGGCGGGGGAATTTCGGTGCCTGAATCAGGATTTGCCAACACGAAGGGCGAATGGGTGATCGAGGGTTACGGCGTCGATCCTGATATTGAGGTAGACAACGATCCGAAGTCAGTGCTGGATGGCAAAGATCCCCAGCTCGAGCGTGGTATTGCGGAAATAATGGCGCGACTCAAACAACCGACGCGCTTGCCGGCAAAGCCTCCCGGTCCTGTGAAGACGAACAGGTAATCAACGCCTACGCGTGAAATCGTCGGCATTGATAAAACCTTTTCGAATGAGAAACTGGAAACAAAGCAAACCTGATTCAGGTACCGTCGGTCCTAAAGCCACCGAGTATTACTACGTCGACAAAACAAGCAACAAGCTTGCCGGTCGCAGCTTGCTCCGCTTTGTTTAGAGATTGAAGATAGGACTTCTCGACGGACAACAGGGTCAGTTCAACGCCGCTCTCAATGAAAACGTTAAGGTGCCCCCGACGAAACGCGACTGAGTTGGTGGGTCCCCACGCCAGGCCTCACTGCCCATGTTGCTCACCGCAGCCTTTGTCGAGAGGCGCGTAAAGTCTGATAAGGCATTACTCGCAGCCTCGTTTGACGGGTAAGGGACGATAGCGATCTTTACCCGACGATCTGACGTTTTCCAACTTTCAATCAACGTGTTTGAGCCGGGATAGACTGGAACGATCCGCTCGCGTGTCCAGCCACGCATATGTCTGTCAAACGAGTTGTCCAGTTTGAAACCGAGTACAACCATATCAGGTGAAAGCTTTTGTGCATTAGAAACAGCAGGCAGGAACAGAGCAAGAGAGACAAAAAAAAGACAACATTGTAATTTCATGTAAGCATGTTCGTTGATGTGAGGAACTAAACAGACACTTTAGACCAAGCCAGCAAACAGTTCATCAACCGAAACTTGCCAGCCAGCCAACACTCTCGATTCTGCCGAGTCGCCTTTCGAGTAACGCCATGTCTCCCAGGCAGGTTTGGCCTTGCGTTCCGTTGCGTAGCGTACTTCAACTGTCATCGTAGAGTGATCCACCAGCCATAATTCGCGCACACCAAGTGCAAGATACGTATGCGCTTTGGTCGTGCGATCATATATGGCGTTGCTGGCGGAAAGATATTCAAAGACGATGTCGGCGGACGTGCGTTTTCGCCCCATACGTTCGAGCAACTCCTGCGAAACGTACATCATGTCAGGCTCGAGATAAGTGCCTGCGAAGCGGTCCGTGTAGATTGGCTCGCGTGGATGATGAACTTCGCCATCTTTTTGGTGGGCGAGCAGATACTGCACTAGTGATTTGTTCAACCGGGAGTCGATTGAACCGTGAGGTGGGTCAGGTGGTGGAACCATGAAAAGACAACCTCCGATCAATTCGTAGTGAGAGCGATCGTCGGGGTCTGGCAGGGACCAAAACTCTTCGAGGGTGTAGCTGTGCAAGAGTGGTGAGAAGCTGACCTCTGGGGCCGTGTCGAGAGCCTGCATTTAATTCAAACCTCCTAATTTTGAACTTATCGTACCACCAGAGTCTTAAGGCTCAAACGGTTGTAGTTCGGTGAAGGACACGGTTTTTATTGTGACTATCTCACAGTCAGTCGACCGCGAGCATATGAGTTCTGGATCGTCACCTTTTCCGAACTGCGCTGAACTGGCGTATTCCCCATTCACCCTCGCACGATCAACTTTTCTGGCGGCCGCATCGCCGGCGATCCTTTGTGCTGCCAGCAACGAACAGGACTATGAACGCGACGAGCGCAGGGCGTCCCCTTTTTTGTGCGCGCTCCGCAGAGGTAGACCAACTCCTCTTCCGTCCTCGCCGGAGAATTTTGGGACGGGTTCAAGCTTGTAGGTTCAGGGTTGGCTGGAATGGCACCAGTTTCACTCCCCCGATTGCTCTCTGGCTTGTAAAGAGGCGAATTGCCGCTGCGCTCGATGACCAGGGCTGGCGGAGCAGGGCGTCCCGCGCGTCCGCAGATCATACCGATACTAAACAGCGCGAATGCCGCTACCAGAGGAATTTTCACGCGCTGCTTCAGTAAGCGCTTTGAGCAAAGGTCACAAAACTTGCGGCTGGTCCACATGTGCCAGTTCAGGCGCAGTATCTTCGCGCCGCATTCGGAGCAGAAATTGGGTCGATACACTGTTGAGCCCTCGGCAAAGAAAGGTTGTGAGGTCTCTGCCCAAGCAGGAGACGGGTTTGCTACACCGCAGTTTGCGGAAATTGAGATTGACTGAGGTAATCTCCGCTCGTTTTAGGCGTGAGCATTATATGCCATCGTTAACTAGAAACCGTTTTTTTTTAGACCGGCAACCGGATAATCCCGGTTGGAGTCTTATTCACACCGCGGCTTTAGCCTGGTGAGAAAGTGGTTCAAATAGTCTAAAGAACCGTTTCAACGGGTTGGTAGGGCCCATTAAATTTTCACCCAGCCGAACCCGTTTCAAACGGTTCGATAATTGGGGGCTGGTTGACCTCGGGCTGAACCCGCAGTTTAATGAGATTATCAAAAGAACCGGTACGCTGCAGTACGCGCCGCACCCTGCCCCTCACTTTTCCATATTTGGGATACCCGCTTAAAGCAGGCAAACTTAAGCCGCAAGCAACGGGACTGCGATTTTCTGCGTCCGAAGGTAGCGACCGAATGCTAACTTGGGAGCCGGATTGCAAAAAGCTGAACTTGGCAGGCATACTCGCGAACAAAACCAAGGACAGGCGATTCCAGATGACTTCGTTTCCAAACCCCGTAATCAATTCTTTACAGCCAACTCTATTCCTTGCGTTGGCGCTGATACTTTTGACAACAAACGTTTCACGCGCCCAGGAAATTGACGACGTCGTTCGAACGAGTGTCTCCCTGGTGCAACTGAATGTCGGCGTAGTCGATAAAGAAGGCCGGGCCATCACCTCCTTAACTCGAAATGACTTCACGGTTTTCGAAGACGGAGTCCGACAACCTATTTCCCAATTCGAACCCACCAACGCTCCGTTCAGTCTGGTGTTGCTGCTTGACGTCTCCGGATCGACGATAAACTTTCGCCCGCAGTTAAAGCTGGCCACCCAGCGCTTCCTCGATGCACTAGCCCCCGAAGACCGCGTGGCGGTCATACAATTCAACGCCAATACCAAAAAATTGGTGAGTTTTTCAACCGATCGCAAAAAGACTGCTTATGCCATCCAAATTGCCGAGGGCACCGGCGAAACCAATCTCTTTGACGCGCTTAAATACTCTCTAAAAGAACTTGAGAAAGAAGGCAAGCGACGCAAAGCGATCGTCGTACTGACTGACGGGCTTGATACGGAGATGCGTAATGTAGATCGCATGGTGGTCGCGAAGGCGCAGACTGATGAGGAAGCGCTCTCGGCAATCCAGCCAGAGTCAAGTGGGCCGCTGACCACAGTGCTGAATGCGGCGGACCGGCAGGGAGTGACGATCTATCCCCTCGCGCTGCCGTCCGGCGATCCGAAGCGATTGCCGCTGCCCGGTCCTGACATCACCGGAATATATGCAGCAGCTCGGACCAGATTGCAGAGTCTTGCCAAGCGCACTGGCGGTCGCCTTACTGACGTCAGTCGTCTAGATCAGATGGCCAGACTCTATGCCGAGGTGGCGGCAGACCTGCGCACACTTTACACCGTTGCTTACCGGGCACCCAGTGATCGCCCGCGCGATGGGAGATGGCATGACATACGTGTTGAAGTTAGCCATCCCGCGCTCATCGCCCGCACCCGTCCGGGTTACTACGCCCGTTAAGTCAGGTTCGGTTTCGAGTTTCGGCTCAGGCTTCGAGTTTTAGATTCTGAGTCTGAGCAGGGGGCTTCCAACCGATTAGCACTTATCGATTTTTCCGAGCGTTTTACTATTTACCATTTACGATTTACTATTTACCGTTCGGGCACCCGTAGCTCAGCTGGATAGAGTACCTGACTACGAATCAGGGGGTCGCACGTTCGAGTCGTGCCGGGTGCACCAAAATCTCAATAACTTACAAGAATTAAAATACGTTAGTAGTCCTCACCTCCACAAAACACCCCACTCTCAAGAAATACACAAAAGCAACTTCTGTTAAAACAGAATCGCAACAGCGAGGCTACAATCGAGCTCGTTCAAAAGAATTAGAACGTAAATATTCAGCGCCCAACATGAAACAACGCCTTGCAGCCGACCGCGAATAGCGTGGAAGTCCCCATCCTCGGGCTGTGTTGAACATGAAACTTCCCGCCCACCCCTGCGTAGTGGTAAGCGACACCTCGCGGCCTGTTATAGTTGTATTTAGTCTGCAAATGCCATATTTCGAAGCGCTAAAACTAGCTCTCGCTTCCATCCTGACTCACAAACTGCGTTCCTTTTTGACCCTGCTGGGCGTCATATTCGGAGTGGCTACTGTGATTGTAGTAGTGTCGCTAATCGAAGGCTTCAATTCCTATGTCGATGAGAAGATTGCCAACATCGGGACTAATGCTTTCTCGGTGAGCAAGTATGCGATTGACGACTTCTCCAGTGTCGAGGCGCTCAACGCGGCACGCAGGCGCAACAAGGACGTGACTCTCGACGATGCCGCGGCTCTCCAAGCGCGCGACGGATCCATCCAGGAGGTCGGCGCTAAGGAAGATGCAGCGGGGGACGTAAAGTTTGGGGCGACTCATCTTTTTCGCATTCACATCAGCGCTACCACACCTAACATTGCCGAGATCGAACGAATCGAAGCCGGCGAGGGCCGCTACTTCACCAAAGTTGAAGATGAAAGCCGGCGCAGTGTTACGTTTATCGGAGCCGATGTCGCGGAGAAACTTTTTCCGACATCGAATCCCCTCGGCCAAACAATTCGCATCGACGGGCGGCCTTTTGAAATCGTAGGTGTCGGCAAAGCTAAGGGTTCCGTCTTTGGCCAACCGCAGGACATGTACGTTTCCATGCCCCTTTCAACTTTCATGGCGATCTACGGCTCGCGGCGATCGTTAAATCTTAGTGTGACGTCGACCAGTCCCGAAAGTTATCAGGATGCCGTTGATGAAGCTCGCGTCGTTATGCGGATGCGCCGTAAATTGTCGCCCGCTGAAAAAGATAACTTCGGGATCATAACCCCGAGCGCTATCAACGAACTGCGAGACAAGATCTTCGGGACCATTCAGATTGCCGCGATTGGTGTTACCTCAATCTCCCTTGTGGTCGGCGGCATCGTTATCATGAACATCATGCTGGTGAGCGTTTCAGAGCGGACTAAAGAGATTGGCATCCGCAAAAGCATCGGCGCTCGCCGCACCGACATACTGAAACAGTTTCTGGCCGAGTCCACATTGCTGTCCCTGGTGGGCGGCGGAATAGGCATTACCATCGCCTACCTGCTGGCTAAGCTGGTGGCAGTCTTAACGCCGGTCCCTACTGCTCTGCCGCTTCTTGCCGTCACCGTAGCTCTCGCAGTGTCGGGAACCGTTGGTCTGATTTCTGGGGTGTATCCCGCATGGAAAGCAGCGGGGCTGGATCCAATTGAAGCGCTGCGAGCTGAATGACTACAAGACCACGCGAGTGAAAAAGACCATTTTCCATTTGTCATCTTTCATATTTTTCGTTTCTCAATTGTGATGTTTCTGAATCTCATTTCGTGATCCTTCGTGTAACGTTGTGGATCGTTTGCCAGGCCGGGAGATCAGAACGATCCACGAAATCACACCAACGGACACGAATAAGAAGTAGACAATGAAAAATGGGAGATGAGAAATGGAAAAGACTCCGGCACTTAAACGAATTAGCATTTTATCACTAACATCTAAACCGGACATGAACCTCTTTCAAGGTAGCTTATTCGAGAACGTTAGAATGGGGCTGGATACGTTGTGGCAGCACAAGCTCCGGTCTGCGCTTACCGTGCTGGGAGTAGTCATCGGCACTATGACCGTGATCGTCATCGCGGCCTTCGTTTCCGGAATCGACGCTCGCGTTTCCAAAGAAATTGAATCATTCGGGACCAATTCTATCTACATTTACCGGTTCGACCCGGGTTTCAACTTCAACCCATCGCAGGAGGAGCGGATGCGTAAGCCGCTCAGCTACGAAGATACGTTGGCCATCCAAACCGAGTGTCCTTCCATCCTTTATGCCGCGGCGTTTATGTCCCCGGTGGATTTCTTTGGCGGCCCTTTCACCCAGCGCGTTAACGTACGCTATCGTGACATCGAGATGACTAATGCCGCCGTGCAGGGTGCTTCCCCCACGTACTTCAAGATGGGTGTAACGACTATCGCTGAGGGCCGCTACTTCACTGACGAAGAAAACGCGCGTCACGCCAACGTGGTGGTCATCGGCAGCGACGTCGCTAACACACTCTTCCCTTTCAGCAATGCCGTCGATCAGCAGGTGTCGATTAATGGTAGGAGTTACCGGGTGGCTGGTGTGCTTGCTGCGCGCGATGTCTTCCTGGTCGGCGCCGAAGACCCGAACAATGAGAACAAGGCCGTCTACATGCCCTATCTCACATTGCGCAAATTGTATCCTGATGTTAATGACAACTTTGTTATGGCCCAGGCGCGACCGGGGGAAATGCGAGCGGCAGTCGAGGAGGTACGTGAACTGTTGCGCCGGCGACGAAAAGTGGCGTTTGGGGCGGCCGACAACTTTGGGATCTCCACTTCTGAACAAATCCTCTCGCAGTTTGGCGCCATTACCGGAGGCGTGTTCGCTTTGATGGTCGCTATCTCAAGTGTCGGGCTGCTGATCGGCGGTATCGGCGTGATGAACATTATGTTGGTCTCGGTAACGGAGCGTACCCGGGAAATCGGCGTCAGAAAAGCAATTGGTGCGCGGCGGCGCGACATCGTGCTGCAGATTCTGATTGAAGCGGCAACGCTGACCGGGTTGGGTGGAATCCTCGGAATTTTGGTGGGCTCCGGCATCGCCCTGTTAATCCAGACTATAATGCCCACCTACATTCCAATCTGGGCGCCGATTGTAGGCTTTGTTGTTTCAGTGGGGTTGGGTGTGATCTTCGGATTGTGGCCCGCATGGAAGGCGGCCCGATTGAATCCGATTGAAGCGCTTAGGTATGAGTAGATTACAACGTGGCATCTGACAAAGCTCTTTTGCCTGGGAGCTCAATTGTCGAATCCCCAAGGGCAGCCTGCGCTGCCGCCAGACGGGCCACCGGTAG
>JACCSP010000037.1 GCA_013812905.1 Pyrinomonadaceae bacterium
CGGCTATATCACTCGAGTTTACGGCGACAACGCGGGGCGAACTGATGATGAAGGAGGGGTTGAGTCAGGGAGTCGTGGGAACCAGACCCTAAAACGCTCCGGTATTGGCGCCGCGGGCGGCGCCATAATTGGCGCTATCGCAGGCGGCGGCAAGGGGGCCGCCATCGGATTGATCCTGGGCGGGGCAGGTGGTGCCGGCTCGTTAGCTGTTCAAGGAAGCAAAGAGTTGAAGCTCGAGTCTGGAACCGAACTGCTGGTGCGGGTTACAAAGTAGCACCCACGACGGTCGGCAGGATCGGTTGAACGGCGACGTTCGCTTGCATCGTTTGCTAAGACGGGCGCGAAGCAGAACTCAAGCAGCAAAGGCAACCCTCTTTGCGCTAGAGTTCCACTTCGCGCCCTTCTTTTTTTTACTGCTTTAAAGCTATTCCAAGGTAATGGTTTATTGGGGGTCTGGAAGTCCTTTAGGTAACGTCTTGGCGTGCGGACAAGCTAAAGCTTGTCGCCGAAGATCTGTGGTGGCGCCCCCCCGTGGGCGCCCCTTCCATCGAGAAGACCTGGGGCCCACGTAGAGGCGCCCCTACAAGCGCAGCTTTTCTTGGAAGAAAAATCGATCAGCCTCCGTCTAATGAGAGAACTGAGCGGGTGGAGGGACTGATGGAGCGGCTCGCTGTAATGTCCGAACCCTTAATTGACGAACGGGTAATCAAAGACTGCCAGCAGGGCGACCGGGAAGCCTTTCGGCTGCTCTTTGAAGCCTACAAAGACAGAGTGTTCTCCATAGCCGTCTATTCCTTTCATGGAGATCAAAGCGCCGCTAGAGATGTCACGCAGCAGATCTTTTTGAAATTGATGACCTCGATTGGTCAGTTTCGCGGTGATTCGCAGTTTACGACGTGGTTACATCGCATGGTGGTAAATACCTGTATTGACGAGCAGCGACGAAGAAAACGGCATCTTGGCTTTGGGGAGATGGCTGCGATGCGCACGGCTGGCCAACTAAGACCACCTGAGCGACGATACGAACGGAAGGAACTTGCCGACTCTGTGAAAGCTGCAATCAGCGAACTGGAACCAAAGTTTCGCATGCCCGTCCTGCTTAAGTATGTTGAGGGGCTCTCTTACGAGGAGATTGCAGACGTTCTGGGTTGTTCGAAAGGTACGGTAGCCTCTCGCCTTAATCGCGGCCACAAAGAACTGGGGCGACGGCTGGCGCATCTGCGCGACCAGGTAGTCTTGGGAGAATAGAGATGTTTGCGAAGCACGTTACGAAAGACTTATCCGCCTATTGCAATGGGGAGCTGTCGCCTCAGGATTCACGCGGGATTGCTGAGCACCTAATTGCCTGTCAGCGATGCCGTGCGGAGTTTGAAGAGATCAAGCTGGGTGTGAAGTTTGCTGAGCGCCTGCCTAAGATTGCGTCTCCCAATTCTCTTTGGAGCGAACTGGAGGTTCTCCTTGATGCCCAGTTCGGCGAGCACAAGATTGCTCATCACAAGCCAAGAAGATTTAGTACTGGAATCTGGCAGCCGCGGTTTGTCGCAATTGCGGCCATTTTGATTTTGGTAGTTGGCTTTGGGGCCTACTGGCTCTACGAACGAGACTCCAACCCCTCGTGGGAAGTGGCGCGACTTGATGGCTCGCCTTTGATTGGATCATACAAGATGAATGAGAAAAGCCGGCTCGCTGTGGGGCAGTGGCTCGAGACTGACAATGTATCGCGCGCTAAGATTCAGGTGGGTTCAATAGGCCAGGTCCAGGTCGATCAAAACTCCCGCGTGAGATTGCTGCAAACGCGTCCCACTGAACATCGACTGGAGTTGGCGCGCGGACGGATGAGCGCGCACATTTGGGCACCGCCGCGCTTGTTCTTTGTCGACACTCCCTCGGCCGTGGCTGCCGATCTCGGGTGCGCCTACACGCTTGAGGTAGATGACGAGGGGGGCAGCCTGCTGCGCGTAACGTCGGGCTGGGTAGCGTTACAACTTAAAGACAGGGAATCCATGGTGCCCGCGGGGGCAGCCTGTGCGACGCGTCGGGGAATTGGACCAGGCACTCCTTACTTTGAAGACACATCTGAGAATTTCAGACAGGCGTTGTTCAAATTAGATTTCCAGCCTCAGGACACAGACTGGTCCAAGATTCCGACTCTCAACCTGGTGCTCATGCAGTCTCGACCGCGCGACACTCTTACACTTTGGCATTTGTTATCGCGTCTGGAAGGAGCTGACCGCTCGCTAGTCTACGAACGCCTCGCTGCGCTCAGTCCGCCCCCGGCGGGCGTAACGCGAGACGGGGTGATGCAGCTTGATCACGAGATGCTGAAAGCGTGGAAGGCCGATCTGGAATCCACCTGGAGTAACGATTCCGGAATACGAAAGACTTGGGTCAAAATCTGGACTGGTGCGCTGGGCAAGGTCAAAGGGCTGGAAAGAAAAAAATGAGCGGGCAAACTCTGGCAACACTACTTGATCGGAGATTCTTGAAAGTCTGGGCAGCGGGCCGCCAAGTTGGAATGAGGCAATGACATGAAAGACACATCACCTGCTTATCTCGGTCGTAGAAGTTTCCTTAAACACGCTTCTTTTTTCGCAGTTGCATTACCTGCACTGGAGTTCGGCACCCTTGCCTTGGCGGGCTGCAAGCAGGCGCGATCGCTCGCAGAGACAGGGCCTGAGCAACTGCCGAACGTACCCTGGAAGACTACGATCGTCGCCGAAGGCGAACCGGGGGAGCCCTTGATCGTGTCGGGAACAATCTATGCTCCGGATGGGCGCACGCCACTCGAAGGAATCAACCTCTTCGTCTATCAGACTGATGCCACGGGCGTGTATTCGACGAGCGGAGGCGATAATCGCAGCACTAGGATTCACGGTCTCGTGCGCAGCAACAAGCAGGGCCGTTACGAGTTTCAGACAATCAAACCCGGGTCTTACCCAGACAGCCGTAATGCGGCGCACATTCACGCCTATGTTTCGGGTTCTGGCTATCCCGAGTATTGGATTGACGAGTATCTATTCGAAGGCGATCCCTTTATTACCAGCGCCGACCGCCAGAAGTTTGGTGGAAAGGGGCCCTTTTCTTCGATACTTACTCTCCAGCAGGGCAGTGATGGCGTGCTCAGAGCGGTGCGCGATATCAAGGTCGAGCGTTGCACCAACAATTGCACGCGCCGCTGATAGCTATACTGGAGCTTGAGCCGTGGGCCTTGGAGGTTTGACTTTCTTGTTTGGAGAGGTATGAAACTCAGACTCGCATTAACAATACTTGCAATCGTCGGCCAATGGATAATCCTCCCTGCCACGACCAAGGCGCATCCGGCCAGTGGCATCGTTGTCGATAGTGCCGGCAACATCTACTTCAGCGACCTGGAAACAATTTGGAAGTTTGATACATACGGAAATCTAATGGTTTTTCGGAGGGGCGAACGCGGCCGGCACGTGCATGAGTTAGCCATCGACGAGCAGGATAATGTCTACGGTGCGGACATTAGCTACAACCCTGCAACAACAGGATTCATCACTGACGTCTGGAAAATGAGTCCTGAAGGTAAGTTTATCTACCTGCTCGAACCCACTGAACGTCCGCCACGCGGGTGGAGCATTTGGCATGACCGCGCTGGCAACATGTACTTCATTGAGCAGAACAATCACACGAAACGCCAAACGCTCCTCCTGCGCAGAAGGCCTGATGGGACTGTCACCACGTTTGCAGGCGGCGCCTTTGGCCACGCTGATGGCCCGGGCAATCTGGCCAAATTCGGCAGCGTGGGAGGGATGACCTTTGGCGCGGAAGGCAGCCTTTATCTCACCGATGGCGAGTTCCTCCGCAGGGTCGCAATGGACGGCACCGTAACCACGTTAGCGAGCGGTCTGGTGGCCAGAACTTCCGAGGACGGGCCCAAACTCTTTGCAGGGGGCTCTGGAAGTCTTGCCGGTTTGGACGTTGACTCTGACGGCAACATTTTTGTCGCTGATACTGGTAATAGAAGGCTCTTGAAGGTTACTAACAACGGTAAGGTTCAAGTGGTCTTGAGGAGCGACCCGCCATACTTTCCCACCGGGGTAGCAGCAGCAGGCCGGAATTTATACGTGCTCGAGTTTGGCCCCACTTTGCCCATCGCGGGGAGCGGAACCCGGATCAAGAAGATCGCCGGTGATGGCAAAGTGACCGTTCTCACGACGATTGGTGCCCAAGCTGTTGATACGGAACCGCAACCGTCTTTCTCCACTCGAGCAGGCGTAGATGCGGAAAGCACGCTTGCCTCTTTCTACCACGGAGGACGAGTCAAATACACCCTAGCCTTCATAACTGGGGTCTTGTTTTTCTTGATTGGATATATCTGGCAGCGCCGTCCGAGGTTAGGCGCGTGAGAAAAGCTCTAAAAATTCTCAAATGGCTCGCCCTGCTTGGTGTGGTTGTGATTATTGGTTTGCAGTTCGTACGACCCGCTAGGACTAACCCGGCAGTTGATCAGTCTCAGACTATTTACGCTCGCCTGCAAATGAATCCGCAAGTTGCATCGATCCTGGACCGTTCCTGTCGGGACTGCCATTCGAACACCACCCGTTGGCCGTGGTATAGCAACGTAGCCCCAGTCTCGTGGTTTGTAATTGACCACGTCAACCACGGACGAAGTCATATGAATTTTTCAGAATGGGGTAGTCTTGATAACCGCCAGGCAGGAAAGAAGCTGGAAGAGATATGCGAGGAGGTCGAAGACGGCGCGATGCCGCTCAAGTCCTATACCCGCCTTCATTGGGGCGCGAACCTCTCACCCGAGGACACTAAGACTCTTTGTGAATGGACTGCCACCGAACGGGCTCGGATTGCTTCGCCTTAGAAACACTTCGGGCACAAATCACGATTCCTTACACGTTTTCCAGATGCCGTGTGTCATTGATAGCCAGGACGCGCACGAACCCGTCATCCCGCAGCTCGAAGCGACTGATTCCACAGTTTCGACTGGCGATCCATACGGGCTTTAGCTCGGGCGCATCCAGAGCTCCCATGATGTGGAGCACGAGGATGCATATCGTTCCCGTGTGTGTGTAGATCGCGATGCGCCCGCCTTTGTATTTCTCGACCAGTTTGTCGAGTTTCCTTGAAGCGCGGTCGAGGGTCTGGCGGTAACTCTCACCACCGAGAAGCACATGCTCAAAATCGCGCCGCAGCAGGGCAGCATACTGTTCGGGATATTGAGCGGCTGCTTCTTCGAAAGTTAATCCCTCCATGACGCCGACGCTGCGTTCGCGGAAGGCTTCGGCGGTTTGGAGCTCCAGTCCTGCTAACTTCGCGAGGGGATTTGCCGTCTCAATTGCCCGTGCCAGGTCGCTGCAGACAATGGAGCTGAAGGGTTCGGAAGCCAACGCTTGAGCGGTTCGTTGCGCCTCGGCGAGTCCCAGGAACGAAAGCGGAGTATCGGTGTGCCCACCAAAACGGCCTTCAGCGTTACCCTGAGATTGGCCGTGACGAATAAGTAAGACGTGCGTGGTCACACTCATTTGCGATTTTCAATTGCCGATTGGCACGAAGTGCACGCGAAGCAGAAATACGAGACTTAAGCCATTATTCTCGCTAAGCTCATTAGCTCCTCAAGTACTTTAGATCGCCAGCCTTCATGGCGTGAGGTGTCCATGTGAAGTTTAGATCCAACAACTCGCCAATTGGCAATTGGCAATTGGCAATCGGAAATGCGGCTACGCTGCCACTGCCTCTGACTTGAGTTTCTCCGCCTGGTAATGATTAACGAGAGCTTGGATGAACGGATCCAGATTACCTGCGATCACCTGGTCCAATTGGTGGATTGTGAGTGCGATTCGATGATCGGTAACGCGGTTTTCTTTGAAATTGTAGGTGCGAATTTTCTCAGAGCGATCTCCCGAGCCCACCTGTGAGCGCCGTTCGCTGGCCAGAGCATCATGCTGCTTTTGCTCCTCTAATTCCTGCAGGCGGGCTCGCAAGACTCTCATCGCCTTTTCGCGGTTTTTGATCTGCGACTTTTCGTCTTGCATGGAAACAACCAGATTGGTTGGAAGGTGAGTGATTCTCACCGCCGAGTAAGTTGTGTTAACTGACTGGCCACCAGGTCCTGAGGAACAGAAGGTATCGATGCGAAGATCCTTCGGATCAATTTTGACGTCCACTTCCTCGGCTTCAGGTAAAACTGCAACTGTGATCGCAGATGTGTGAATGCGGCCGCTGGCTTCCGTCTGCGGCACACGCTGGACTCGATGGACGCCTGATTCGTGCTTGAGTTTCGAATAAACCTTTTCACCCTCGATGAGGGCGATAGCTTCCTTGACGCCGCCGATCCCAGATTCCGAGGCATCCAGGATCTCAAAACGCCAGCCTTGCCTTTCGGAATAGCGCTGGTACATGCGGAGCATCTCAGCGGCGAAAAGTGAGGCCTCGTCACCGCCGGTGCCGGCGCGGATTTCAACAATCACGTTTTTTTCGTCGTTGGGATCAGTCGGAACCAGCAGCAACTTCAGATCGAGTTCTGTCGAGTCCAATTTCGCTTGCAGATCCTCAACTTCAAGATGGGCCATCTCCCGCATTTCGTCATCATCGGCTGTTTCCAAGAGTTCGCGCGCGCCGGCGAGTTCCT
>JACCSP010000049.1 GCA_013812905.1 Pyrinomonadaceae bacterium
AAGCTGCCGAAATGTCCAGGTCTTAGACAACGATTCTAGACCTCAGACGAATACGGAATGTGCGGGTCTCTGGAGGCCGAGTTGGACCAGGTTCGCTGTCCAACTCGACCACTACTGTCGTGCTCGCTATGAGCGTCCGAAGATATGCCGCTTAGTTAGTCACTATCACTAGCGCTAGCCGCTTCTGCTTTACGACCCTCATCGCGCAAGACGGCTTTACGGGAAAGCTTTATCTTGTTGCCCTCCTTGCCAATGCACTTCACCAGGATCTGCTGTCCTTCCTTCAACTCGTCGCGCACGTCTTTAACCCTGCGGTCGGCAATCTCCGAAATGTGCAACAGACCATCTGTGCCGGGAAAGATTTCAACAAAGGCACCGAAATCTACAATTCTGGACACTGTGCCCAAGTAGTCCTGACCCACCTCCGCTTCAGCGGTAAGGCCACGGATTCGAGCTATGGCGGCTTCGGCTGCTTCGCCACTGGCAGTTGCGATCGAGATCGTTCCGTCGTCGGATACGTCGATCTTCGCTCCCGTCTCTTCGACAAGCGAACGGATTATCTTACCGCCTGGTCCAATGACGTCTCGAATCTTGTCTGGGTTAATTTTGATTTGGATGATGCGCGGGGCATATGACGAAATCTCAGTGCGCGGCTCGGGCAACGCTTTTGCCATCACATCCAGAATATACAATCGTCCTTTCTTAGCCTGCTCAAGTGCCTCGGCCATGATCTGCGCATTGATGCCGCCGATCTTGATGTCCATCTGCAGAGCCGTGATTCCCTCTCGCGTTCCCGTGACCTTAAAATCCATATCACCATAGTGGTCTTCGGCGCCCGCTATATCTGAGAGAATGGCATACTTATTCCCCTCCATCACCAAACCCATGGCCACGCCGGCCACCGGCGCCTTCAACGGCACCCCAGCATCCATCAACGAAAGAATGCCTCCGCAAACCGAGGCCATGGATGAAGAGCCATTTGACTCTGTAATGTCCGAAACGATACGGATGGTGTAAGGAAAAACCGAATCCTCGGGCAATACGGCTTCTATCGCGCGCCGAGCAAGGGCACCGTGCCCAATCTCGCGGCGGCTCGATGAGCCAAACCGTCCCACCTCGCCTACTGAGTAATGCGGGAAATTGTAATGGAGCAGGAAGCGGCGCTTGACCTCGCCTTTTTCCAGGTCGTCCATGTATTGCTCATCTTCCTTCGTCCCCAGGGTTGTCGTTACCAGGGCCTGAGTTTCCCCTCGGGTGAAGAGCGCAGAACCGTGAACGCGGGGCAGCCAGCCTACTTCGCAAGTGATAGGTCGAATCTCCGAGAACCGACGGCCGTCCGGGCGGCGTCGTTTATCGAGAATATCCTCACGGAAAATCTTCTCCTTCAAATGGTCAAAGATTGTCTTGGCCATTTGCCGCAGCGCGGGCTGATCTTCGGGATAAGCCTCCACAACCTCTTTTTTCAGAGCATCGACGGCAGAATAGCTCGACCGCTTTTCCTGGTCGGTGGTGTCAAGCGAAGCGCGCAAACGCTCGCTGTAGTTCCCCTGTAACTCGCCCAGCATCTCTTCATTGAGCTGCGGCGGCACCACTTCGCGCTTCTCGATTTCCAACGCTTTATAGAGCTCATTTTGCCAACGGCAGAGGCGATTGATCTCCTTATGGGCCAGCATCAGGGCCTCAACCATGATTTCTTCTGAAACCTCCTCGGCCCCGGCTTCCACCATGACAATGGCCTCCTCAGTCCCGGCCACTATTAGGTTCAAACGCGATTCCCGCACTTCATCGTAGGTCGGATTAATGATGTAACGGCCATCAATAAGACCCACGCGCACACCCGCGATGGGATTCATAAACGGAATGTCCGACAGATAGAGCGCGCATGAGGCGCCCGTAATCGCGATTACATCCGGATTGTTATCGGGGTCGGCCGATATGACACTGGCGATAACCTGCGTTTCGTTGCGAAAGCCTTCGGCAAACAAGGGCCTGCAGGGTCGGTCAATCAGGCGGCTGGTTAACACTTCCTTTTCGTTCGGCCGTCCTTCACGCCGAAAATAGTTTCCGGGAATGCGCCCGGCCGAAAACTGGGATTCACGATATTCAACCGTTAGGGGAAAGAAATCAATTCCTTCGCGCTGGGTGGAGGCGCTTACTGCAGCCACCAACAACATCGTATCGCCGTAACGAATTACGACTGAGCCGTCCGCCTGCTTGGCCACCCGCCCAGTCTCCACTGTTAGTTCCTTGTCGCCTAACTTGATCGATTCTTTAAGGTACTTCTTAACTGGCATGTTTTGTCTCCTTCGGGACAATTGACTCCTGTGATTCAGGCGCGCGGGCGTCTCATCCACCTCGCTTCTTTTTGGTTTAATTTCCTTCGTTTCGAGTCCCCGGCCAACGTGAAGCCTGGAGAACTCGAAAAGCTCTCACAATTCAAAAGGCGGCAAAGCCTCTTACCGTGAAGCTTTGCCGCCTTGGTGCTTACTATTAGGCCTAACACGTCCACTTGCTACCAGTCGTCGCCGTCACGTTCGGCACTGCCGCAAGCTCTTCGATAGACGCGGGCGTTACAAAAATCGGAGATTCGAAGATCTCTCGTTACGCTATGGCAATAGCCTAGCTAACGACGCAGGCCCAGACGATTCACTACCTCGTGGTAACGCTCTATATCTGTGCGTTTCAAATAATCCAGCATACTTCTACGCTGCGAGACCATCTTCAGCAGGCCGCGCCGCGAATGATTGTCCTTCTTGTGTGTCTTGAAATGCTCGGTTAGTTCGTTGATTCTCTTACTTAACAAAGCCACCTGGATTTGGGGGGAGCCGGTGTCGACGTCGTGGGTTCGAAAATCGGTAACAATCTGTTCTTTTGTCTCTTTTGCTAACGCCACTGCCTAGATGATCCTCCTTGGTGAAGCAGTAAGTCCGTCTAAAGACGGCAACCGCTAAACTTAAAAAGCGCTTCAATCTAACACGCCCATTCCGGCAGTGTCCAGCGGGCCCACAAAGTGCCCGCGGATTTAACTCTTCCAACCAGGTTCAGCAAAGACGCAAAGGGTGCAAAGACGCAAGGAAACGCTTCTGGAAAAACGGGTTCATCGCTAACACGTCTCATTCTTTGCGTCTTTGCACCCTTTGCGTCTTTGCGTGAAACCGACTTTTCGTTAGCATAAATCCCAGCGATCATCTGAACTTCCGTGCTTCATCGCGCGCAGTTTGTTACCATCTCGACGTTTCGAGAACAATTCGGTTTGCTGAAGGAGCGTTCATGCCAGCGGCGGAACCCCGGATTGTAATCATAGGCGGGGGCTTTGGTGGCCTATTTACCTCGATGGAACTTGCGGGCGCAGGCTCCGTGACCCTCATCAGCGACGAAGACCATTTCCTATTCACGCCTATGCTCTACGAGTATTTGAGTGGCGAAGTGGAAGAGTGGCATATTGCCCCAAAATATAGAGAGCTGCTCGACGAGAACGTCAGATCGGTTCAGGGCGCCGTGGCCAATATCGATTTAACTCAAAAACGAGTCACAGTCGACGGCTCGGGCGAGCCGATTGACTACGACATCCTGGTACTTGCCATCGGAGGAGTTACAAACTATGCAGGGGTTCCGGGCGCCGAGGAGTTTGCAATCCCGTTCCGCAAGATCGCCCACGCGGATTTGCTTCGCAGTCGCATGGTGGCAGCACTCGATCATGTGCCTCCCAACCTTCCACCGCAGGACACGCGCCGCGAGCTTACCTTCGCCGTTGTTGGTGCCGGTGCCAGCGGTGTGGAACTGTCCACAAAAATGGCCGATCTTCTGCGCGACGCTTTCGAACGGCGGGCGTTGACGGGTGAGCCGCGCGTGCTGGTGATCGAAATGGGACCGAAAATTGTGCCTGGCATGGGTGAGCCGATTCGAGAGTTTGTCGCGGCAGCTCTAACCCAGTCGCGCGTCGAAGTTCACACTCTGACTCGGGTGGTGCGTATTACTCAAGACGCGGTGACGGTCGCACATAACGACGCTCGAACTGACATTGAAACTGCTGCGGTCGTCTGGACTGGGGGCGTTCGAGTAAACCCTGTGGTCGATAGGCTGGCTATCGAGAAAACGGATCGGGGTTTGATACTTGTGGAACCAACACTCCAGGTTCGCGCACACAAGAACGTTTTCGCCCTCGGCGACATCGCCTTCTTCAAAGATGCTACGCCAACCTTGGCCGGCACAGCCCAACTGGCTTTCCAACAAGCCGGTCTTGCCGCCCGCAACGTGCGCGCTCTTATCGGTGGGAAGCAACTGCACACAAAACACTTTGAAGAGATGGGAGAAGCGGTTAGCCTGGGGACTGAACGCGCGGCAGTGTTGGCCGGAGGCAAGGCCTTTGGTGGGCCACTCGCACGACAGGCACGCTTTGCCCTCTACACCTCGCGTCTTCCCACCTGGCACCACCGCCTGAAAGTTGGAGCTAGTTGGTTTTTTGAAGGTACGACACCACGTCCCTTGTTGCCACTCGGAATACAACAAGATACTTAACGTTGGCAGCATGCCAGTTATGATCTCTGCGCGCGTACGAGTCTTTCTTGCTCTAATGATCGGCATCGCCTTGCTGGTCGTGCTTGTGGCGTTTCTGCAAAGACGCTCCGGTTACTACGTCCCCAGCAAAGCCGACCCACCACCTACTCCGGCCTCGGCCTCGCCCCCAGACTCTGCCAATCCCTCTCCCGAACCATCATCAAAGCCGGATCCCGAAATACCTTCGAATCCCACCGCGCCTCCGATTGGATTTGTAGGAACATTGAAACTTGTCCTGCCGGTTGCAGGCGTTCAGCCGAATCAGCTACTAGACACCTTTACCGACTCGCGTTCTGAGGGGCGAATGCACGATGCAATCGATATCCCCGCAGCTCAGGGGACGCCGGTGGTTGCCGTCGCGGACGGCCAGATAACTAAACTGTTTCAGAGTGAGCGCGGAGGCATTACCATTTACCAATTGAGTACAGACCAGAAACTAATTTTTCACTATGCGCATCTGCAGCGCTATGCCGATGGTTTAAGTGAAGGAAAGGCTGTGCGTCAGGGCGAGGTAATTGGTTTCGTTGGAGACACGGGAAATGCCACGCCTGGCAATTACCATCTCCACTTCTCAATTGCGGTTGTATCCGATCCCAAGCGCCATTGGGAAGGTACCAACATCAATCCCTACCCGCTGTTAAGAAATTGATAAGCAAACAGGTGTAGTTGGCGCTGTATGGTCCGCTCGAGGCGACCCGGCGTTCGCTTATCGTGCAGGCCTAGCCTACAGGTCAGTAGTCACGACCCTACTTATAGAGGCAATACACGCCAACTTCTGTGGGAACACATGTTGCTAGAGGTTCTGCTCGAGTGGAGACTCGCATCAAGCCTGAAATATCAGGCGAGCCTTAATTGGAAGGAAAGATCTTTATGAAGCGAAACCGCAAATTAACAAAGCTCGCTCTGGTCCTCGCGTTGTCAGTATGCGGAGCGGCCTGCGCCACTCAACCAACCAGCAACTCGAATTCCGAAGTAAGTCGAGCAACGCCATCGCCGTCAGCATCACCAACCGTCGTGCCAGCAACCGATGTCTCGAGTGCCCCGGTCACCCTACCTGTTCTCGACGCATTCTTCGCATCGGACGAAACGTTCACCCCGGAACTGAAGACCAAACTCGGCCTTACCGACGACCAAATAGCGCAACTGCGAGCAGCCGCCCGAGAAGAGACCAGCAAACTTCGGGAAACTGAGACCGGCGATCACGGTGGCACAACGGCAGCAGCTCGTGAGCTCGCAGCAAACCGAGTGAAAGAAATCGTTGGAGCGGACAAGGGGTCCCAGCTCGCTGCGTTCGTCAGTGAACGGTGGCGCGCAGGGAGCGATGACCTCGAGTCAAAGAACGTGAAGCCGTCGACAGAGAGCGTCGCCACCGCGCCTAACACCGTGCCAAGCGACACCCGCATCGTGGTTAACGCGCCTGCCTACAGGATGGATGTGTTCGAAACTGGGCGTCTGATCAAGTCGTATAAGGTAGGAATCGGTTATCCGGAGTTTCCTCTGCCCACCGGCCTGCGTAAAGCTAAGGCTATCATATTCAATCCCACGTGGACGCCTCCAGATGAGCCTTGGGTGGAGTCGCCTTCTTCGAAGGTCAAGGTCGGGGAAAAGGTCGAGGCGGGCAGCAAGCTAAACCCGCTTGGTCTCTTGAAGATTCCCATCGGATCACCATCGCTGATTCATGGCGGTAAGAGCCCGGCAAAACTCGGCACTTTTGCCTCGCACGGATGCGTTGGACTAACGGATGCCCTGGTCCAGGACTTCGCCAAGGTCCTGGCGCAGCTAGCCGGCCAAAAACTGTCTGACGTAGATATCGCCAATTACAAAAAGAACAGGAGTGAGACCAAGCAAGTAACGCTAGCCAACCCGGTGCCGGTGGAGTTGCGTTACGAGACCGTTGTGGCGGAGGATGGGAAGCTGCGCATCTACCGCGACGTTTATGGTCGGAACACCAACACGGAGGAAAATCTCCGCGCGGTGTTGGAGGCTAACGGACTCAAGCTCGAAGACTTAAAAGAGCAAGAACGCTCGCAGGTCCTCGAAGCATTGGAAGAAATGTCTCGCGATGCGAAAGGAAAGCCGGCCCAAGATACAGTAGCATCTGCCGATACTGCGGCTGCTCCCAGCGCCTCACCAGTTTCTTCGCCCAAGACGGTGGCTCAGAAGAGCGGAAAAATCACCCGCAATTTCAAAGGCAAGAAAGAGATTGTTATTGAGATTGCGGCTTTGAAAGGTAAGGGTTACCCGGCGATGGCAGTTGGCGGTACCGGGAGGCAGAAAGCTAAAACCTGATTGCGGAATGGCCAGACCCAAGCCAGTAGCCCGCTTGTGAACCAAGTCTGTCGGGTAAGCATCTGCTGTCTCTCATTCACACCGTGGCTTCAGCCCGGTGAACCTGACCGCGATAAAAATGTTGAACCGTTCAACGGTTTGCTTCGTTGCGGAAGCACCCTCTGGGCAGAACGCTTCCGCTGATTTCATCAGAGTCAGCAATTAACATCTCGGGCAACTTAAGCCCTCAAGAAAAAACCGTGTTAGTAACACCGGGCTAAAGCCGGGGTGTGAATGAGAAGACAGAACCTCTTTCCCAAAACAAACCGCATGGGGTGCTGGTTGTGCCGGACTATGCCGCGGCTTCGCACGAATCGAGCACAGATGCCTCTTCTAACTGTTCTCCAGCCTCTCCGTAATAGGGTTGTCCCGACTCAATTGCTGAAAAGTATTCCTCGATGCGTGCGAGGATCTCCTCCACGGAATGGGAATGATAAAGCGAGGTGCGGAAGAGTGCGCCGCCTTGAAGCCCGCGAGTAAACTGGCCGGCGAGCTGTTTCATGCGATTGATGGCCGGCGTTTCAGGCATATCTTCCCGCAACATTTCGAAGTACTCGAGCAGGATCGCGCGTTTGTCGGCTAGTGAAGGTTGAAAGGCCTCGCGACCTTCGCTGACATCTTCAATCTGACGGAAGATCCATGGATTCGCCATCGCCCCACGGCCAATTAAAACTCCATCGCAGCCTGTCTCATGAAAACGCGCAAGGGCGCCTTTGATCGTCGTGACGTCGCCGCTGCCCGATACCGGCACCTTCACTGCCTCTTTGATTTGCTTTACCAGGTCCCAATTCGCCAGTCCTCGATAGCCCTGCTCCTTGGTGCGTCCGTGAAGAGCGATGTGCTCGACGCCGCATGCTTCGGCAAGCTTAGCGGTTTCCACGGCATTAATTGTGCTGTCGTAAAAGCCTGCGCGAATTTTAATGGTCAAGGGAATCGCGATCGCCTTCTTGATCTCTGTAAGGATTGTTTCCAGCCGTACATGGTCCTTCAAGAGGCCGGAACCGCCGCCGTGTTTCACTACTTTCGGAGCCGGACAACCACAGTTAATGTCGAGAATGTCTACCCCAACCTCTTCCGCCATCTCCGCCGCCATACGCATTCTCTCAGGCTGACCGCCAAAGATCTGCGCGGCAAATGGCCGCTCCTCCGCATAGAAACGCATCTGACGCTTCGATTTCGGATTGCTGCGAGTTAGGCCTTCCACCGAGATGAACTCTGATACCGTAAGCCCGACGCCGCCGCATCGTTTGAGTAGACGGCGAAAAGACACATCCGTCACCCCCGCCATCGGCGAAAGAATCAGCGGCGGATTAACTTCAATATTCCTAATTTTAAAGGACTTGATCTCTGACATCACGGCTTAATCGTAAGCGACGTCCCTATGTCCACGGACTACAATTCCTTGATATCCTCATTCTCTAACGCAAGGCAGCCCCATGTCCAATCGCCCGAGGCAGCGGGCGACAGCGGATCTGGAGCCCAGTTCGCGCATTAATCTTAATCAACATTATCTCTTCTGTTGCCGCTGCCGCCCGCTCGCGGGCTAGGAATTTAAATCCGATTGTTCTGGGGCTCACGCCACCAGGCTTTATTCGTTCGCCACGCTTCGCGGGCTCTAAAACCCAACGCAAGACACTAACGTGACTCAAACCTGCTCAGTGGCTAAAGACTCTTCACTCAAGAGTTCAAAAAGACCGCTTGCATCTTTGCGGGAAGTTTGGCGAGCCGCGGGCAACGAGAGAACTCGCACTTTGGCGATTCGATCCCGACGCCGGATCGTTATTTCGTCACCTGGCTTTACCGTGTGGGCAGACCTCGCAGGTTTCGCATTGATGAGAACAAGTCCCGCCTCGCACAACTTCTGGGCAATTGTGCGCCGCTGGCAGAGACGACTTGCCTTGAGAAAGATATCCAGGCGCATTAGCCGATGAGAGAGTGGGTTTCAATCATTCACCTTATAAAACCCATTTGCCATTTGGTCATTTTCCCGTATTTTCCGTTTCTCATTTGTCATTGGAGCCCGCGAAGCGTGGTGACAGCATAGAGCCTGGGGTGGGCCGCAGCGGAACCCCAGGTCAACGAACAAATAGATTCAACCAGCCCGCGACAGCTGGTGACAGCAGATCATGAATCACGCTTCATCATCCATGTTCTTTTATTACCGCTGGCCTTGCTTGCAGCTTACCTGCAACAAGGGTCCACAC
>JACCSP010000085.1 GCA_013812905.1 Pyrinomonadaceae bacterium
GAGCCGGCGAAGGGACTTGAACCCCCGACCCTCTGATTACAAATCAGATGCTCTACCAACTGAGCTACGCCGGCCCGCTATAGATGGCAATAGCGCATTCCGACAAAAGGCGGATACTACCAACAGGAAAACGAAAAGGCAAGTCGCAGGCGGAGTTAGACATACCTGTTGTCTCGTGGGCTGCTGAAGCAGACTCGGTACCGGTTTCAGAGTGAGGGCCTTGCTTCATTAAGTGCGAATTAATCCCGATTCACCCAAAACTTAAATTCCCAGCGGCTAAAATCGAGGCTAACTTTAATCGCTACTCCGGCACCGTGGCGGTCCTCGCGCCCTCCGCTTTGCGTCTCTCAGCGCGAGATGCAAGGACCGAAGCGTAAAACGAACGAAAGTACCCATACATCGACAGGCAAGCTGAGATTACTACCAGCCACAACAGCGCCCGCCCGGTTGTGTACACCAACACCTGCCAGTCGTTACGTGCAGTGCGGCCTTCGCCAAAAAGGTGCTGTAACGCCGCCCGCAGTTCCGGCACCGACCAGAATTCGATTGCCGGAAATGGCCTGCCAAAGTTTTCCACCGGTGGCTTTCCAGAGACACTTGAGGCAATTAGCAGCGCAACAGTCACGACCTGCGCGAGCATTTTGAATTTACCCATTTTTGACGCCGCTATGACAACGCCGTCCGCTGCCGCGATTGAGCGCAGACCGGTTACTGCAAACTCACGCCCGATGATGATCACCACAGCCCACGCTGGAGCCAGTTGATTCTCAACGAGGGAGATGAGTGCGGCTGATATCAGCAGCTTGTCGGCAATGGGATCGAGCAATTGGCCCAGACGCGTTACCTGATCGCGGCTGCGGGCTAAGTGACCATCCAAAAAATCAGTAAGAGCGGCACCCAAGAAAAGAGTGACGCCCAATAGATGCCGCGGTACCCCGAACCAATTTTCAGAAAACGGTGTCAGGAGAACCACAACCAGAAGCGGGACGATGAAAATACGCAGCAGCGTTAAGGCGTTTGGAAGATTCAAACTATATCGCCCTAAAGAATAACGACCAGAATAAGTTAGTTTCGTGCGATAGCTGGCAGTGTAGGACTCGCTCGGAAACAGTGTCAAGAGAGCTAAATCGCAACTTGCTCAATCGGTTTGCGCTCGGCTAGAATGATGGTTTCTTCTCCGTGGGATATTCATATCTATAGTGGTGTGCCGATTAAGTACCATGGCAATCGACCGAATAACTGTAAGGGGTGCCCGCCAGCATAACCTCAAGAATATTAACGTCGAAATACCTCGCGATCGCTTCACAGTTGTCACCGGCCTCTCCGGTTCCGGCAAGTCATCGCTCGCCTTCGACACTATCTATGCTGAGGGACAGCGTCGCTACGTAGAGTCGCTGTCGGCTTATGCGAGGCAGTTCCTGGACCAACTGGAAAAACCGGATGTCGATTCAGTTGACGGTCTTTCCCCGGCAATTTCAATCGAGCAGAAGACCGTTTCCCGCAGCCCTCGCTCTACGGTGGGTACGGTAACCGAGATTTATGACTACATGCGTTTGCTCTTCTCTTCGATCGGTCAGCCCCATTGTCAGTTATGCGGAGCTGCGATTACGCGTCAGAGTGTGGAGCAGATTGTGCAAAACGTCCTCTCGCTGCCTGGAGGCGAACGCGTAATGATCCTCGCTCCCATAGTGAGAGGGCGTAAAGGTGAATTCAAAAAGGAGCTCGAAACTCTCGCAAAGGACGGATTTCTTCGAGCGCGGGTCGATAATGAACTGCTTTCCCTGGACGAAGAAATTAAGCTTAATAAGCGGCGCAACCACACGATTGAAGCAGTCGTCGATCGGTTGTTAATCAAACCCGGAATTAATGAGCGACTCTCGGAATCTGTCCGCACGGCATTAAAGCTCACCGGCGGATCCGTGTTGGTATCGGTTGTCGATGGTGACGAGAAGCTTTACTCGGAGCGGATGGCTTGTGTTAATTGCGGTATCAATGTGCCGCCCCTTGAGCCGCGGTCGTTCTCATTCAACTCCGCCTACGGCGCCTGTAAACGATGTCACGGCCTGGGCTCGGTCCTCGAAGTAGATCCAGCCAAGCTAATTCCAGATACGAACACCCCTTCTGACAAGCTGGCGTTTATGGGTTTGGCGGATCGTCAAGGCTCTGCTTATCTCAAGAGCGCGCTGATGGCGGTTCTCAATCACTTCAAGATTACTGCGACTACACCTTTCAACGGATTGCTTCGCGAGGCTCGCGAAGGCTTCTTCGAAGGACTCAGCGGCCAGTTGAACTTCCGTCAGGGGGCTTATTCTTATCAGAGTCACTGGAAAGGTGCATTGCATTGGCTCCGCGAACGTCTTAACGAAGCGCCCTCCGGGAAAGTGCATGCGGCGCTCGAGGAACTTGTTTCCCCGGGAATTTGCCCGGAATGCAAAGGAAGGCGCTTGCGTGCAGATTCGCTGGCCGTGCGCTTGGGCGGGCGAGGCATCGGGGACTACACGACCTTGCCGATCGAAGAAGCGACTGTCGTTTTCGCCGAGATAAAACTGAATCTGCGCGAGGAAAAAATTGCCGGCTCGATACTAAAAGAAATAGTTAACCGGCTTCGCTTCCTACAAACTGTGGGGCTCGGCTATATCACTCTTGATCGTGTGTCGTCTACGCTGTCCGGCGGCGAGGGTCAACGCATCCGCCTGGCTACGCAGATTGGATCACAACTCCGGGGCGTGCTTTACGTTCTGGATGAACCGTCTATCGGACTTCATCCACGCGACAATCAGAAACTACTGGAGACGTTGTGCGCGCTTCGCGACCTCGGCAACACGGTACTGGTTGTAGAACACGACGAAGAGACGATTCGTCGAGCCGATTACGTCGTTGACCTGGGACCCGGCGCAGGTGCTCATGGTGGCGAACTGGTTGCGTGCGGGACTGCGGAAGACGTGGCTAACAATCCCAATTCGATCACGGGACTCTACATTCGAGGTTTGAAGAAAATCGCTGTGCCCAAGCAACGCCGTGCACCTAGCGGTAAGTCCCTGACCATCCAGGGGGCCCGCGCAAACAACCTGAAGGAGATTGACGTCTCATTCCCACTTGGTTTGCTCACCGTCATCACCGGCGTTTCCGGTTCGGGTAAATCAACGCTGGTTGGCGACATCCTCTACCCGGTTCTGGCACGCTACCTTTATGGTTCTCTAGCCGAAGCCGGACCTTACACCGCAATTGAAGGCCTCGACAATGTCGATAAAGTAATTGAGATCGACCAATCGCCGATTGGCCGCACGCCACGTTCGAACCCGGCGACTTACACGGGATTGTTCACGCCACTACGCGAACTCTACGCAATGCTGCCGGAGTCGCGTGAGCGAGGCTACAAGCCTGGACGCTTTTCTTTCAACGTTAAGGGTGGCCGCTGTGAAGCTTGCGAAGGCGATGGCATGAAACGCATCGAGATGAACTTCCTGCCGGATGTCTATGTTCTCTGCGACGTTTGCCGGGGCGCTCGCTACAACCGCGAAACGCTGTCCG
>JACCSP010000144.1 GCA_013812905.1 Pyrinomonadaceae bacterium
GAGCTGAATCCATTCCAGAGGGTTGAGAAGCAGCCTGGTTAGTTATCGGCTCGAGTTTCATTAAGAGTCTTCTCCCGCGAGTAATTAACTCCGGTGTTTCTCAATGTACTTGCGAGCGAATTCGTTCAAATGCGGACTTTCCCGCAGCCCGATCTTTTTCGCTTCTTCTTCCGCCGCCTCTAGCTTCCAACCGTCCCGCAATACCCGGCGGATCATCCAAAAGGCCCCGACTCGTATGCCCGCGGCGCAGTGAATAAAGGCGGGGCGGTTCTTCGGGTCATCAGTGATCTTTAAGAACTCTGTTGCCTGTTCCGCTTTTTGCTCGCCAAATACCACTGGAATATTGAAGTAGCGCAGACCCAATTCTTTCGCCTTCGCTTCTTCTTCGGCGGCGCGGTGTTCGCTCGTCGGCCGCAGGTTGATGATCGCTTTAACGCCGTCCGCCTTCAACCGCTCCAGATGCTCGAGTCTTGGTTGAGCCCCAGTACAGAACTGGTCGTTGACACGAATGAAGTTTCTGATTGATTGAACCTCTTGGCGCCCGGTAACTGATGTCGTCGCGAGCAACAACAAAACAGTAATTGCTTTCACCATTTTCATCTTTACGCCTCCGAATGTTCTTGGCTCATGGCGGATTGAGCGTAGGGGCGTCCCTCAGTGGGCGCTCCCGGGATCGCAAAATGGAGCCCAGGCGGGACGCCTCTACAAAACTATTTTTGCACGCCCAAAATCCTGTATCTTCAATCCAGCAACCTCACCGCGCTTCCAATTGTCCAGAGTAGCCCCGCCACCACGAACATTACCACCTGATGCATGTTGGAATCGATTTTGATTCACCGCGGCTTACTGTTGCAGTCCGGCTCGCTGCGGCTCAAAGGTCAGTATCACCTCGCGGGTAGCGGGCAGGTGCATAAGTCCCGAGATGCCCATCGCTTAGCCACCCGCTACCCGCGTGGTGGTACTGACCTGGTTTGGCCGGCTGCCGACGTTAGCTGGCCGAGTCTGCATTCCATATATCCACGGCACAACGCCATTCACCATCGGTTTCTCGGCGCCAGATTGTGACCGCGCGCCCCTCGGTAGTGCTGGGCGTTCCGTTCGGACCATTCATCGTGACTGCATTCCGGCTGAAGAGATACGCGAGGTTTCCATCCGGTGAGAAAGTGACCTCGGTCGATGTCCAGGTGATCCCGAACCCGGGGATTTCCATACTCCCCTGTACGTACCGGCGCAGTGCATCCTTGCCAATGACGGCCGGGAGACCAGGCGCCAGCACCACTGCATCATCGGTCCAGAACGAAAGAATGCGTTCAAGGTCGCGTCCCTCGGAAGCCGCAGCTGCCCACTCGGCATCGCGCTGAAGCAATCGGCCTCCTTCCAAAACCAGATCCATGCTGTAACTCACTTCCTTACACAGAACTTTTAAACCAATTTTCCAACTGCGTGATACCGGCATCCTATCGGGCCTAAGGTGCAAGAGATCGTTCGCGCCGCCCTTGGTCAGGTAGAACGTTTATCAAAGACAATTCTGTAAGTAACAACGTCGGTACATTCTCTATCAAGTCCGCCAATCATCACCACAACGGTGATCCACTTGTCACTTACCGCACTGGTATCAATCTCGATGGTATCAGTGCCCTGTCCGCTCGTAATTGTTCCAGCTGAAAGGCACCAAGTGTATGTAGGCGTGTATCCCGTCCCGCCGCCTCTGACCTCTACTATGAGCCTACTTCTATTTCCCCCACATTGCTCTCCAGTCAAACACTTGATGTTGATGGTGGGACAAGGAGAGCCAGGTATCCCTCGAACGGGAGGGGCCGGTAACAATGATAGAGTGAATAGAGTGAGATTAAGAGTAACGAGAAAAACTATATTGCGAAACATGAGCTACTATTCCGTTTATTTTTTGTCCTGCCTATTGCCAAAACTAACTCGCAACAACTGCGTTATTTTTCCTACCCAGTACTTCACCCTCAAAGTACAATACAAAGGGCGTGTGAACTATCGAGTGAACTGGTGTTCTTGGTAGAGCGGCTCCCCGGTGAGTTCATATCTCTTCAAAAATTCCCAGGCGCTTCGATTGATCTCAGGCGCACGGTCGTAATACCAATGCGTGTGACCTCTTATTTCCGTGAGTTCTGAGTTAAAACCCTTCGCGTTCAGGGCATCACGGGTGGCTCGCACCATCGGCAAAGGAAAGAAACTGTCATTCGTCCCCACGAAAATGGCGATCGGGATCTTGCGCTTTGCTCGCTCAATGAGTTGACTGTTCTGAGACCCGTGCAGAGCTCCAGCATGAATTGCCGTGGCGGCGAAATACTCAGACTCGAGCAGTGAGAGGTAAAGGGCCTGTCCGGCCCCCGCCGAGTGCCCGAACAAATAAACTCGGCGCGCATTAACAGCATACTTGGCTTTAAGAGCCTCAACGAGTTCGTGAACAGCATCGGGCCCGTCCTCAGGTATTTGCCATCCCTGTGAGTCCAAAGCGTCTGGCCCAACAATGATAACTTTTTCTTTCTTGGCCAGATCCTCCCACTTTTCGACAAGTGAGAGACCATTACGTCCAGAGCCATGAAGCAACACGATCAATGGTGGCGCCGGGTAAAGTTTTTCAGGTACGAATAGGTAGTAAGCTCGCTTCTTCCCTTTTGAAGTTATCAACTCTTTCGAGATCTCTTGGGCAAAAACAGGGTAGGCGGAAAGAGCGATTAAGAGCATGGCGAAAAACAGAGCCAGGATTTTCACACGTCACCTCTTTAGGCTTTATTCATTACGATACACGAATTTGTCCATGCCGCCTTTAGCTGCGCTGCAAGCAGGATGTTTTAAATAGCACGCTATCGAGGCGTCAAGTGCAACAGCCACATTCGAGGGTTACTTTTCAATAATTGGGAAAACAATTGGAGCGAGTCGGCGTGCGGAAAAACCACCCTCCACTGCTTGCAACTCGACCTGACTTATATGTGATTTTGATACAGCCACGGCGAGGCAGTAGTCTGCCATGTCGGCTGTTCCTAAATAACCCGGCGGGATCGGTTTCCCGCGAATCTCACAGAGAAGTATCCGGTCTTGTAAAATGGGCGTTTCAAATGTGACTTGAACAGAACCTGATCCCTCGGTATGTCGAAGCAACACCAACGCTTCTTTCGTGAAGTCCAAGTTCGCATTACGCAAAGCATCTTCAAATTCCTTTCTATTATTCCAGAATTTTTGCGATGTCTCCATGAGAAAAGAGTCCCGCCACTCAACCAGGAGCGGCATGTCATTGTTACCCCCGATTAAACAGAAACGTGGTCGCGTTCGGACAAACAGATAGGTTCCCAACATGAACGCAACGGAAATGAATCACCTCTCGCCAGTCGTCCTCAAGCGGGATGCCGCTTGGGACGGGATCAAGCTCTCGCACTATCGTTTCCAAGCCGGGGATTTGCCGGAACACCACCACAAGGACCACCTGATTACCCTCGCGCTGGGCGAGGGTTGCGGCGGTGAAATACGCACGGCGAGCGGATTTCGCACCCGCGGCCAGACCAGAGGCAGCATCTGCGTGATCCCTTCGGGGCAGCCTTTCGCTGCCACGCTCGAAGGTGCCTCAGAGCATTTGGCAATTTATCTGGAGCCGTCTCTCGTCTTGCGGGCAGCCAGCGAATCGCACGCAACGGGTCGTGGCGTCGAGGTCGTTGAAGCGTGTTCGCCGAGTGATCCAGTGATCAGCAGCGTGGGGCTGGCGCTCTTTGCCGAGCTCGAGTCGGAAGGCTTGAGCGGTCGACTCTACGCTGAATCGCTGGCGAACATCTTAGCCGTTCATCTGCTTAGACACTACACGGCGTCAGTGGGTCTTTCGCCCGGATTCACCGGAGGTTTGTCGGCGCAGAAGCTACGGCGAGTGCTGGCTTCCATCGCCGACAACTACGAGAGCGATCTGAGCCTCGCGGAACTGGCGCGCGTGGCTGGCATGAGCACCTTTCATTTCGCGCGCGAGTTTAAGAGAACGACTGGAACTACGCCGCACCAGTATTTGATAAAGTTCCGTGTCGAGCGCGCTAAGGCGCTGCTGACCGGAAGTGAGCTGCCACTCGTCGAGGTCAGCTTCAGGTCGGGGTTCAGCCACCAGAGCCACTTCACACGACTCTTCCGCCGGCTCACCGGCACGACGCCGCAATCCTATCGTCTCATGTTCCAACCGTAGCCTCGCCTCAACTGCAACCTCTGCGGACGGAGTAGCAAGATCAGTCAAGCGCTAGCAATAACGGGAAAGACTTAACGCTCCGGCCGCCTGTACGCTCACTCCCGATGGAATTCAGCACGGACGGTGGAGGTGAAAAACCATGGGACAGAAGAGATTACTGTTAGCAACCTTACTGGTGACGTTGTTAGGCAGCATCACCTTAGCTCAAACTGGCCAAAAGGTCGCGTTGGACGCTATCCGGCGCGGTAACCAAAAGTACGCAAAGGCACAATATGAACTCGCGATCGAGGAATATCGTCGTGTCCCGCCAAGTGCGGGTGATACCTACGCGCAGTCGCTATACAACATCGGCGTCTGTTATTACGAACTCTGGAGCACTGAGGAGGCCACCGCGTATTACAGAAGAGCTGTCTTAGCGCGCAAGGGGCGCTACCCGATGGCCCTCTACGCACTCGGAGTCGCGCTCATCGACTCAAAACGGCCATTGGAAGCCAAAGAAGCCTTCAGGCAATCAATCACTGCCGCAGACGGGAAACACGCGACGGCTCACTTTATGTTAGGGCTGCTACTGATCGGCGAAGGCGGTGACGAAGCCGCGGCAGCTTCATTTAAGGAAGCCATCGCGCTCTCCAAGGATCGTTTTCCGGGCAGTCATAATAACCTCGGCGTGGCGCTGGCAAGGATGGGGCGCCTGCCGGAAGCCAAGCGAGAATTCGAGATTGCGCTGAGACAGGCGGATGGTGAGCTTGATGAGGCAGCAGACAACCTCAAGCTCTGCCGCTCTCTGCTGGCCTTACCTGCGAAAGCTCAAGTGGCGTCTCTGAAGACGGTTGAAACCCTGACAGGCTTAGGAAATAAGCTGACCGAGAGGACTAACGTCCAGGGACACTAAGGGCATGACGCACTTGTCGTTATCAAACTTTACGAAATCAGGAGCGAGGCGCTGATGCGCCAGGCCCGTGCGTGGTTCTTTTCAGAGTTTGCCCCGCAAAGCGGCAAAGACATTGTCGCCCTCATGATGAGTGGCGAACAACGGAGCACGCACTATCGTATGGTTGAATCGCAGGTGGTTATCTGCTGCTCCTTATAGCAGCAGCGACGGTGCTTCCGATACTTCGTGCACCCGCCAGGGACTGAGCAGGATTATGATCCTTCAATCCCCGGGCTCCGCCCCCAGGCCCCAGAAACCGCTCGTCCTTTTGCGGGGTCGTCCACCACAAGAATCAACTGGTGTTCATGGTCACTGTAGATGACTTCGATATTAACGCCGGCCTGGGCCATCCGGCGCGAGATCTTGCCTAGCTGACCCGGTTCAGCTTGGTTCAGTCGTTGCACGAGCACGTCCCGTTCTTCAAGGACTCGAATGCCAGCCGCTTCAAGTGCTCGACGAGCAGCGCCTCCGTCCATGAAGAGGAAGTGGGCGACGCCGATGCCGTTGACGACAAAGGCGCCTCCGCCCTCGACGCTCACTCCGGCGCGGCCCAACGCCTCGCCCATGTCTGCTAGCGCCCCGGGTCGGTTCTCGAGTTCTATGGTCAAATCTTTCATAGGGTCACCTCCGTCACGCGATGATGAGTCACCTTATTCTTTCGCCCGAGCCAAAGGGTTGTTGGGAACTAGCAGGCTGGACCGAGAAGTCGAACCGAGTGCAGTTTCAATCTTCGCCAGCTTAGCCCGGGCGTCACCCGGCTCCTCAGCCGGGTTTCCACAGTCGTGCTCCGTATTGCATTGCGTGTCGAAAGAGGTGAGCGTCATGTTGATTGGCCTATCGTCTCAGCATGTCGGCCCGGGTCAGGAAGATGTGACTTCTGCTTCACTGATGGGCTGCACCTGCGCCTCAGCCCTCTCGGCGTCGGGCGTGGTGAGTACTCGTGCTTTGAAGTGCCGCGCGGCGCGGGTCACTTCACGCCCCAGAGAACGGAGCTGTTCTGCGATCTTTGGATCGCTCACTTTTCCCTCATCGTCGAAGACGCGCCACGCCTGCGGGATAGGTATCACGAGCGGCACGCTCCAGCCTCTCAAGGCGCGAACGATGAATTCCATCGTATTGACTGCCTGCAACCCCTGCGTGCCTCCCGCCGTGCTGATTAGCCCCACTACTTTGTCGGTCAGGTACGCGGGCCGGCGCTCGCCCAGAAGTTCAAGCCAGTCGAGAGCGTTCTTGAA
>JACCSP010000187.1 GCA_013812905.1 Pyrinomonadaceae bacterium
GACTAGCTCTCGGGTACCTATACATAGAAAGCAGTTAGCTGATAAGCAGAACGCAACGCGGGTGATCAAATCAACAATCTAAAATACCCTAGTGCAAAAACTTGCTGAAATCTGTATTCGGCGTCCGGTCTTCGCAACGATGATTGTGCTTTCGCTGGTCGTCGTTGGTGCGGCCAGTTTCTTCCGTCTGGGCGTCGATCGCTTTCCTTCCGTCGATCTTCCCACCGTGAGTGTGCGCACTGGGCTTCCGGGCGGAGCCCCCGAAGAAGTCGAGTCGCTAATTACACAGCAGATCGAAGAAGTCGTTAACACGGTAGACGGAATTGACGAGCTGCGCTCAATTTCGAGCCAGGGCACTTCCTTCGTCATTGCTACCTTCAAGCTTGATCGCAATTTGGAAACTGCAGCCCAGGACGTACGTGACCGCGTCAACACCCTTGGACGGCGATTGCCGGATGATGCCACACCGCCGATAGTGCAGAAGTTTGATAACGATAGTACACCGGTGGTGACCATAGCTCTCACTGCCGATAGGTCCATTCGTGAACTTACCGAACTGGCGGACAAGACCGTGCGCGTTCAGCTCGAGCGGGTCGGTGGGGTCGGCGAGGTGCGGGTGGTCGGTGGTTTAGATCGCGCCATCAACGTTTGGATTGATGCCGAGCGTTTGGCTGCTTATCAAATTCCCATCACTGCGGTTCGTCTGGCCCTCGCGCGCCAAAACGCTGACATTCCGGGCGGAAATGTGAATACCGGTCGCGAAGAGCTCGTGCTCCGTACCCTAGGTCGCTATACGGATGCTCGAGCTTTTGAAGAGCTGGTGATTGCCACCGTCGATGGCTCCCCGGTTCGCCTCCGCGACGTAGGCAGGGTGGAAGACGGAACTAAAGAGCAGAGGTCCCTGTCGCGCCTCAATGGAGTACCCACAGTCTCCCTGGAAATTCGACGTCAGTCAGGGGCAAACACGATCGAGGTTATCAAGGGCCTTAAGACAGAACTGCCGCGCGTGGCATCTCAGCTTCCCGCAGACGTCAAGCTCGACATCATTCGCGATCAGTCGCGTTACATCGAATCCGCCCTCCATGAAATTGAGACCCACCTGATCCTTGGCAGCATTCTCGCGAGTCTGGTTGTTTTTCTCTTTATGCGCTCCTGGCGCTCAACTCTGATTGCCGCAGTAGCCATACCCTGCTCGGTAATTTCCACTTTCGCCATGATGCGCATGCTCGACTTCACGCTCAACAGCGTGACCATGCTGGCTCTGGTATTAATGGTCGGTGTTGTAATTGATGATGCCATCGTCGTCCTGGAGAACATTTTCCGGTTCATCGAAGAAAAGCGGATGAATGCAAAGGAGGCGGCGAAAGAAGCCACACGCGACATCGGCCTCGCAGTACTGGCGACCACACTTTCCCTGGTTGTGATTTTTCTCCCTGTCTCGTTCATGTCTTCGATCTCCGGCCGCTTTCTCTATCAGTTTGGCATCACGGCCGCCGTCGCGATCATGGTCAGCCTGCTGGTCTCTTTCACGCTTACACCGATGATGAGTTCGCGTCTGATTCGGGTGGATGATGCTAAGGGGGGTGGTCATGGTTCACCCGCTTCGCGACGCGGCTTCTATCGCTGGATCGACTCTGGGTACTCGCGACTGCTTGCTTTAGCCATGAGGCACCGACTGGCGGTCTCGGTTGTGGCCTTGGCAGTGATTGCCTCCAGCATTCCGCTCTACCGGGCGGTCAAACAGGAGTTTATCCCAACAAATGTGGACGAGGCTGAGTTTGAAATAAACATCAACGGTCCCGAAGGCACTAACCTCGCGGTAATGAACGAAGGCATGCAGGCTATCGAGAAGGAGATCCTTGGGACACCCGGTGTGCGCCTGGTGCTTTCTAACGCCGGCGGCGGCTTTATTGGTGGAGTTAACCAGGGCGGCGCCTACGTCCGCATTGCACCCCACGAGGAAAGAACGCTTTCGCTGACACGGCTGTGGAATGAAACCAAAAAGGGAAATCCGGTCAACGCTTTTCGGGGAAACTATAGTCAACAGGACGTGATGCAGGAGGTGCGCAGCCGATTGCGAAAATTTGCGCCCATGCGCGCGGGCGTTCGCAACGCACCGTCGTTTAACTTTGGCGCGGGTGGACGGTTTGACATCGACTTTGTTTTCCGCGGCCCTGAGATTCAGGCTCTGTCAGCGTATGCGGATGACCTGGTAAAGAGGTCTGAGAAGCTGGGAGGCATTGTTGACGCCGACACGTCGCTGAAACTCAACAAGCCAGAGTTGCGGGTGGCCATCGATCGCGAGCGAGCGGCGGGCCTCGGAGTTGATACCGCGGATATTGCCAACAGTTTGCGGGTAATGGTGGGCGGCGATGAAGAAGTTTCGCGATTCAGAGATGAGTCAGTCAATGAAGACTACGATGTCCAGTTGCGTTTGATAGAGGGCGATCGCAGTGACGTTCCCACAATTAGCCGACTTTACGTTCCTACGTCTCGCGGCGGGTTAGTCCGACTCGACAACTTGGTCAAGATAACCAGAGAGACAAGCCCTTCTCGCATTGACCGGCTGGATCGAGAGCGTCAGGTGTCAGTGCGGGCGTCCGTGGCGCCGGGTTTTGCCCTTGCGGATCGCATTGAAGCACTGCGGGGAACTGTCACTGACATGAGACTTCCGCCAGCCTACACGACAACTGTTTCCGGCCGGGCCAGGGAATTGGAGCGCACATTCACCGAGTTTGTATGGGCCTTTCTGTTGTCGATTATTTTCATGTACATGATCCTGGCTTCGCAGTTTGAGAGCACAATCCATCCGGTGACCATTCTGCTAAGCTTGCCTCTTTCGGTGCCTTTCGCCCTGCTCTCACTCTGGGCGCTGGGGGACACGCTTAATCTCTATTCCGCGTTGGGTATACTGGTGCTCTTTGGCGTGGTTAAAAAGAACTCAATTCTGCAGATCGATCACATGAATAGTTTGCGCGCAAAGGGAATGGAGCGTTATGAAGCAGTCATGCAAGGAAACCGGGATCGTTTGCGTCCCATCCTGATGACGACACTTGCGCTCGTTGCTGGCATGTTGCCTTTGGCCCTCGGGACTGGACCGGGGGCTGAGGAGCGCCGCTCGATCGCCGTCGTGGTTATTGGCGGACAGACTCTATCTCTGCTGCTTACCCTCATAGCAACGCCGGTGGTTTACTCGTTGCTCGATGATGCGCGATCAACCGCGCGCTGGCGACGCTTTGCGACGGCAACGTCAAAAGCTTATCAGGACTCTGTGGGGGTTATTGGAAAGCGACGTCGCGAACAACCAGTCGAAGCATCAAAGACCAGCACATCCGATGCGACAGACGAAGAGCGCGTCCGAGCAAGCTGGAGCGGAGACTGAGCGAATCGGGTCAGGCGGCAATTAATAACCTCGCCATGTCAGTATCAATTTTAAGAAGGACACAGTCCGGTTGCCTACGAAGCCAATCTGAAGAAAAGCAGTAGTAGCCCCACTGTTGAGGCGGCGGTTCGAGAATGTGCGTGGATGGCGCGTTGGTTGTTCGCGTCCTCCGCAAAGGTTTCTTGAAGAGCCTCCTTAATGGTCGAGCTATTGCCCCGGAACACCCTTTCGCGGAACTTTCTCTCGGGCTGCGCGTGTTAACTTCCGGGAATTGGAGCCATCATCCAAGGAAGTCGCACTTAGTGCAGGGCCCCTCGACCACAGTGGCGGATGATGCAGACAGCCGCCTCAGACTGCGAATGAATCGACTGAGAAACTTACAACAAGGAGAAAGTTATGACTCTGCGTAGAATCGTCAGCACAATTCTGTTCGCGACTCTGATAGCAAATTTTGCGACCAGTGCCCTGCCGGTGTTGGCTCAATCGTCTGGGCCATCCTCTCAAAAAGAAACCAAAGACGACGAAACCAATCTTGACACGCAACTGTATCTGCTAATCGCGACCAACCAGGACGTCGACGATGCAAAATTACCGTCTTCGTTGGCGCCGGTAGTGGCTCAATTGCGCGGGTCGCTAACGTTCAAGAATTATCGGCTGGCAGCCACGCTAATTAATCGGGTCAAAAACGACGGCCGGCTATCTCTGCAATGGGTGGGCGGGCCTCTGCTGCCTTCCGCAGCGGCAAGCGCAAATACGCCCAGCTTCAATGAGTTCAAGGTCAACAATGTGAGGCTGACAGCCGATGCAAGTGGCCAGGATGTCGTGCGTATGGAGGGTTTCCGTTTTGGCGCCAGAATTCCCATTCAGACCGGGACCGCAGTCGCCTCAAACGGGCCTGCCGCTCCCACCATCAACTACGAAAACACGGGACTCAACACCGACATCAGCATGAGAGAAGGGGAGCCGGTGGTGGTTGGTACGTTGAATGTTGGTCCCTCGGGCGACGCAATCATTCTGGTGATTTCCGCTCGGCGAAGCTCGAAGCGATAGCAGCTAAACATTACCCACGGAGAATAAGACCATCCACGAAAGAATGCGAAGTCTCGTAATCATTCCGTTCGTACCGGTTCGTTTAATTTCGTGGATCCTGCTTCGAACTTCAGCAGCCTAACCGACAGTTGATAAGGCCGCAAAGATTCCGACCACCCTCGGAAAGATGATTTGCGGCCTTGATTCTTTTGTAGCTGTCGGACAAGGCTGGTTGCTGTGGCACGCAACGCGCTAGGAAAATTCGCCCGAAGGGTTCTAAACTGACTGGAAGGTGAAAAAAGACGCGTTGCGGTTACTGATTGTTGATGACGAAGAGGCCTCGCGCTACGGCATGCGAAGAGCGCTTAGTACGTTTGGCTATGACGTTTCCGAGGCGAATTCGGCTGAGGCGGCCAGGGCACTCGTAAAGCTGCAGGAGCCGGATCTGATGCTTCTGGATGTTAATCTTCCGGGAATGAGTGGGCTGGACTTTCTCCGGGAGCTAAAAAGCTCGAACGGGAACGGTCCCCTGGTAGTCATTATTACAGCCCATGGTTCAGAGCGGATGGCGGTCGAGGCAGTCAGATCGGGCGCGCACGATTACCTGTCAAAGCCGTTTGAAGTTGACGATCTCCGGCTGGTGATAAAGAACGCCGCTGAGACGATCCAACTCAGACGAGAGAATCTTGCCCTTCGCAGGCGAATCGAGTTCGAACGTTCGCAGCGCGGCGCACTGATCGGAAGCTCCGAAGGCATGCAACGGGTGCGCTCGATGATTGAGAAGGTGGCAGAGACCGACGCGACTGTGCTCGTGCGAGGGGAATCCGGTACGGGGAAGGAACTCGTGGCGCGCGAGATTCATGAGCGAAATAGCGTTCGCTCGACCGAAGCTTTCGTGGCGGTTAACTGCGCGGCCCTGCCGTCGGAGTTGATTGAGTCGGAGCTCTTCGGACATGAAAAGGGCGCTTTTACCGGAGCTGCAACGCGCCGACAGGGCAAATTCGAGCAGGCTAACGGCGGCACGCTTTTCCTTGATGAGATTGGGGACATGAGCGCGAATGTGCAGGCGAAACTGCTACGGGCCCTGGAAGAAAGACGTATCGAACGACTGGGAGGCAATGAGTCTATTCCCGTCGATGTCCGGATTGTCAGCGCCACACATCGCCCTTTGGAGCACGAGATCCAGACCGGTAATTTTCGCGCTGACCTCTTCTATCGCCTTCAAGTGGTGACTATTGAGATCCCACCGCTCAGAGAACGTCGCGAAGATATTCCTTTGCTGGCTGAAACATTTGCCCGTGCAGCCGCAGAGCATTTTGAATTGCCCGCGCGTTCGATTGGCCAGGCAACACTGCGGCGTCTGGTTGAATATAACTGGCCAGGCAACGTTCGGGAACTTAAGAACACGATGGACCGCGCGGTCATCTTGGCCGAGGGGGATGAGTTAAGCGCAGGCGATCTTCCCGGTGAAATAGCCGCTGGCCCTCAGGGCATCGCCACCTATACTTTGGACGCCGTCGAGAGAGGTTTAAAGGTACCCTTCACTGCGGATTTTCGGGAGGACCGCCGCGAATTTGAGCGGCGGTACATCAGTCGCTGCCTGGAACACACCCAAGGCAATGTGACCCGCGCCGCCGAGATTCTTGGGATGCACCGTCAATCTCTTCAGCACAAACTCCGGCAGCTAGGACTGGGCCGGCGCTACGTTGCAGTTGGTACAGATACGCAGGACAATCCCGACGAGTGAAGATGATCCTGCGTCACAGCACAAAAGCGTTGGAGTATGCCGCCAGGACAATCTCAAATGGAGGACTAATTGCTTTTCGCACCGACACCTTCTATGGCCTCGGCGCCAATCCGTCGAATCCGCTGTCCGTCCGCAGAATCAGGCACCTGAAGGGAAGGGACAAAGCCAAGCCGATTCTGCTCCTGGTTTCGGATTATGATAAAGTTTTGCACTTTATTACGGAACCCTCTGAGCTCTTTTTATCAATGGCGAGTCGACATTGGCCCGGGCCGCTTACATTAGTCGGCAGCGCTCGTCCGGAATTACCTGAAGAGTTGACAGCGGGAAGTGGAACTATCGGTTTGCGACTCCCAGACGACGACGATGTGCGTTCTCTCGTACGTGTGTGCGGCGGAGCGCTAACGGCGACCAGCGCTAACCCCTCGGGGCGTTTACCGGCACAAACCGCAAATGATGTAGACGCTTACTTCGCCGTTGGAATTGATTTGATTATCGACGGCGGGGAAGCGACGGTGATGCAGGCCTCAACTGTAGTGGATTTGAGTGGACCAGAGCCGCGATTGATTCGCGAGGGAGCAGTTTCACGAGAGACGCTGGATGAGATGCTCAAAGAAACAGGGATGGCCCTAGCCTAAGACGGGGATCAGATTCATTTTCCATATCTCATTTGACGTTTCTCATTTTGCCATTCCCATTCGAGCCCGCTTCGCGGGCTTTCGATGACAACTGAGAAATGTAAAATGAACCCTGCGTCTCGGAACTTCCGCTCCACTAGTCGACGGTAAGATTCCTTATAAAGCCCCAATCGCCGCTGGCATCGACCTGAATATTCTTCACATTCTTCTTAGCGATAACCATATTTGCCTGGTACCAGAGGGGATACACGGGCACGTCGCGGCTGACGATATCCTGAATCTTTGCATACAGTACTTTTCCCCTCACGCGGTCCCAGGTGTTGGCGGCTTGCTCGAGCGAGGCATCGAGTTCCCGGTTGCTGTAACGACTGCGGTTTCTTGCAGCGCGCGTCTCGGTCGGTATCTCTGAGGTTGCGAAGAGATCCTTGTAGAAGATCGGGTCTTGATTGCCGCCCGTCCACTGGCCGTAAAAGATCTGGAAGTTTCCCCTGCGCAGCTCGTCGAAGAGCGTGTTAAGCTCAGCGGTCTCGATCTTTACCGGAATGCCGACGACCTTCAGATAATCGTAGATGACTCCAGCGTCATTCCTTTTTGCCACGCTGCTTCCGGAGATTTTAAAGACTACCGACTTGGAAAAACGCA
>JACCSP010000194.1 GCA_013812905.1 Pyrinomonadaceae bacterium
ATCGACCCTTCCCGCTTAGAGGCAAACTCGCAGAGGCGCCCTGGTTGGAAGTTCCCGAAGCCGCAGGCAGCGTTGCGGCAACTTCCGGAGACATGGTTGCGTATCTGCAAATGCTGCTAAATCGCGGAGTAGGCTCTCGGGGCCGGGTGATCTCGGAAAAGAGCTTTAAGTTATTGGTCACACCCGCCATCAAAGCACCATTTCGCGGGGAAGATGCGAGCTATGGCTATGGACTCTGGACCAGCGATGTCAGCAACCGCACGCTCGTACGCCACACAGGAGGTATGGTCGCGTTCAGTTCGGCGATGGATGCCGACCTGACTGACGGGTTCGCAGCCTTCGCGTCTGTGAATGCCAATTTGCGCGGCTACCGCCCGGTGGCGGTCACCCGGTACGCTCTAGATCTGTTGCATGCAGCTTCCCGCAATCAGGAGTTGCCTGCCCTCCCCGCACCATCAGCAACTCCGGACAGCGTCAAGAATGCAGCCGACTATGCCGGCACCTTAACTGCACCCGACGGAAAAAAGCTCGTGCTGACTGCTCAAGGAGACAAACTGATGCTGCAGAACGGTCGTCAACCTATAGTGCTGGAACTGGCGGGCAGAGATCGTTTCATCGTTAAGCACCCCGATTACGATCTGTTCACGTTGAGCTTTGGGCGCGATAAAGACGCAGTGGTGGAAGCATTCCACGGCCCGGACTGGTGGACAAACGAACGCTACTCGGGAGCGAAGGTGTTCGAGTATCCAAAGGAGTGGGACACTCTCACCGGACGCTACCGATCCGATAATCCCTGGTATGGAAGCTCCCGCTTGTTTGTTCGCAAAGGGCGGTTAATACTCGATGATCAGCAGTTTCTAATTCCCCTGGGGCCTGGAGTATTTAGGCCGCAAGGAGATGTCAATGAGGCTGAACGCATAACCTTTGACACATTAGTAAATGGAAAGGCTATGCACTTCAACTTCTCGGGCATTGATTTTTATCGCACGTTCACGCCGTAGACGTCAGACCCAAGCCTAATAGGGAATAGCGTTTAATGTCATTGCAACACAATAGAAGCAGTAAATATCAGCATCACTTTGCGCGAAGAGATCCCGGTTGCGAACTTGAACATCAGAAATATCGAAAAGTATAAGTGGTACACCGGTGATTCCGGCGCAACTTATATCGCAACGAACGAAGCGGCATCGAGTATCAAGTTCAGGATGGTATGGTTACAGCCATCGCTTATGGACCGACCAACAGCGACCGTGCTCTTCACTGTCGCAGAGATGCTCCTTTGATTCGACATTGAACGGGCGCGGAACCTAATTGTATGGGCGCCATTCTGTGAGCGCCACCATTGTTCACAAACGTCTGGGACGGAAATATATTGCCAACGCAACTGGGCGCCCACGGCGTGGCGCCACTACAAATTGAGATAGGAGATGTCATGAGCAGCCCGGGATTGCACCAACCAACACCACAACTATTTTTTCAAACAGCAAACGCGTACCAGCGGACGGAATCTCTGAAAGCCGCAATTGAGTTGGAAGTCTTTACGGCGATCGGTGAAGGCAAAACAACCGTTACCGAGATTGCCAAGCGGAGCAGCGCATCTGAACGGGGCATCCGAATTCTTTGCGATTTTCTCTGTGTCCTGGGTTTCCTGACCAAGGACGGCACGAGCTACCGACTCACCCCAGAGTCCGCACTCTTTCTGGATAAGCGCTCACCAGCTTACCTCGGCGGCAGTCTTGAGTTTCTGCTCTCACCAATGCTGACGGACGGCTTCAAGGATCTTGCCGGGGCTGTGCGAAAGGGTGGAACAGTTGCTGCGGAAGGAGGGACGATCGCGCCGGAGCATCCAATCTGGGTCAAGTTTGCTCAGGCCATGACGGGCATGATGGCTATGCCGGCACAGTTGATTGCTAATCTCGTGGATGAAAAGGCCGATCGAAAGTTGAGGATCCTGGATATTGCCGCGGGTCATGGCCTCTTTGGTATTGCCTTGGCCAGCCGGAATCCGCAGACCGAAGTGGTCGCGGCCGACTGGCCAAATGTGCTTGAAGTGGCCAGGGGGAACGCCATCAAGGCAGGTATCGCTGACCGTTACCAAACAATCGCAGGTAGTGCGTTTGATGTTGATTACAGCACGGGCTATGACCTCGTGCTTTTGACCAACTTTCTGCACCATTTCGATCGGGCAACTTGCGAAACGCTCTTGCGGAAGGTGCACTCTGCACTGGCGGACGATGGACGCGCGGTGATACTGGAGTTTGTACCCAACGAAGATCGCATATCACCACCTGAAACGGCGCCATTCAGCGTGGTAATGCTGGCTAGCACACCTGCTGGCGACGCCTATACATTTTCGGAACTTGAGCGAATGATTAGTGCCGCCGGTTTCGCTCGCAGCGAGATTCATCAACTTCCACCCTCAATCCAGCAAGTCGTGATCGCTTTCAAGTGAGGCTTGGACGGGGTGCAGAAGCTCAACCCTTTGGAGAGCTCTGCCCTTACGACTCCAGAAGAGTCTCGCCAATCATGTCTCGTGAAAGCGAACTCTCGGCAGCATATTTGGCTGCAAACGGGGCGGATAACAACCTGCCCACAGTTTCCAGCAACTCGGCGCGGCGGAAGGGCTTTGAGAGATAGGCATTGAATCCGGCTCGAAGAATGCAATCGCGGTCGGCGTCACCGTGAGCGGTTACCGCTATGCAAAGTATTGAAGCCGTAAGATCATCAGCTCTCAACTCTTGAACAACTTCCCAGCCGTCGAGGACGGGCATCGATAGATCAACCATAATTAAGTCCGGCTGCATTTGCCTCGCCAACTTCAAACACTCCGCTCCATTTTGTGCTTCGATCACTTGATAATTGGCCGCGACCAGCAAGAGGCGCAGGAGTTCCAGGTTGTCCTCGTAATCGTCAGCGATGAGAATCTTAGCTGCCACGGTGTCAAGTCGCGGGGGCATGCCTGCGATTGCTTGAAGCGACTTATAACTTAGGCCTTCGAGGGTAGTCAAATGGCCTCCCTCAACGATCCTCATACTTTGTGAGCCCTCATTCACCTAACCCCTTCTTGACTCGCTGAATCTTGAACGTCCATAATTACTTAAGAGAGCTTCCGCCCTGCGAGTCTCTGGGGGGCTAGAGATACTAGGGGGCCCGAGAACCTGGGTTCATCCAACACGCATCAATGGAGGAATTGAAACTGTGGTCAGTGGACAACTGGAAGAAAGCTTACGCCATGAGATTGAGAGTTATATCGAGGGGCGCCTGAGCGGAGTCAGGCAGGAGATTTCTGAACTCCAGAGCCAACTAAATGAATCTCTCACCCGCCTGCTCGATCGCCAGGGCGCAGTTAAATTGGATGGATCCGTGGCCGCTTCCATTCTCGAGCACCTCAGAGCTGCGCACGAAGAGGGGATAGATCTCGCCGCCTCGGAATCCTCGCGGGCCAAAGCATCGAGTGACATGGCCATCGTCAAAGCAGCCGTTTCCGAGATCGGTGAGCAATCCGGCCAGTCAGACGTGCTCAAGACTTTGGTGAACCGCGCGGCGTCGTTCGCGCCGCGGGTCGCTTTCTTTGCAATCAAAGGTGAGCGCGCCATTGGCTGGCGTGGACGCGGCTTTCAAGGCACGGTCGGTGACAGCACTATTCAACAGATCTCTGTCCCAGTCTCGGCAGACAGCATCATCGGAGATGTGGCCAGATCGCGAACGACCTGGAGTGGTGGTCCGCATTCTCATTCCGAGGATCATCTGGTTCTCAACAGACTTGGCGAAGAACCGCCGCAAAGAATAGTTGCCATCCCGCTAACTGTGCGCAACCGAACGGTGGCTGTTCTTTATGCCGACTCTGCCGGATTGGATTCTGAGGCTATCAACCTCGAAGCTCTCGAGACGCTAGTGAAAGTTTCGGGAATGTGCGTGGAGCTACTGGCTGGTCAGCTTCCAGCAAAGCAACCTGCCCCTGAGTCCGCCCCCGTCGCGGACGCCCCGGCTCAGGAACCCTTCGCCCCGGCTTACGTGCCGGAGCGTAAGTATGGGGAACCGGCGCCCAGCGCTGCACGCGACGAGTCTGTGCCGCAGCTTAACGAAGTGGCGGCCGAGCCTTACATCTCAGCAGCGCCCCAGGCCACGGAAGAGCCGCCTGCGCATTACGAGGCGCCGGTCGCGCGATTGGAAACGCCGTTCGCGCGATCCGAGTCACTCGCTCAATTTGATCAGGTCAGGAGCACGTCACAACCGCCACCCACTACAGTTGCGGAACCGGTTGCCCCCCGCCGACGCTATGGAACGGATGTGGAACTGCCGGTGGAGGTGGAGGGTGATGAAGAAAAACGTTTGCACATTGATGCGCGGCGTTTTGCTCGACTGCTGGTTTCCGAGATCAAGCTTTACAACGAGCAGAAAGTGGTGGATGGTCGCGAACAGAATGACCTCTATGAGCGTTTGCGGGAATATATTGATCGGTCCCGGCATATGTACGACAAACGCGTGAGACCGGAAGTGGCGCAGAAGTTTGACTACTTCCACCACGAACTGGTGACCACGCTGGCGGTGGGTGACGTTGCGAAATTGGGGACTGCTTACCCCGGGGCAACGGTTTCTGCGTAATGCGTCACGTAACTTGCCCGGCTCAATTGAATCCGTTGGCTGCTCCCCCAAGCTACAATGCAACCGTAACTCTTGGGAGGAGCGCAGAAGTTGGTGAAATTTCGTAAGCATCGACTCATCCTCATTCTGATTGGTCTCGCGGTTGTCATCGGCGCCTCGCTCCCGACCTTCATGACCGCAAGCTGTCTGACCCGACAGCAAAGCCCCGCAGAGGTCAGCGCGCTCGACAATCTGCGCGCGAAAACGCGCGGCGGCACGCTGCCCCCTGATGATGTAGTTGCGGGGATAGAGTTAAACTTTCCCAATACCGAAGCCGCGGGCCTGGCGAGAATGGTACGCGCTAGGATTAGAATTCGCGCGAACGACTATGAGAGAGCCGCCGTGCTGCTTGATACAAATGTTATTCGTGACCGCACCTCACTCGGCGACTATGCGCTCTTCATGCGGGGCAATGCGCTCGAGCAAACGGGCCGAATGGCTGAGGCACGAGGCGCCTACGAACAGCTAGCGAGAGACTACCCGTCCTCGACTCGAGCGCAGGAAGTGAAGATGCGCATTGCCCGGCTGGCAATCAAGTCAGGCGAAGCCTCGGCCGCGCCAGGTCTGCTAAGTGATTTGACCGCCAGGGACGACCCGGCAGCTCTCTTGTTACTCGGCGATACGTACCGGTTATCAGATAAGGCCCGGGCGCTGGCCGCTTACCGGCGAATCTATTTCTTTGCTCCCGCGGCTCCCGAAAGCGCTACGGCGGCAACCCTGATTCCTCAACTGAACTCGACGCTGTCTCCGGCGACGGCCGAAGAGGCTATCGCCCGTTCGGATAAACTCTTCGAGATCAATGAGCACAGCGATGCGCTCCAAGCCTACACTGAAGCCTTCGCGAAGTTTCCTGTTTTAGCTACTCCGCAGAATCAACTACGCCGGGGAATTTCAGCTACTAGCCTCAGGAAGACCGCCGAGGCATTCGCGGCCTTGAACAGCGTTCCCCCGTCTGCCGGTGATACGCGCGCCGAAGCTCTTTATTATCTGGCCCAGAATTACGCACGTGCGCGTCAGTGGGACCAGGCGCGAGCGACTGTGGAAGAGTTGCGTCGCAATTTCCCGATTAGTTCCTTTACACCGCGGGCGCTAGTCAGTGTGGGCCAAACAGCTGCAGACGCGAAGAATCTTAGTGACGCCTCGTATTTTCTGCGAACGGCGGTGAGTTCTGCCCCTGGTTCGGCCGAGGTGGCTCAAGCGCAATTCGATCTTGCGTGGCTTGCGCACGAAGCAAAGAACTATCCGGAGTCTTCTCGGTTGTTAACCGAGCACCTTGCCTACTACGTTGACAAGAACAATGACAACCGAGGCCGCGCGGGATACTGGGCGGCGCGTGATTCTGAACGGGCTGGAAAACTTGCTGAAGCTCGCGCCCTTTATCAGGCAACACTCGGACGTTACGACGCCAACTGGTACGGGTATCTCGCCAAACAGCGGCTGGAAGCCATGACTCGCGCCGGCAACGCTCAGTTAAAAACATTTGCGGCCGATTCACTAATGGCGCGCGCGATTGCAAATTTGCAGACGGTAATTGTGGCGGAAGAGACCGCCACCTCTGTTGAAGAGAGTCGTATCACAAAGGCCGATCAATTGACGAATATCGGTGTTGACGAGTGGGCACTCGAAGAACTAGCGCGGGCCACGAAGTCGGTCCCAAACAGTCCCAAAGTTAATCTGGCGATTGCTCAAGTCTATCGGTCTCAAGAGAACAACGTACGCGCGCTCAACGTGCTGAGAAAGAGTTTTCCTGACTATTCACAGATGAAACCGGAAGAGATGACCCGAGAAGAGTGGGATGTATTTTATCCGCTCGCTTACTGGGACATCATCGTCCACGAGTCGCGCGCAAAAAAACTCGATCCTTACCAAGTGGCGGGTTTGATACGGCAGGAGACGGTGTTCATCACCAAGGCGCGTTCCCCGGCCCGCGCATACGGGTTGATGCAAGTTCTGGTTCCGACGGCACAACTGACAGCCAGAAAATATGGAGTTGACCGGTCCATTACTGCCGAATCGCTCTTTGAGCCCCGTTTGAACATTCAACTGGGCACAGCCTACCTGCGCGACCAGATCGATAAGTTTGGTCGCATCGAGTATGTCGCCGCCGCTTATAACGCGGGTCCGATGCGAGCGGTGCAGTGGCGGGCTTCCCTGCCTGCGGAAATGGATGAGTGGGCGGAAGCGGTCCCTTTCAAGGAAACGCGTGGGTATATTCAAGGCGTCGTGCGCAATCGACTGCAGTATGAGCGGCTCTACGACGCAAATGGGAAGTTTCGTCCCGAGGTCGGGACGCATGCGGTGTCGAGACAGGGAGTTGCCGCTCCCAACTCAAGTCCAGCAGTCGAGCCTGCCGGTTCGACTGTGCGCCGACGCAGAGTTATTAACAACGAAGAAGAGGAGTAGACGCTTCCAGCCTCGTAAATGGCAAATCGTGAATCGCAAATTGGAAACTATCTGAAATGCTGCCTTACAGGTTGCAATGTCTCGCAGCTTGGGAAGGGTGGTTTATCCCCGCTCGCGCTTGCGATGAAAGTCAGCTGGGGTAAAGCCCGCTTCCTTACCTGCAAATTTGGCCTGGCTTGCGAAATTGGCCCCAGGCGATTTAGCTTTTCAGGAACGATAGGATTGGCTCCAGTTGCGCTAGTTTTGGTCGCGCTTCTTTTATTTACGAATATCGTTTCTGCTCAACGGGCTGCCAGAACTACTAATGCCTCAACGAGAACGATTACTATCACGGCTGAACCAGAGGCCATCGTTTGGATTGATGAGATTCGCCGCGGCGTTACCGACGCCTCCGGCAAACTTACGGTGAAGAGCGTTTCGCCGGGCCGGCACACCTTGCGCGTACGAGCTAACGGATTCAAAGAATCGACAGTTCCCGTCCTGCCGGGGAAAGGTAGCGCGACAGTAAAGCTGGTGCGCACGACCGATGCGGCCGAGCTTGACTTTCAGGAAGCGGAAACCGCCCGGGAACAAGCCAAAGATGATGAGGCACGCCAGAAAGCCGCAGCGGTTTATCGGCGTGCTATTAAACTTCGGCCTTCATTTCCGGCCGCGCGCGTTGGCCTGGCACGCGTTCTTCTCGATCTCAACGAACATAAAGAAGCTCTGGCCGAGATCGAGGCTGCCCGGCGCTCGCGTCCAATCTATCCGGAAGCATCTGCAGTCGAGGGCCGCATCAATCGCGAAGCGGCCTTTGACGAAGAAGCCATCAAATCTTTTCGCCGTTCGATTCGTGAAGCGCGGGGTATGCAGCCCGAAGCTCACGTAGGTCTGGCGCGGCTGCTGGAAGAGAAGGGTCAGTTCAACGAAGCCATAGCCGAGTATAGGAAAGCTCTGGATCAGCTTATGGATTCCGAACCCGTCATCTATCAACTGCTGGGCTCGGCATACGAGCGTCAGCAGAAATACAAAGAAGCCCTCGCCGCCTATGAGAAGTATCTGACACTCGCTCCGAACGGCAGCCTCGCTCCGGCCCTACGCTCTGTAATCGATCAACTCAAACGCGACGTCACAGGCCAGGAGATCATTCCGTAGCTTTTGACCTTAAAATGCCCTGAAGGAAGCCGCAAAGCGCGTGTTTTTGGAATTAAGCCCGCGAAGGTCGCAACAGTAAAAAGCCCGGAGTGAAGCGAGCGAAACCTCAGGTTAAAGCCAATGAGATTTTCCCAAGCCCGCCAAGCGTGCGGCAGAGGCCACGAGATAGACGCCGCGCATACAAAAATAATCCATCCACTGTCACCCACTTCGAGGGCTTGCCGATATTTCAATTCGCTTACCTAGAATTCCGCTACGCTCCTCCTTGGCCTCTATGCTTTTGGCCACGCCTCGCGGGCTCTAAATTCGATCCGTTGCGTGGCGTCAGCAATGGAAAACGCAACCGTTCTTGAACTGCCACTTTATCTATGAGAGCATCGTGAGCCGTTCCCCGTCACATCTGCTCTTGAGTTTAACAAAAGCATGACCACAGCTGCACCCTCAACCCGTCGCCACGTTTCTATTAAGGCGAGCCTTTTTACCGAATCGGTGATTCGCGAAATGACCCGTGAGGCGATCAAACACGGGGCGGTAAATCTCTCTCAGGGTTTTCCCGACTTTGCCGCGCCGGATGACATCAAGCGAGTGGCGATGCAGGCCATCGCAGCCGATATCAATCAATATGCCATCACCTGGGGGGCCCGCGACTTTCGCGAATCGATAACGAAGAAGACGAAGTGGTACCTGGGTCTAGATGTCGATCCGGAAACAGAGTTGACTGTCACTTGTGGCTCAACCGAAGGAATGATCGCCGCGATGATGGCCACGGTTAACCCGGGTGAAGAGGTCGTCGTTTTTGAACCCTACTACGAAAACTATGCGCCCGATGCGATTCTTACCGACGCACGACCACGCTATGTGCCGCTGCGTGCGCCTGACTGGAGCTTTAACAACGACGAATTGCGCGCAGCGTTTAACTCAAAAACGAAAGCGATCATCATCTGCAACCCTAATAATCCGACGGGCAAAGTCTTCACGCGAGACGAAATGGAGTTCATCGCGGGTCTCTGCCAGGAGTTTGACGCGCTTTGCTTCACTGATGAGATTTACGAACACATTATCTATTCTCGGGGCGAGAAGGAAATCCAACACATCTCGATGGCCCAGATTGCCGGTATGCGCGAACGCACGGTGATCGTCAACTCGATGTCCAAGACGTATTCCGTCACCGGCTGGCGCGTGGGCTACTGCATTGCGCCTGCGGAGATTACAGGGGCCATTCGCAAGGTGCACGATTTTCTGACCGTCGGGGCAGCGGCTCCGCTACAGGCGGCGGGTGCTTACGCCCTCTCGCTTCCGCCCGAGTACTACCTACGCTTGCAGGCCGAGTATCAGCGGCGGAGAGGTCTCCTGCTTCCAGTGCTGAATAATGCAGGATTCAAAACATACAGCCCCGACGGGGCTTACTACATCATGACTGACATCTCCGGGTTTGGTTTCGCTAATGACGTCGAGTTTACGCGCCATCTTATTGGCAAGGTGGGCGTGGCCTGCGTGCCAGGCTCGAGCTTTTACAGTGTTCCCGAACGCGGCGCACAGCAGGTGCGCTTCTGCTTTTGTAAGAAGGACGAAACGCTATTGCTTGCGGGCGAGCGACTTGCGAAGCTCCAATCGCGAATTTGAAGGAGCTCAACGTTTCTATGAAAACTCATTTCGGTCGATTCCTGACGCTGGCTCTTGCAATAGCGCTCCAATCACAACTTGTATCCAGCCAACAGAGCTCTGATCCCGCTTTCAACACGACGGTCGCGCATCCGACTTACACTAAAAACTATCCGCGGGTCGTTTTTGACGAAGCTCACAACAACTTTCATACGACCACAGGTCGTTACAAACCCTTCGTCGATCTTATAAGCAGCGACGGTTACAACGTTGTGCCTGGCCGGAAACTTTTCGCAAAGCCTTCCTTGAGCACCTTCAGAATTCTCGTAATTGCCAACGCCCTGGGCGCCGAGGATATGGATGAGGAGGGCGCTGACCATTCCGCTTTTACGGAAGAAGAATGTGATGTAGTGCGCGATTGGGTGAAAGGTGGAGGTGCTCTGCTCCTGATAGCCGACCATGCTCCATTTGGCGGCGCCGCCGAAAGTCTGGGCAAGCGTTTCGGGGTCGAGATGAGCAAGGGCTATACCTTCGATCCAGAGAATGACTTCGCGGCGTCCCGCCCCTCGACTCTGCTCTTCTCTCGCGAAAACAAACGTCTGCTGGACCACCCAATTACGAACGGACGCAACGCCGGCGAAAGAATTAATCGGGTAATCACCTTTACGGGACAATCGCTCAACGGACCCGAAGGCAGCTCAGTACTATTACTGTTGTCCCAAACCGCCAGGGACAAGCCCGATCGCGAATCGGAAACATCCGTTTCGGCCGCCGGACGTGCCCAGGCTCTTGCGTTCAAGTACGGTAAGGGGCGAGTGGTCATACTGGGAGAGGCAGCGATGTTGTCGGCACAGTTGGCAGGTCCTAAGAAAGGGCCGATGGGGATGAACGTGCCTGGCAGCGACAATCGGCAACTAGCACTCAACATCATGCACTGGTTGTCGGGATTGCTGTAGGAATGCTACATGCTCAACTCCGCAGATCTCCCAGCGCGGCTGTTAGCCGCATGCAAAGGGAAGAGATCCACGAAGATCCACGAAACGACACCAAGGGCTGGGGCAATTCGTGTTAGTTAATGTAGTTTAGTGTTCGTTGTTGTCAAGAACTTCGCTCAACAACCATAAATTGCTCACTTGTGCCACGGACCAAATGTGAGCAACGGCGAACGCTGTCCACTTTTTAGTCACTAAGGTATCTGCGTAATCTGGGGATCTATTTATTGTCCTGGTCTTCAAGTAGCCGGGTCGTGTTCTCGGTGACGCTGGGTTGGGAAACTATTTCTCTGGTTCTACCCCGGGACAAGTAATCGCCTACGGGGACACTTTGCGGCGAAGGCAAAGCGGCACGAGCTGGATTTTCTGACATCGGGGGAGAGTAGGGTGTACCCGCGAGTGTTGTTTGCGAGGGCGACGGGATTGTGTCTTTCACAAACAGAAAAGCATAGAGGAACCGTAATAAACCTACCAAACCCACGATGAAGAACACGAGTGACCCAACTTTGGCAACGGATTCAAAAGGGCCTCCGACGTCCCACAGAAGCGTTGAAGCCAGTCCTATTGCCCAGGCCAGAAGGGTCACGAAAACGCTTTCCCTGATTATTCCGTTGCGCCGGTTAGGCGCCTGAGTCGAATCGCTCGCGAGTTGGGGAATAGTGCCCGAGTTTTCCAAAAGCATTGCGACCCCGGTCATCAGAAAACCACAACGTGAGCAAAAACGCATCTCTTCCAAATCCTGTTCGTGGCTGCATCGCGGACAATACATAAGCTCTCCAGACCGGCGGCGTGTGGCTTCGTCAGGTGTTACGAAAACGCGACTACCAAGGTTCGACCTGCGAAGCTGAAATTGACCCGTTACGTTAGTCGAGTTGAAAGGGAGCGAGTAATATCACACCCGGTAGGTTCCCACGAAGTGGATAATGGCTTGGGATCGTCGGTTTAGGATAGAGTTCAAGCCTCAGCTTGCGCGCACCCCGCAAAACCGCAACCTGAGGTTGAAATCTGAACTTCCAAACTCTCATAATGAACCAGTACGGCTGGGATACTAAAAGACAGTTGATCTGGTTGGCGGGGAGTCTAACTCTCGGAACGCTAATCGCCTACCAGGATGCTCACGACGATGATGGAACATTCGTTCCGCGCTTCTTCGTCTTCATGGAAAGCCTGGTGCTGATCATCATTGCGGTGCTGTTCTACATCTACTCGCGGAGGAGCTTATGAAGTTCAGAGTTCATCAACCTTTCGGTTGCGGCTGTGCGCACAAGCAAAAGTTTGATGAAATCTGGACTGCCAATTTCCGGTAAGAGCAATGCCAATTAGTACTAAATCAGCCTCGTTAGCACAAATCCTCGATGCTTTGACCGTCGAAGGGGCGCCAGAGCTAACGGAGCATCTTCCCGCCAGCGCGCTTAAATGTTACGCCTGTGGGCATCGTTGCCTGATAAGGGAGGGGAAACGCGGCATTTGCAAAGTCCGCTTCAACGAGGGTGGTCGGCTGCGGGTGCCGATGAATTACGTGGCGGCGCTCGCATGCGACCCCATTGAAAAAAAACCTTTTTTCCATGTACTCCCGGGTTCTGATACGTTGACTTTCGGCATGCTTGGTTGTGATCTGCATTGCGGCTATTGCCAGAACTGGTTGACTTCGCAAGCCCTGCGCGACGATTCGGCGGGAACTTCTCCCACAACTGTAACAGGGGACCGGTTGGTATCGCTGGCAAAAGCGTATGGTGCCGCGATGGTCGGCAGCAGCTATAACGAGCCGCTAATCACAGCCGAATGGGCAGTTGAAGTTTTCAAGAAAGCCAGACCCGAAGGGTTCAAAACGGCCTTCATCTCAAACGGCAATGCCACGCCCCAGGTGCTGGATTATCTCCGGCCGTGGACCGACTGTTACAAAATTGATTTGAAGTCCATGCACGATAAAAATTACCGGCAGCTTGGCGGCGTGGTGGACAACATTTTGGATACGGTGAAGATGGTGAACGAGCGCGGCTTCTGGGAAGAAATCGTCACGCTTGTAATCCCAGGCTTCAATGATTCCGAGGATGAACTCAAGCGTGCGGCGAATTTCATTGTCTCGGTCTCTCCAGACATCCCCTGGCATGTCACGGCATTCCATCAGGATTACCGAATGACTGAAAACGCCAACACGACAGCCGAGCAATTGATTCGCGTTTGCGAGATTGGACGCGAGGCAGGGTTGCGCTACATCTACGCAGGAAACCTTCCTGGCCGGGTGGGACGTTGGGAGAATACCTATTGTCCCTCATGCGACGAGATGCTCGTGGGGCGTCACGGATACCTCATTCAAGAGATGAAGGTCACGCCTGAAGGCGCGTGCCCCGTCTGCAGCACCCTCATCCCAGGTATTTGGTCTTAGGTCAGACCGATCACTCGAACGCCAAGATCCACCACCAGAGCACTAAAGGTACTAGGGTCAGTAGACCCGATCACGTTCCGTTAGGCCCTGGTGGTTATTCTTCCATCACTAATTTGGCGAAGGAGTAGCCCTCACGGACTTTGGCGACGGAGTAGCCGCCGCTGACTTTGGCGAAGGAGTAGCCGTCGCTGTTGCCCTGGAGATCGGCGTACCGTGATGGAACACGGCCAACCATTTGCCGTTGCGCTTGGCCCAGATTGTAGAGTGACGTTCTGCAGGTCCAGGCCCAGGAATTTTCAAAAGGTAGGTTACTAATTCCGCATCCATGTCAAAAGGCACCGATTTGAACTCGCTCAGTTGAGCTTTTGAGAAATCAAACTGGCGTACTGCTGAGACTGTGCCAGCTTTGTCATAGACTCCAGTCGGTTCTACTTCTATAGCGTCGGCCGCAAGAAAAGCTGCAAAGCCGTCGTAATTCTTACTCTTTAGGGTTTCCCAAAGTGCCTTTTCAGTTGCCACAGGGTCGGCACCTGTCGTGGCTGGGGTCGGGGTCGAAGGGGGAGTGGCACTTGTCTTCGCAGGTGAGCTCCCGGCAGCTGGCTGCGGCGACGGGGCGGTGCTCACCACACACTCCTGGTGAAAAGCCGCCAACCATTTGCCGTTGCGGTTGACCCAAGCTGAACTCGCCCTTACAGATTGCGGCGGAAACTCTTTTCCCTTGGACTTTCCTTTGAGATCGACGTGGTAAGCCAATACCACCGCATCTTTATCGATGGGCAGATACTTCCAGTCGGAGAAAGTGATTTCAGTGGGTTCGAATTCCTTGACGCCAGCTATAGAGGCGGCTTTGTCACGTACTTCCTCTGGAAGGACCTCAATCTGATCCTCGGCCAGCATGTTGCCGAAGGTTTCGTAGTCCTTGTTTTTGATAGCGTCCCAAATAGCTTTTTCTTTAGCAATCACCTCCGTTTCAGAGATTGCCATCGAGGTTGGTGTGGCGGTGGCGGCGCTATTGATCGGCGCGGCCTCCCTATTCGTTGGCGGCGCGGTGCAAGCCGCGGCAAGCATCAGCAGCGATACGATCGCATAACTCTTTTTCATAGGTTCAAACTCCTGGCAGGGGATCTAGTAGAGCGTGCAACTGCCTATATGCCAAAACATGCACGAGAGTCAATAGTTAACAGCAAATGCTCCCGTTTGCGCACACTTTGAGTACCGGAGAACGGGGCCGGACCGCCCAAATCGGTAGCCTGGTCATGACCATTGACAGACATAAGCGCTCGGGATTATTGTCCGAGAATTCGGATCCGAGTGGGAGGCCACCTCGGTAACGACTGAATCGATTGAAGTGACCTTGGCCTTCAACTCGCCCTCGCAAAGCGCGGCCCGACCGCAGTCTTCGTCAAAAAGGAGAACCCCGATGATTCGCGTTTTCAGAATCTCAACCTCCACCTCCCTAATGTTGCTGACCGCCCTTCTGTTTCAGGCCACCATCCCATCTGGCGTTGCTCAAGCCCAGAAAACCCGCGCTGGTTCCGGCGATGGCGATTCTCCGTTATTTCATGAATACCGCAGCGTCCAAATCGGTATGACCACAGAGGAAGTGCGTAAGAAATTAAACAATCCGAGTGACAAGAGCGATGAGCAGGATTTTTTTATATTCAGCGATAACGAGTCGGCTCAGGTTTTCTACGACAAGTCACACAAAGTCTTTGCCATCTCGGTCAACTTTCTGAGCGACGCTCGTGATTTACCGACGGCCAAGGCTGTATTCGGAGCGGACATAGCGCCCAAGCCTGACGGCTCGATCTACAAAATGGTGCGCTACCCCAAGGCAGGCTGCTGGGTCTCGTTCAGCCGCACGGCCGGCGATTCGCCTCTGACCACGGTAACCGTGCAGAAAATTGACTAGCGACCCTCCTCAGCCGAGCCATTTGTAGAAATCAGAGACCACATCGCGGCCTCTGTTCGCTCAAACCTTGATTAATCTAAAGGTTCCCAAGTCCCAAAAGGATGGCCCCCTCCGCTCACTTCGGTAAGGAAGGCGGATCTATCCCCGCTCTTACGGCGGGCGAAGAAAAGATTCTTCGGACTAAACTCAATTAATTCTCGCCTTCCAAGGAGCTTCCTGGCCATGACTCTCAAATGGTCGAACTTCAATCCCTCAGGCGCTGTTGAATGGCTTTCCAAGCTTGAGTCGCGGACAGGGGGTCCGCATTGCATCCCTGCAAATTACCATATAGCCTTCTTGGGTTTCGCACAGCCCCTAGCTTTCCTCTGCCTCTGAGACTACGCGGGGTACCCGCGTCCTCCCTAACTAGCTGCCCACATTCGGCTATCCCCAGAGACCCACTTCGTGGGATCAAATGCGCTACAATACCTCGATTTCACATGATGATGCAGATTGCAGAACCATTTCAGATTACTGTTGCCGATCGGATAGGTCTGTCGCATGCGATTAAAGAGCAGGCGCTGAGCGCCGGCTTCGATAAGGTGGGCATCGTGCGCGCTGAAGCGCTCGCCGGCGAGCGCGGGCGATTGCAGGAGTGGCTACACCGCGGATACCAGGGTGAGATGCACTGGATGAGTCGCGATCCCGATAAACGAACCGATCCCCTCCGCCTTTTCCCACAAGCACGTTCGGTAATTGTCGTCGCGCTTAATTATTACACGCCCGACGAGCACTCCGGCGATCCGCAGACGGGTAAGGTTTCGCGTTATGCGTGGGGGGACGATTACCACGAGGTGGTCGGCTCGAAGCTGCGCGCACTCCTGAGATGGATCGAGGAACAGGCGCCCCAGGCTGCAGGAAAAGTGTGTGTTGACATTCAACCGATGATGGATAAAGCCTGGGCTGTGCGCGCCGGTCTGGGCTGGATCGGCAAACACACAAATCTAATCACGCATGAGTTTGGCTCATGGGTTTTCATCGGAGAACTGCTGCTGAACCTCGAGCTTGAATATGACAGAGTCCAGGTCGAGGACCACTGCGGCAACTGCACACTCTGTATTGATGCGTGCCCAACCAGTGCGATCAGCGAACCTTACGTGGTCAACTCCAACAAATGTATCTCCTATGCAACTATCGAGTTGCGCGCGCCCGAGATGCCGCCGACAATTAATGAAAATCTCAAAGGCTGGTTTTATGGTTGTGACATCTGCCAGGATGTCTGTCCCTGGAATCGTTTCGAGACACCTACGACCGAAGAACCTTTCCAGCCTCGCTCGGGAAGCGTCAATGCGAAACTTGCAGAAATTCTTGATCTGACTCCTCAAAGCTATGCGGAGCGGTTTAGCGGAAGCGCAATGAAGCGCGCAAAGCTTTCGGGGCTGCAGCGCAACGCTCGCGCGTTGTTGAAGCAACAGCAAAAGTAAGGATTGCGTTAAGTCGGGATTCGTAGGAAAAAGGGTTATTCGATCCACTAAATTACTCAACGTTTGTTACACGAAATGTCACTAACAAGATTTCGTGTTGGTTCGTGTGGTTTGTTGGATCGCTGATCGCTTACGGGCTCGTTTTATCGTCCTTTCTAGTCTCCAATTGCGTTCCAACGCAGAAGAGGGCTAACCATGAAACTAATAACACTCGTCCTCGTCTCCTGTGTACTCATATACGTCTCTGTTCCCACAATTCAAGCACAGACTCCAAGAACGCCTATCGATCTGCAACGGTTAGCCGCGGAGTATTACAACTGGCGCAACCAGAACTTTCCTGTTTTCTCCAGCGACGCAGGACTCCATAGCTGGGACAACCGGCTAACTGATTATTCGCTATCGGCAGTCCTGGCGCGGCGGCTGCACGCCAAAGAACTACTTGCAAAAGTGCAGGCCATGCCCACGGCGGATTGGAACAAGGAAGATCGCATCGATTGGCTGATCTTCCGCGCTCAGCTTGAAAACGTCGTCTTTTTCAATCGCGTAATTGATTTTGAGCAGAGCGATCCGCAAATCTACGTCAACGAATGCAGCAATGGCATTTTTTCCTTACTCAAGAAAGAATACGACACGCCACGCAATCGGGCTCTCTCCGCCACGGCACGTTTAAAACAGATGCCCGCGCTGGTAGAGCAGGGCAAACAGAATCTCATCCGGCCGGTGCGACTTTACGCGCAACTCGCCATTGATTCCGCGCGCTCGATTGACAGTCTATTTACCGGCAGCTTGATGACTTTGGCCAACGATTTATCGCCCGCCGAGAGAAATGAGTTGGTGAAGTCCCGGGACGCGGCACTTACTTCACTGCATGGCTTTGCCGATTGGCTGGAAAGACGCTTGCCGGGAATGGTCCCGTTCAAGCCCATGGGTGAAGAAAATTATAATTATATTTTGAAGAACATTTATCTCCTGCCACTCGACGCAGCGCAGGTGGAGATGCTGGGCCAGGCGGAGCTGGCGCGTTATCGTGCTTTGGAATCCTGGCTGCCGGATCCTTCGCTCGCCGATCCAAATCCCGCGCGTAGTAAGAACATTCCTCCTGACCAGCAAGCGTTTTTGAAAGCTTACGAGAGCCGTCAGGAAGAGATGATTACCTTTCTCAAGACGAATAAACTTATCTCCGTGCCCGACTACATTGGCCCTTTCTACATTCGTCAGCTTCCGGAAGCGTTCAAGCCCACGAGTCCGGGCGGGTTCATGAATCCTCCGGGCGTTTACGATAAAGACGCCAGCGGTTTCTATTTCATTCCCACCTACAATCCGACCAGCAAAAACTTCTATATTCGCGCGGCGATCGAAGATCCGCGGCCAATCCTCGGCCATGAAGGAATTCCCGGACACTTTCTCCAACTTTCGATTGCCAATCACCTGTCCAATGAGATTCGGCGGCAGCATGGAGACGGCATTTTTGTCGAAGGCTGGGCGCTCTATGGGGAAGAGATGTTGATGCGAACTGGTCTCTATCTCATCAACTCACCGGGCCAGGGCCAGATACTGCGGCTCTCCCGGTACCGGGCCGCACGAATCGGGGTTGATGTAAATCTGCACACCGGAAAGTGGTCCTTTGATCAGGCAGTACATTATTTTATGGAAGCCGGGGGCCTGGACCGCGAAGCTGCGACTGGCGAAGCGGCCGGCGCCGCTGCAAGCCCGACCCAGAAGATCACCTACATGGTTGGGAAGTGGCAGATTATGCGATTGCTTGGCAAGTATCGCGACAAGCAGGGCCCAAACTTCCGGCTGGGTCAATTCCACGATGATCTGTTGAAGAACGGCAGCCTCCCTCTGTCGATTGTTGAGTGGATTCTGCTGGACGATCGGAGTTCATTAGACCAGGCGCTACGATGAGATAAAGCCGGTCTAATTGCTAGTGAAATTCCACTCGCTGTGAAGGTTGAGAACAATGCTCGCGCACGGCGACCTCGGATGTATGCCTGCCTCTCAGTATACCGTCGAAGTTAACGAATCTCGTCGTTCTTAGGTTGTTTTCGACCGGTTAGAGCGATCCAGTAGAGTGCGTGCCCAGAGATTTTCCGATTCCGTCCAACATTCTATCCAGAGAAGGCCTTGCGGACGATTGCCACGAGCACAGTTAGAATTGTCGTTACGATCGCAGACAACAAGCAGAATTGGCAGAAATGGCCAATGACGAACGCTTGCAGGTAGAGTAGCCAGAGGGTTGTTAGGAACATCACTCCCACCACGATGGTTAGAAGAGTGCCAGCGAGTTTGTAATCAAAAGCTGCCAGAGTGGCGAGACTGAAGGCCGAAAAATAGGCCGCAACGCCGATTACCGCAAGGGGAATTCCCCGCACGGTGGCGTAGTGACTGCTAAGAACTTCAGAACATCCGCTGACAATCGTGCACTTTACGCTGCGCCCGGAAATGTGTTCTGCGGTGAGGTAGATGGAATCAGCGAGGCCCGCCAGCGAGACGAGAGCTGCTGCGCCGTAAAGACGCACCTCTTTTCGCGGCTGGGCACCTGCTTCGGGGTTATCTGGCACCCCGTAATCTGAAGAAGAATGTGTTCGCGCCTGGAGACTCATTGCTGATACGTCGCCGCTCCGGGTGGTCCACTCGCACACTAAATCGCTTCCGATTCCGTTCTCTTACTTTTCGGACCTCGTTAGTTCAGCATTAATCAGAACTCGAAGTTTTTCTGGCGCCAGAGATTCAAAGGGCACTTCACGCTGATTGAGAAACACGGTAGGGGTACCTTTGACTCCGAGCGCGTGAGCGCGTTTTCCGTCCAGGAAGATTCTCTGCTCGACAACCTGGCTACTGGCATCTCGTCTGAAGCGTTCCAAATCGAGTCCAAGCTGCGTTGCGTAGCCTTCAAAGGTTGGGCGTGCGTCAAACTCTTCGTGCCAGGTCTTTTGGTTTTTGAACAGCAGGTCATGCATCTCCCAGAACTTTCCTTGCAAGCCGGCGGCTTCGGCCGAACGGGCGGCCACAAGGGCGTGTGGGTGCGCGGGCACGAGCGGAAACTCGCGAAAGATGACTCGCAGGCGGGGGCCAAACTCCTTCTCCACAGTCTTCAACACCGGATGCAACAGGCCACAAGGTGGGCATTCAAAATCGCCAAACTCTTCCAGAGTTACCGGCGCATTCTCTGGACCGATCGCGTGTGGCGGCTGAGCGCCAGAGTTTGCTGAATTTGAAACTTTTGAGCCCGGACTGGAAGAAACAACAGCAGAGTTGACAGCGGAAGAAGTATTCTCTGGGCGAGGTGAGTCATTACCGGGTCGCATCAGGTACCAACCAGCTCCTAACGCCACACCCAGGACCGCAAGAATTATTAGAAAAGGTAAGGTGCGTTTCATATGGTCAAAAGGGTGGTTAATGATCTCAAATTTTCAGATTTCTGATCTGAGATCCAAAATCGTGAAAGGCCTCCGAGAGTTCATCAAAATGCAAGCGCAGTAGAGATTGTTACCCGCGGTCCGCCGTTAGCATTACCCAACTGAATACTGAGTTGTCTTCTCCAGATTGCCATTAACGAAGACTTCAACCTTGTATTTGCCCCCCGGCCAGTTCTCAGGCAATGTTAGATGCCCGTGAACAATGTTTTCAAGAGCGCGGGTCGTATAGTCAATGTCCTTAATCTTTTCGTTCTTAGAACCTTCGGCGTCCACAATAAACCATGAAAACTTAATTTTAGTTCCAGCTTTTGCCTCGGCCAATCTAGCGACGCAATGTATCGTGCGGTCGCCCGGGCTAAACGCATTGGTCTCCTCTCCAGGGTCGCCATTGCCATCGTCTTTGGCCATGTGCAGTTCTTGAATGGCGCCGGTGGAGGTCGCATCTGACAGGACACTGTTATCCGTGGAGCGGTTTGTTGATACGTTCGTAGATTTCTTTCCCAAGCTGCAAGCAAGAACGGGAAAGAGTAATAGGTTAACGGCGAGCCAGGCGGAGTGACGTTTCATGGGGATCATTCTCCTAGAATTCTCCTAGACGGTTGCTGGGGTTATCATTCGCGCTCAGGCCACGGAAGCGAGAGTGGCGGCGAGCGAACGGAAAATGCCGCGCCCATCGCTGGATCCGAGCAGATCTTCGCAGGCCCGCTCAGGATGTGGCATCAGACCGAGCACGTTGCGGTCACGGTTGCATATTCCGGCTATGTTGTCGCGCGAGCCGTTAGGGTTAGCAGTGTTCGTCACGCCTCCATCTTTGTCACAATAACTAATGATAATGCGATCCTCTCGTTTGAGTTCTGCGAACGTATCCTCATCACAGATGTAGTTTCCTTCAGCATGGGCGATGGGAAGTCGCAGGACGGAACCGCGTTGAAGTTCGTGCGTGAACGGAGTGTCGGCGGTTTCAACTAGCACAAAGATATGTTCGCAGATAAAATGCAGATCGCGGTTGCGTAGCAGGGCCCCGGGCAGCAATCCTGCTTCACAAAGAATCTGGAAACCGTTGCATATCCCCAGGACAAACCTTCCGCGCTGGGCAAACTTCTTTACCGAACTCATTACTGGCGAGAAGCGAGCCAGCGCCCCCGCGCGCAGGTAGTCGCCGTATGAGAATCCGCCGGGAATTATGACCGCGTCGTAACTGCTGAGGTTAGTATCACGGTGCCAAATAAAGTCTACCGGCTGGCCCACGTGTTTTGAAATCACGTGATATGCGTCGTGGTCGCAATTGGATCCGGGAAAAACTATGACGCCAAACTTCACGCCTCAATCTCCACGCTAAAATCTTCGATGATAGGATTTGATAACACCTCGCGGGCCAAGCGCGATACTGACTCGTGGGCGGCGGCTTCACCGAGAGCGCTGTCGAGCCCGATCTCGAAATACTTTCCCTGGCGAATATGAGAGATGCCATTGAAGCCGAGTAGCTCAACGGAATGCTGGATCGCCTTACCCTGAGGATCAAGCACCCCGGGCTTAAGATTCACATAGACTTTGGCTTTCATTACCGTTCACCCCCGCAGTTCATACTAGACAATGTATTGCACGATGTGTAGCGGTTAGCCTATTATCGCCGCTGCTCACTGAAACTTAAAATAAAGCGAGCTCATCGCTATTGTCGCAAATGTTCTCTGAAACCTTCATTACCGAAAACTTTGCAGAGGAGAAACTTCTACCACTATGGAAAACTATTCCGCTACAGGCAAGTCAGCAATCGGCCTGGATGCAAACGTGGCCGCAGCTCTTGGCTATATCATTGGCATCCTTGGCCTTATCAATTTCCTAATTGAGAAAGAAAACAAGTTCGTCAAATTTCACGGCATCCAGTCGGTAATCTACTTAGTCGGAATCGGCGCCGTTTTCACTGTGCTCTGGATAGTCTTAGTAATTTTTGCGGTTATTCTCGGCGCTATTTCTGACATTTTAGGTTTGGTGATGTGGCTTATTAACGCGGTGCTCTTTCTAGCGTTCTTCCTGGCCATGTTCGGCGGCTTGATCTATGCGGCTTATAAAGCTTATCAAGGGCAGATGTTCAAGTTACCTATCATTGGCAACATCGCTGAGAAAATCATTTAGTAACACTCCAGAAAGGACGATGGGCCACCCGCCACCTAGCGGCTTTGGTCCATCGTTCGGTTCGCCCCAAACACCCTCTCAAAGACAGCATCTACATTTTTCAAATAACTGCCGAGCGAAAAAGCACGTTCAATTTCCTCGCTTGACAAGTGGGCCGTAATGTCTGCGTCGGCCTTCACGAGCGTCTGAAAGTCTTCTCCTTCGTCCCACACTTTCATTGCATTTCGCTGGGCCAACTCATAAGCCTGCTCGCGGGAGACGCCCTTCTGTGTAAGTGCCAGCAGCAGTTGCCCGCTGAAGATCAGACCCCTGGTGGCCTTCAAATTTTCCAGCATGCGCTCGGGATATACGACTAGCCCCTCAATCAAGGAAGTCGCTTTGTGTAATATGTAATCAAGCGCCATGCTGGAGTCCGGTAATACGACACGCTCGGCCGAGGAATGTGAAATGTCGCGCTCGTGCCAGAGCGCCACGTTTTCCAGGCCAACCAGCGAGTTTGCTCTGACAACTCGGGCAATGCCGCAGATGCGCTCAGAGATGATCGGATTACGTTTGTGAGGCATCGCGCTCGACCCTTTCTGGCCGACGGTAAAACGCTCCTGCGCTTCGCGCACTTCTGTGCGTTGCCAGTGCCTGACATTAAGCGCGAATTTATCCAGCGATGAAGCGATAATTGCCAGCGTGCTGAGGAACTCAGCGTAACGATCGCGCTGAATAATCTGCGTGGAAATCGGTGCCGGCCGCAGACCGAGTCGATCGCAAACCTTCTCCTCGATTAACGGATCGAGATGGGTAAAAGCGCCCACCGCCCCGCTGATCTTGCCCACCGCGACGGTTTCCCGCGCCCGCGCCAGACGCTCGCGATTACGGCGCATCTCGTCATGCCAAAGGGCGAAAGTCATTCCGAAGGAGGTTGGCTCGGCATGGATGCCGTGAGTGCGGCCTACCTGCGGCGTATTCTTGAACTCGAGCGCCCGCCGTTTCAGCACCTTCATCAGGGCATCGACTCTCTGAAGCAGAAGATCACAAGCCTCTCGCAGTAGGAGCGCGTTGGCGGTGTCAACAACGTCTGAAGAGGTAAGACCGTAATGAACAAAGCGGGAGGCCGGACCGATCGATTCGGCAAGGTTCGTCGTGAAGGCAATTACATCGTGGTTGGTGGTTTGCTCGATCTCATTGATGCACTGCACGGAGAACCTGGCCCGCGACTTAATTTCCTGGAGCGCTTCACGAGGAATAGTTCCCATCTCCGCATGAACTTCGCAGACGGCCAGCTCCACGTCCAACCATTTCTGGAACTTGTTTTCCTCAGACCAGAGTCCGCCCATCTCGGGTAGTGTGTAGCGTTCGATCATTTTGGGGTGCTGGGTGCTGGGTGTCGGGTGTCAGGGCAGACCGGCACCTGACACCTGATACCCGACACCTATTTCAGGGCCGTCGAATTTACGAAATACCTCGCCAGCAGCCAACGGTTGTCGCGCTTGACGAGGGTGAAAGTTTCCATGCCTGAGGCCTTCTCGAATTTTGTCTGGTAAGTGATTATGAAGGCGTCGCCTTTTAACGGACCGCCTGAGTTATGTTGTTCCGTAGCGGAATGGACCGCCCGACTCTCCACCTTACCTAGTCTGGTCCCCAGCGCTTTAAAAGCTGAAATGGACTGCTCGAGACTCGCATCCTGCCGCCAAAGCTCAGAGGCTTCGTTGTAAATCTTCTCGTAGCGGTCGGTGGCTATATCCTCGCTGATTGCGTTAATTGCAGCTTCAACTTCCGCGGGAATACTACGTCGCTCAGTTTTCAAGCCGCAGGCTGTCGCCGACAGAAAAAGCAGGCCCACAAACAACAGTTGCACGAAGCACACGGAACGAAAGGCATTTGGTAGAGGGTATGAATCGACCTTATGGCACTTCCCTTTCAAGTTGCAGCGTTCATCCGCCATTCTCTCCTCACACCTCGATCCAGGGTGTCGGCTCTTTAGGAAATGAAAGGCTTATCTGCGTGTCGGAATGAAAAAGAGGGGAGCGCTCCTGCAGCGCGACTTCGGCTGAGATTTTGGCCAGGTAAGGATTATTAGCCCGCTGCGACAGGTGAGTCAGGACAATGTGGTCTGCGGCCCCGTCAAAACCGTCCCGCAGCCAGTCGGCGATGTCTTCGTTAGAAAGGTGACCGAGGCGGGATAGAATCCGCTGCTTCAGTTCCCAGGGATAAGCGCCGCAAGCTTTCAACATGTCACGGCTGTGGTTGGATTCGATAAGAATTGCGGCGCAGCCACGCAATTGTTCGGTAACCAGCGTCGTGATATGACCGAAATCCATTAGCGTGGCTATCTTGACGCCGTGGTGCGTGGCGGTGAATCCAAAGTTGTCGACCGCGTCGTGGGGAATGGTAAAGGGATGGAAATCGATCTCCCCAATCCGGAAATCTTTGCTCGACTCGATCGGTTCCACGCGGTCACTCAATGCAGCAGCGCGCTTGCGCGGCTCTTCGTTTGTGACGTTTTCTCGCTCACTGATGTACGCGTCGCATGTTTGAGCCGAGATATAGATGGGACAGTCAACGGATCTGAGCAAGACTCGCAGACCTCCTGAATGATCGCCATGTTCGTGTGTGACTAATACGCCGTCAAGACGGTGAACATCTTCACCGACGAGCGCCAGCCGGCGCGCGATCTCTTTGGCGCTCAGGCCAGCGTCGACAAGAACGCGCGTTTCACCCGCAACGATCAGAACCGCATTGCCAGTTGAGCCGCTGCCGAGAACGGTAAGTTTCATGTTTAAGAGCTCTAGGAATTAGAGGTAAACAAAAGCAGACTTTATCACTTAACCAGAGAAACGGCTACACGGGTCCTTGGTGGTATTGGTTCATTTTGAGTCTGACGTTCAGGCCTGAACCGTCACCTGCTTGGTGCAGTTTGGCCCAGTCGAAGATGTCACTCCACTACGGAACCGCGAGCGCTAGCGACCGGATCCTAAACTCAACTTTATCGTAATTGCGGTTTTACTGGGTGTTGAATGATGGGATCCGGTCGCTAGTGCGCCAAGCAAAGCTTGGTGTTTCTGAC
>JACCSP010000148.1 GCA_013812905.1 Pyrinomonadaceae bacterium
ATCATGGCATAGGCTGCCTTATAGTGCAGCACATATTGAATCAGTTTTGCACCAGGAAGTTGCGTTGCGATCTCAACCGAATCTGAATCCGACAGGCTCCGCTAGGAACTGGCGGGCATCCGCTCAGGAGGAGCGAGCCCGCCCGACGCCCTAAGGCCACAGCTATTTCGAGGCGGTCCCTGCCGGCACCGGACCAAAGCCCGGCGGCGGGCGACGGTGCTTCGTGCCCGCTTCGTACCCCGCGGCGATTTCGAGCAGCTTTGCGTCCTCGAACGGCCGGCCAAGGAATTCCATGCCGACCGGCAGCTGGACCGCGACAGGACCAACCAGCTTGCTTCCTTGCGGATCCGATGCGTCCGGCACGCGGTCATAGACCTCGCGCGTGAACCCGGCTGGGATGACGACCGCGGGGAATCCGCTCATCGGGCTCAGGTGCACCGCCCAGGCTGCACCCGGCCCCCTGAACGTGTCCAGATCGGTCTTCAGCACCGGCTCGTCCGGAACGAGGGAAGGATTCGACAGCTTGGTTCCGGCTTTCAGCACTCTGGGTTCCGTGCGCGCGGCCACCGTCGCCGCCCGCCTGTTCGGCAGGATGATGTACGCGGGGGCCGTGGTGTTCACGTACACGAAGGCATCCAGGTTGTTGTCGGCCATCGTCTTCAGCAGCACGTGCCGCATGGTCTGGATTCAAAGCAGGTACTCGGTCTGGCCCGGCGTATCGAGCGTCTTGGTGTTCGCGTCCCCGAACACCCTGACCAGATTCTCCAACTCGCCGGAAAAGGTCGGGGTCGCCAGGACATCCGCCGTGGTCTTGAACTTCGCATCCCCCCGATCTCTCAGGTAACGGTTCAACGCGTACTTGCCTTCCGGCCCGTAAGGTTGCGCCGCCAGCATGCGCAGGTTGACACCGCGCGCCCCGGAGGGGACCAGGCTATGGTCGAAGGCCATGTTGACGATGTGATCGATCGGCGCGACTTCCGCGGCAAAGACCGACGGGAAGTGCTTGGGCAGGAAGCCCGGCTCGTAGTAAGGCACGATGGCGGCGATGGCGTCTTGCACGTTCACCGGGTCGATGAGGGTCGCGCCCAGTTTCTTCATGTCGGCCAGGGCTTCGTTCGCGACACGGATGCTGTCCCGATCCGCCAGCGTGGCTTCGATTATGAAGTCGCGCAGCACGCCCAGGCGTTTTCCGGCGAGGCTCTTGGCATTCGTCGCGCGGCGGAACTGGGGCTTCACGCCGCTGGCGGCCGCCGTGACCGCGTCCTTGGGGTCATAGCCTACGAGCGTCTCCATGACAAGAGCCGTGTCCGCGATGGTGCGGCAGAGCATGCCGGCGCGATCCCGTGAGTACGAAAGGGGGGAAATGCCGGCGCGGCTGATCAGGCCCTGCGTCGCGATCATGCCGGTGAGGTTGTTGTACGTCGCCGGATTGCGCACCGAGCTCGACGTGTCGGTCGCCGTGCCGCACATCGCGAGGTTCGCCGCAACGGCTGCGCCCGAACCGCCGCTCGAGCCGCCTGGAATGCGCGTGGTGTCGTAGGGATTGCAGCTCTGACCGCCGAAGGTGCTGCGGCCGATACCCCCGGGGGCGTACTCGTCCATGTTGGTCTTGCCAAGCAGGATCGCCCCTGCCGCCCGCAGTTTCGCGACGACCGTCGCGTCGTCGCGCGGCCGGTCATTCGCATAGTCGGCGATCGAGCCTGCCGTGGTGCGCATGTCCGCGGTGTCGAACAGATCCTTGATGGCGATGGGAATGCCATGCAGCGGTCCAACGAGCTTGCCGGTGCGCGCGAACTCGGCATCCAGCTCGCGAGCGCGGTCCAGCGCGTCCGGAATCTTGGCATCGTCCGGGCCGGTATGCGTGCGCTTCAGACGCTCCGGGAACCCCAGCGCCTTGCGCTTATCCTCCTTCAGGTTCAGCGTCGTGAAGGCGGCGAGCTGTCCGGCGTTGGCAATGGGCTTGATGTCGCCCGTCATGTACCCGCGCGAGTCCAGGTCGCCCTCGACGCAGGTCCCGTTGTACGCCTTGATCCGCTGCAGGTACATGTTGACCAGCTGCGTGGACGTCAGTTGCTTGGCCCTGTAGGCGCGGTGGACATCGGTAATCGTCGCCTCCTCGAGGTGGAACTGCCGACCTTCCGCGGCTGACGCCTCCAGGAATACGAAGTTGCACGCCAGCAGCCCAAGGCTCAGTGCGGCAATCGTTCTGGATTTATTTTTCGTGTTCACGAACGCTCCCTTGATGTTTGCATCGGAGAAATGGCAAGGATTCCTGCTGCGGCAAGAATCCGAACGACACTATGGGGCTTCTAATTAGGAGTAATAGTTACAGTCGAACAGATTCACCGGAGCAGAAAACGCGGCCATTCTACCCGCGTTCGACTAAGGCGACTAGAGGAATCGGGCGCGCGCGAACATGCGAAGTATGACGGTCAGGCGCCGCTCGTGGTCATGGCGGAAAAGTACGGCACGGACGTGAGATGCTGCAGATGAATCCATCGGTGTTGAGCAATATCTGTAATGATTCGGGTCTAGCGATCGTTCTCAAGCTGGTCAACGCCATCGACGTAGGCTCCTGTAACGTGGAGCACGTGGACCTTACGCCCTTTGATCGTAAACAGCACGCGATAGCGGCCTACTATCATCTGTCGAAGCTCTATAGAGAATTCATCATCCTCAGGCGCCGGCGGAAAGCCTTTCGGCACGACTGCGAGCTGTTGGAAAACTGCTGTCCGCAATTGGCGAACCCACTGTTGTGCTTCGTGCGTGCCCCAAGCGCGGCAACCCCACTCGTACGATTCGCGCACGTCTGCCTGAGCCGATTCCTCGAAGACAACGGCGTACCGCTTCATTCGTGCCCGGAGATGCTTTTCTCAGCAAAGAATTCCTGGAAGAACCTCTCTGCCGGTTTGCCGGCGTTCCGTTTCATGCTATCCAGTCCGCGCTTTATGCCTTCGATGGCTTCCATCCTGTCCTTTGCTTCTAATAGTTTTTGGTAGCTTTCAGCATCTTGGACAACCAGCTCCGCTTTGCCGTTAACTGTTAGCACGACTGGTTGCCCAGTCTTCTTCAATTGGCGGACGAGCTTCACGGTGTCGCGTTTGAATGTGCTGAGGCTGTGAATGTCGCGCGTCAGTTTCATAGTCTAACTCCGTTGTTAAATCTGCACCGAATTTGGCACACTCAGTGTAATCAGGAGTGGATTTTGTGTCAACCAGCATTAGCAAAACGGTGATTGTCGTTGATATGCAGAATCACCTGATTCACTCTCTTGGTGGTTAAGTCATACTTGAGGATGTTCGCTGAGTCGTCCATCAGCGTTTTGTTCGAAAACAAGAAGCCCGACCCATCAGGCAGCCAACGCAAGTCGAAGAGCAACTGGTACTCCACATTCGTAAACGTCGTCAGCTTCGTGCCGGGATGCGTACCGCCTTCCGCGATGAGATAGACGCTTGAATCGCCGGATGCGTTCTCGGTATAGACGATCTGGTTGGCCAGTGACGGCGTAGGCCCCCAATCCCATGTGCAAGAGCCGAGCGGGTTTGTGCCGCCGAACAGTGGGTTGAAAAAGTACTCGCCGGCGGGCGGGTTCACAGGCACGCTGTTGAGCGTGCAAACGCCTGTCCGGTAACTGACGCGCGAGCCGTCGCTGCGCCAGATTGGGCGGAACGCTCCGAGCAGCTCAATCCCGTCTCCGGTGATGCCGAATGCGGGCGCCTTAACAATGCGTCCCTGCTGCACATCCACGCCGGGCGTGAACCAACGGTAATTTCCCCATATCGCCACCACCGCCTGCGCCGTGTTGCCGAAGTCGGCAACCGACTCAAACAGAAGCGTCTTAGTCGTTCCCGGAGGTAGTGTGATCTGCTGCGGCTGGTCGGCCCCGGCGACGTAGACAATGAAGACGCCCGCGCTCGCCTGCGACTGCTGGTAGACAGGCTGATCGTTGCGCACCGTGACGCTGACCGTGCCCTTCGGGTAACGCGCGAAGTCGCCCCGGTCGGGTGCATTTGTCAGCTTGCGAAAACCAGTTCCGTCGGGCCGGATAGCGTAGAGGTCTGCATGGTAGAGCGAGGACGCCGCGGCGTGCCCACTGGAGAAGGCGAGTTCCTTGCCGTCGGGCCGCCAGGCGACGCCGTAAATGCCCAGCGCTTCCTTAGCGTCCGGGTGCGTCCAAAGGCGACGGTCGTTCGTGCCGTCGGGTTCGACCAGGCGAATCTCCGTGCCGCCCCGGACGTAGGAAATGCTACCGCGACTGGTCGCGTTGACGGCTGAGCGTCTCGAATTCGTTTGCGGAGTCTGCCCATATAGGGCTGAGCAAATCGCCAGCAGAAAGATGATCGTCGCATGGGAATTGCCTTTCATCGGAGCCTCCGTAGAACTACGGAAGAATCTAACTGCGATCGGTTTTCGGCGCACGCGGCCTTCAATTCGTTTCGCTTTCTCGCGCCAATTACGCGCACCTATCGCGCTGGTTTTTGACAAGTTTGCTGTGGTACAGTTTCTGATTCTCCACAACGGGTCAGGTGCCAGGTAACGATGACCTGTATTTCACCGCCTCCAGGCGCAGGTACGGTGACGGTCTTGCTGCCATCAAGCACGTAAGGGTTGTTCGGGTCTATCACACCTTCCACTTCCACGTCTGGCCCGCCCGGCGAGAGGTTGTAGTCCTTCACGGGATCGTTTTGGTTAAGGTTGCGATTGTAAGGATTCCTACAAACACCTTTGACCTCACTGGTGACTGTGTATGTGCCGGAAGCGGGCACTATGATCGCCGGCGGGGACACGCTGTAGCGCCCGGACCGTGGGTTAGCGCTTATGCTGAAAGCGGTGGTCGCCTCAGACGCGCTCCCGGAGACTTGGTGGAGCTGGCGCGAAACTCTGTAGCAGGCCCCCGACCCCGTCCCGCCCCGCTCCTTGAGTTCGCTAGCCTGCGCGTTTACGTGGGCCAGCGGCGCCCCGTTCGCATCTTTCTTGCCGTCGAGCCGAATGTTCGCTGTGTAGATTTCTTCTTCCTTCCAGTAGGATTTGTTGTTGGCCTTCTCCCCGGACCCCTCCCATTTGCGCGTCCTCTTGTAAGTGATCGTGCCGTACCATGCGCCACTATCGCACGGTTTCCAGTCCTTCACGGGGACCGTCACTGTTCCCGTCGAGGCCCAATCTGTTCTGTAGAGCAACTCCGTCGGCATCGTGATCAAGCCGCCCACGCCGCCGAGCGCCTGACCCGCGATGTCAACCGCGTCGCCCTTAATATCGCCGCCCTTCATCTTGATGGTGGTGCGGACGATGGCCTGCTTCATGACGGGGAGGACATAGTAGTTAAAGTTTTTCTGAGGGGTGCCCTGGAGGTAAACCTGGGCCATGCCGTTCTTGTCGGTCTTCGACCTCGTTGCGTTCCCGACGGCGAGGCCCTTCTGGCCGGGGATACCCGCATAAGTGCCCGCGTCTTGTATTCCCGGCCCGCCGTTCCAAAAACCGACGATTTGCTTATTGTTATTATCACCGCCTTCCTTCAGGTGCCAATTGACTTCAACGTCCTTCAGCGGCCCATCTGTGATCAGACTCATGTCGAGGCCGGTGGCGACATTAAGCGCCGTGCGGAAGCAATTAATGTTTTCCCACTTGCCCGTGTTCATCGTCACTTTGGCCGTCAGTTGTCGACACTGGCCCGCGGTGGCGTTTTTGGTGCGCACGAGCGGCGGGTTATCAACGCTGATCTCGGTTTCGAGCGCGGCGTAGGTCGCAATGAACTTGGCATACACGAGAAGGATGTTGGCGACGTTGAGGAACGCGGCGTATTTTTCGGCCCCGACGTAATCAAGCAGATTGCCCCACCCGGTGGTGAGTATTGTCGCGGCGGCGTCAAGAATTGTTGACGCATCACCTTCGCCCAATGCTCCACACGGGCTGGCCTGCTGCAACATGTTCGTCGACTCCGCAGCCTGCGCCTTCATGATCTGTGGTGAAGCACCCGGGCGCATTGCCGTGCGGATGAAAAGTTGGCTCTGCCACCTCTCATCTGCCTTGGTCCATCGCGCGCTCGCGACACGGAAATTATTTTTACTGAACCCGGCAGACGCTTGTTTGCCGCGCTGAGCGAAACCGTAGAAGTCGCCGAACAGGCGGCGCAGGATGAGCGCGGACTGAATCGCATCAAGACGAAAACTCTTCGCGTCGGCCCCGGCGAGCAGGTCGTAAGGCTCGTCCGCCTGACGACCCAGCTCGACGATGAAGCGCGCCCAGAAGCGCAGTGGTGAGCGGTCGTCCCGGGCGTGCGCGCGAACCCCTTCGGGCAAGATCGTGTCGAGCGGCGCCTGCTTCAGCGCGGGGATCAACTTCAATTCATCGCAAAACTCCGCCAGGGTTACGGTCCTGCCTTCGCCATACATCTTCGCTGCCGCTGCCACTGCCACTTCCCACGCGCTGATGACGAGCCCCTGTCCTGGCGACACAGTCTGTGTCACAGCGCCGTCTTCATCGCGTACTCCGAAGCCCGCCGTCAAAATCGCGGTCGCTAACGCTGCCACCGATTGGTCATCGCCGGCAGCGACCTGTTTGGCTAAAGTTGCGGCGACCTCATCGGGCGTGCCCGGTGGCTTGCGCAATGGTTCGGGCAGCTTGCCGCTCCGAAATGGCGCAGCCATCTTTTGACTCTTGGGTGAAGACGTGAGCATAACCGGTTTGCTGTTGGGTCGAGAGTCTTCCACTCTGCTGACCGGAGGAAGCTCAGTGCGCTGAGTGCCTGCCGCCGGTCGTTCTCTCGACCCAGAGCGGCGGCTTTGACCATCGACCGGAAGTTGACTGAATATCAAACTAGCGAGGGCCATGCCCATTGGCCCTACACGCTTTACTCTCTTGGTTCGCATCGCTATCTCCTTCCCGCGAAATCCCTGCGCGATATCAAAACCTCCCCTCCAAGACCCGAGGGACGTTGGCTCAGGCAACGCCCTCTTCGAATCACGGGCCGTCCTACGTAGACTTACTGCTTCAAAACGCCGACAACCGCCTCGGCGGCCTTTTGGATGAGCGGCGTGAGCACGTCCTCGCCGTCTAACTTGGCTTTACCCTTTGCCGTGTTTGCAACACCCGGCCTTGCACCGTCGGCTGCCTCCAGTTTGTATTCGAGGCTGAGTTCATCCCTTGCCTTGATCGAGCCGGCGATGTTGGCACTGGTGTGGATACCGGTGACAGCGACCGAGCGCGCCGCCGCTTCGCCTCGTGTGTTGACGGGGATATGACCTGCCGCGGACCCGGCCATGTTGCCCAGCGCCCGGCCAAACATTCCCCCGCCGCCGCCGCCCTTCTTCTGGGTCAACGAGGTGTAGAGCACATAATCACACTGGCTTTGCCGAGCTTCCTCCAGGGCCTGCGAAGGCAGGCGCAAGGTGAGCGAGACTCCGAGCAGAGTCAGATCGTGGAACTGCGCTTCTTCGGCGGTCTCACCCTCGAAGAGACCGCTGAAGTTCTCGGAGTGTCCCCGGCCACAGTCAAACGGGAATGGGGCGCTGCCAAGCTGTGGCTCCTTCGTGAGCTAAACACCCGGAGGTAATTCATCTTGACCCCAGAGCGCTGGCGGCATGTCAAGCAGGTCCTTCAATCGGCCCTCGAATACGAGCCCGCGCAACAAGCCCCGTTTCTCGCCTCGGCCTGCGCGGGCGACGAAGCCTTGCGCCACGAGGTTGAATCATTGCTTGCGTATCAAGAGCAGGGAGCGAATTTCATCGAAGTATCAGCGGTTGACGTCGCCGCGAAGATCCTGGCATCGGAAGAAACCGACGCAACGGTCGGTAGGCGCATCGGCCCTTACAAGGTCGTGCGTAACATTGGACATGGCGGGATGGGCTCGGTTTATCTCGCAGTACGTGATGACCAGCAGTACCAGCAACAGGTTGCAATCAAGGTGGTCAAGCGCGGCATGGACACTGACTTCATTCTCCGTCGCTTCCGTTATGAGCGACAGATCCTCGCCGACCTAAGCCACCACAATATCGCACAGCTTTTGGATGGCGGAACCACTGATGATGGCCTTCCCTTTTTTGTCATGGAGTATGTCGAGGGTGTGCCGATTGATCAGTACGCAGATGAACATAAACTCTCGACAATCGAACGGCTCAACCTGTTCTCTGTCGCCTGCGCCGCGGTGCACTACGCTCATCAGCATCTTGTTGTCCATCGGGACATTAAACCAGGGAACATTCTAGTCACTGCCGACGGTAGCCCGAAACTTCTCGACTTCGGTATCGCCAAACTGCTCCATCATGAGCAAGGATCGCCGGCCACGAGTGTGACGGCCACCGCCGTCAGGTTAATGACGCCGGAATATGCCAGCCCGGAACAGGTCCGGGGGCTTCCGGTAAGCACCGCTACAGATATCTACTCGCTTGGAGTGTTGCTCTACGAGCTCTTGACCGGACATCGCCCGTACCGCTTCAAGGGCCGTCTGCCGCACGAAGTAGCGCAAGTGATTTGCGAGCAGGAACCAGAACGACCGAGCACCGCGATCAGTCGCGCAGAAGAAGTAGTTAACCCCGACGGTAGAGTGGAGATTACGTTGTCGCCCGAACAAGTGAGCAAGACGCGCGGCGGGCAGCCTGAGAAGTTGCGACGCGACTTGCGTGGCGATCTCGATAACATCGTGCTAATGGCGATGCGCAAAGAGCCGCAGCGCCGCTATGCCTCAGTGGAACAGTTTGCCGAGGACATTCGCCGCCACCTGGAAGGGCTCACGGTGCGAGCTCGAGCTGATACTTTCGGCTACCGTGCGGGAAAGTTCGTCAATCGCCATAAGGTCGGCGTAATCGCGGCAAGCTTAATACTGGTGACATTGCTGGCAGGAATTGTCGCAACCGGCTGGCAAGGGCGCGTTGCCCGTGTGGAACGGGTGCGCGCCGAGGCGGAGAAGGAGCGAGCGGAACGGCGTTTCAATGAGGTGCGTCAGCTAGCTAACTCATTCGTTTTCGAGGTCCATGACGCGATTCAAAATCTACCTGGATCAACTAACGCGCGTTCTCTGATCGTGCAGCGTGGCTTGAAGTATCTCGACAGTCTCGCCCAGGAGGCGGGCGGCGACCTTGCACTGCAGCGCGAGTTGGCGACGGCTTATGAAAAACTCGGCGTGGTTCAAAATACGCCTACAGTTGCCCATCTGGGCGACATTGCAGGCGCTATGCAAAGCCACCGTAAGGCAGCTGCGTTGCGCGAAGCATTAGTGGCCGCCGACCCAGGGAATCTGGACTATCGTCGCGAGCTATTAGACAGCTACTGGTTTATCGCTTCTCTATTGAATCAGGAAGGCAACCTGCCCCGGGCGCTGGAGATGATCCGTCAGCAGCTAGCGATGCGGGAGACCCTGATCCGCGCGAACCCAACGCACATGGTAGACCGCTACAATCAGGCGGGCACTCATACGATGATTGGGAACCTACTCCTGGAAATGGGGGATGCGAGAGGCGCGCTCGAGCACCAGCGACAAGCGCTATCTATGCGCGAAGCACTGGCTTGGATCGATTCGACGAAAGCTCGCTCTCGCCGCGCGCTAACGATCTCCTACGAGCATCTCGGAGTCGTCACTGAACAGGTTGGCGATTCGAAGGGCGCTTTGGAACTTCAGTGGCGAGGGTTAGAGATCCGCGAATCGCTTCTAAAGGCTGACCCGCTCAACACCGATCTTCGGCTAATGCTGATCGATAGTCATCGTTACGTCGGCGATCTTCTCGCCAAGTTAGGCGACACGTCGGGGGCGATGGAACACTATCGAAAGCAATTGACGCTCAATGAGGAGATGGTGGCCGCTGATGCCGCCAGCGTCCAATTCCGCAACAACGAGGCGGTGGCGCTCATCAAGGTCGGTGATGTGCAGGCTCAGATTGGCAAAACAGGTGAAGCCCTCTCGAACTACCGCCGGGCTCTCCGAATTCGCAACGAGCTGGCTACGACCAGTGAGACGGACGTTTTTAACCGCCGTGACCTAGCTGAGAGTTACAACAAAGTCGGCGACGCTCTGGCGCTGAGCGGTGATCTGTTGGAGGCTATCGAAAGCCACCGCAAGGGCGTGGAGATATACGAAGCGTTATCGGCAATTACGGCGGCCAACGTAAGAATTCGTGTTGCCCTTGCCAACTCTTACTTAAAAACGGGACGTCTGCGCTCACGGGTAGTCTCAACAGCCAAAGTTTCACTCTCTCAGAAAGTAGAGCACTGGCGAGCTGCACGAAAACTGTTTCAGCAAAGCTTCGACACCTCACGTGAGATAAGAGACCGCGCCCCCTCTGCGACTTACTGGTTCGATTCAGAAGCCAGCTCACTGGACAAAATCAAAGAGGAAATCAGTCGATGTGACGCGGCGCTGGCGAGGTTGCAAGCTTCTTTAACTTAAGCTTCAAACCATTCTGGGCCTGATTGAGCCCTGAACTTTTCCAATGGAGCGGGCGACGGGACTCGAACCCGCAACTTTCAGCTTGGGAATGTAATTCAGGCTCCCTTTACTTTCAACATTTACAAGTATGCTCAAGAAAAACGCATGTGCATACTGCGCATGCCATGGATCGAGTAGCTGAAGTTGCAGGTAGTTGCGGGACATTTGCGGGACAAGTTGGACGACTTCAGGGGCTCTCATCAACGCGGTCCAGATCCTAGCGAAACCAGTAAATCTCTTGCTGGCTCAACTGCTCGAAGGGTATAGTACAGGTAGCGCTTATGAACGCGGGCTAAAAGGGCGGAGGATGAAAAGTTTCCTTGAAGCGCAAGAACATCACGATCTTTTAGCAGAATGATCCAAGAAGATTTTAGGAGATTCGGTATGGGCATCACCGTCGAAGCGATCTACGAGTCCGGAGTTCTCAAACCAATAAAGCCCCTCGATGCGCTCCAAGAGCATGAGCGCGTGCGGATTACCATTCAGCCCATCGGCGTCGTTGCTGAGCAACGCCGAGAACGCATCAGGCTCGACCAGGCAGTGGCTCACGAAATCGCGGAATCGTCTGAGTACGACCTGCTGGCTGAGTAACGTATGCTGCGCGACATCCCGCCGGGCACGCACTGCTTCGTTGACGCTAATATCTTCTACTATCATCTCGTCGAGACCCCACCGCTCTCTGAAGACTGCTCTAACTTTTTCGAGCGAGTTGAAAAACAGGAAATTACTGCTTCGACCTCCTCAGT
>JACCSP010000246.1 GCA_013812905.1 Pyrinomonadaceae bacterium
GGGAAGGTTGTGTAAGGTAGATTGGTAACAATATAGCGACAAAGTTTTCTGATACTTGGATACGCGGTGTCATCGAAGACAACCACGCCGCCCACACGCAAAAGTTTATCAATATAAAAAAAATCCACCATCACATAATCGAACGTGTGCCATCCGTCAATGAAGGCAAACTCAACTTTGCGCCCTCCCTCTAATAAGCGAGGGAGCACATGATGGCTAGGTGAGTTGTGGAGCTCTATCATACTTTCGTACCCAGCCTCTTTTAGGTGCCGGATACCAATACCTTGCCACCCTTTTTTCTGTTGTTGGGAACTTGGACGAAAATAGTCATCATCTGGAATGCCAAATTGGTGAGGGTCAATGACGATGTGCCGCTCTGCATCCACTTTAGCTAACGCCTCACAAATAAAAAGCGTCGAGATGCCATAGGCAAGACCGACCTCAAGACTCGACTGTGGCTTCACTTGTAAAATTATGTCACCCAAAGCCTCGCCTTCAGCCGGAGAGATTTGCGAATGCAGATCGATTATTTCACCGTCTGCCGACTGAACTTTCTGCGTTTTCAGAATTCGCTCGAGAACTAAATTCATACCGCTCTTCTTACAAGAATATTTTTCGGGTAGGCAACACGCCAACTGCGCCACGCTCACTCCGCCCCCGACCTGCGCCAGATACCCGTCAGGGAGGAGGTGATAGAGGATGAAGCGACGACCTGAAAGCGTTGCTTCGACACGAAGGGCGCGATAAAGGCACAGACGAACATCTTCATCCTGTGATTCAATCTCCGCTCTCCAATTCCCGCCTCGATGAGACCGCCGGTTCCTCTGAGTACGCTCCCGTGTAACACCTCTTCGACTCCGAGGCACCACGCATCTTCTGACATCAACTCCCGGTTAAGTTTCCGAATTTCGGCGTCGTCAATTCTCTGCTCCAATTTTCTTCGCATCCGAACCCCTGCTCGCATCATCCGGGTCTTATTCCGACTGGAGCTTGCCGGATGGGACCTGACGAGTGCCAGTGTGCCGTTGGTTTTATCGTGTTGGAAACGTTTTCCCTTAACCGCACAGCGCAGCCAAAAGTCCCAATCCTCTAGCGGAGGCAACTTATGATCGAAGGGGCCTACATCATCCACTACGCTCCGCCTAACAAGTGGTGAATTAACGGCCATAATATTTGCGCGCACCAGTAGGGATAAGATGTCTTGACCAGCCCCTGAGACTTCCGGCATCCATGGGGAGTTATCTTTTCCCATCGAAAACAGGCGCTCGTGAATATTTTCGGAACTGAAATACCGCACGCTACTATAAACAATATCGACTTCGGGGTGCTGCTCAAGATACCCGACTTGCCGTTCAAGTTTGTACGGCTCAATGAGGTCATCAGCATCCAGAAACTGCACATACTTACCGGTGGCATGCTGAAGACCATGGTTTCTCGCCGCTGCTTGCCGTTGGTTTATCTGGTGAAGATACTTAATGCGGTTATCGCCCACTGCGTAACGGGTCACCACTTGCGGGGTATTGTCCGTCGAATCATCATCAACCACTACACACTCCCAGTTCTGATACGTCTGCGCCTGCACGCTCTCTAATGTTTGGCCGATGAACTGCCCGTAGTTGAAGGTCGGAATGATGACGCTGACCAGCGGATGCGATGCTGTCGGCGCCGCATCCGCGTCGATTTCTGAGTTTATTTGTATAGTCGACACCCTCTTTAAGAACGCCACGAATTCAGGTTCGCGTCCCCTGCCTCGCCAACTGGACAACGAACTCCGCAATTTCATCAGCCACGGTGCACGCTGATAAGCGTTTCACAAATCAAGGTCCATTCGCGTCGGAACGAGAATGTTAACAGAGGGCTGGCTCGTGTGTTTGCGCCTGGTAGTTGTCAAAGTCACCGTCATAGTGACTAACTTCATCCGCGAAACTGACCAACGCGATAGTATTGAAGACTTTTTTGACAGCATCCACCTCATTCTATTCACTCCATGAATTACATGTGAACGCCGCCCGCCAATGATTCATAGAATTTAGTGACTCTAGTACGTATCTCATCGCGGTTGGCGATGCGATTCACCAGCTCGAGGTTACGTTTTGCCGCCTCGTTCACCAACGCGTCGTCCGTCATCGCGCGGACCAGCGCTGCGGCAATTTCATCCGGGTAGAGGTTGCGGGCAAAAAGCACGTTTCGTTCCTCCTCAACCAAGGGGATTATCGTTTCTAAGGGTGAGACAATAGGTAGGGCTCCCGCGGCCATAGCTTCAAACATAGAGTTTGGTGTTCCGTCAACGAGTGAGGGAGCCAACATTACACGCGCATGCGTCATCGCCTCAAGCGACTCGGATCGCGGAACTCGGTCGCGAAGGTGGCAGGCTTGGCGCATGCGTTCAGGCAGAGTCCAATAATACATTCTTGCATCGGGTGTTGTGGCCAGCATGTCCACCTGGCACGGTTGTAGGCGATCCCAGGAGAGCTTCAGGGCCTCGTAGATAGGAAGCGCCTTGGACCACGGCCACTCATAGACTTTCGGCCAAAGGATCACGCGCCTGGTCGCGGGCAGTCCGTCCCACCTCGCCGCTAAATCCCTCACATCAATACCACCTGTGCCGGGCACCGTTCCAATGCTCGAAAGTTGTTCTTCGCGGACTCCCAGTTCACGCGCGATGCGAAAGTTTTGGGTGTTGTCGCTAAACAACTGGTCGCACGCGCGCAGGACTTCCCCGATTTTTTCGCGCACCTCGGGATCAAGATGGCTCCAGGCAAGATCCGCTCCGCCCCGGACCTGCAACACCCACTTCGCTAAGCTTCCGACCTTGTAATCTCGCCGAACGACAAAGTAAAACTCAGCCGCATCCAGGGAGAAAGTGTGGACGATGTGTGGTCGCCAACTGCGAACCACCTGGGCCAGCCATTCCTCTGCATATCTGCTGCTGTTCCACCTTCGGTGCCGGGCCTCCGCTAAGGATCTAGCGAACAACCGCTTCGCTTTCCCTTTGTCTATGAGACGCTTCCGGATCGTAGGGTCGAGAGGACCGCGGTCGTACGCGGTAATGTAGGTTTTTGCTTTCCAGGTGTTCGGCGGCGACACCATATTAGGAGGAATGTAAACCCTAACGTTAAAAGGCTCGTTTTCTAAAAGGTCGACCCACGAGTGAGTGTGAGTGCTGTCGCCAGGGCCGATGAATAAGATTCTGGGTCTGCCCGGATATGCATCATTGTCGAACGAAGAAATCATCCTTGCGTCGGCGGTGAAAATATGTCGCCTCCTCCTTCTCGTAACGAGTCATCGGGCGCGTCACCTGTGGTTATTTCCGCCTACCGCAAGGTCCCAGACACAGGCCCTTACGC
>JACCSP010000297.1 GCA_013812905.1 Pyrinomonadaceae bacterium
GTTGAGAGCTTGGATCCGGTCGCTACTGCTCGCGGTTCTGTAATGGTGTGACAACACAACACTTCATCGGGAGATTGACGGCGGTTGTACTAGGGTCAGATCTCCAGCCGTGAACGATCTACGTGAAAGCCGTTCAGATTTCCGAGCGCACCAAGAGCAAGCTTCTCCGTCGTAAAGTACGTGCGCGCCACCTTTTGCAGTTCCTCACAATTCACAGCATTAATCTGCTTCACGACTTCGTCTGGTGAAATACGCCGCCGGTGAATGATCTCCTGACGCGCAAGGGCGCTGGCGCGTGAGCTGGAAGATTCTAGACTCAGTAGGATTGATGATATCGCCTGCTCTTTGGAGAGTTTTAGTTCTGCCGAGGAGACGCGTTCATTCACGACTCGCCGGAGTTCTTGCAGTGACACATCGAGAACCTCGTCAAGATGTCCCGGGGATGTGCCCGCGTAGATCGTAAACACTCCCACGTCGGAGAACGTGCTGCCTCCAGCGCCGACCGAATACGCAAGGCCGCGTTCTTCGCGAATCCTTTGCCATAACCTGCTCGAAGTACCGCCTCCTATTACAGAGGCGAGCAGGCTTGCGGCATAGCGGTTTTCGCTCCGGGCGGTGGGCCAGGGTGCTGCGATGATCAAGTGTGCTTGTTCGAGCTCTTTCTTTTGCTCGATCAGAATCGGGGCAGCTGCCCAGGGCGAGGAGTTCGTCTCGGGCTGAGAACCCGAACCTCCATTCGCGCTCTTAGTGGGGCCGGCAAATCCACGTTCGACCATCTCAACAAGCCGAGCGTGATCCACATTGCCAGCGGCGGCAACCACAAGATTTCGAGGCGAGAACTGCCAGGCATGAAAGTCAGAAGTGGTGGCGTGATCAAAAGAGGAAACTGTTGCCTCGGTGCCTTCAATCGGTCGCCCGAGAGGTTGATCTGGAAAATAAGCAGCGTTAAAGAGTTCTCCCAGTAACTCGTCCGGAGTGTCCTCGACCATTTTCATCTCTTCCAGGACGACCTTCTGCTCGCGCTCGAGGTCTTCCTGGTCAAACCGCGGTCGGGAAATAAGGTCCGAAATGAGATCGAACGCCTCCGGCAGGCTGCTGTCCGCAACCTTTAGGGCAAAGCCAGTCATCTCATGGGTGGTATAGGCGTCAAACTGGCCCCCCAGACGGTCAGATTCGACGGCAATATCCCGAGCAGAACGACGTTCTGTGCCTTTGAAAACCGAGTGTTCGATAAAATGGTAAATGCCATTTAACTCGGCAGACTCGTGGCGCGAACCCCGCCGGACCCAGATTCCGGCGGTTACCGATCTTAGGCCGGGCATGTGCTCCGACAAAACCGTGATGCCGTTGGGAAGTTTGGTTGAGTGGACTTCGTCGATCATGCTTCGTTATAGCCAAAAGTAGCTGGAACCAAAATTTGCCGTTGGGAGCCTCGAGTTGGCATCCTAACATGGCGGGAAAACAGGCGGCAAACGTGGGTCATAAAGGTCTATTTGCTTGACAAATCGGCAAAGATTGGCAGAGAATAACGTCATTTAGGGGTTCTGGTAAGTCTCCTGCCTGAACCGGTTCACCTTTTTCTTAAGGGCTACTGTGCCGTTATTGAACCAACTTCTAGAGAGCCCTTTCCAAGTTGAGCAGACCAAACAGATGGCGTCCCTTGTCCCAAACGCTCCGTGGCGGGAGTTTGCGCTAGGAGGTCTTGCGACCATGAAAAGAGGATCGGGTTTACTTTTAGGTTTGGTTGTTTTGTCGGCATTGTTTTCTGTTGCTGCCCCTCCCACACTAGCAGGGAAATCTGCCCTCGCCACAATTACGGGTTCGGTAAAAGATAGCCAAGGCAATCCTTTGTCTGGAGCTCTCATTTCCTTACTCAAGGACGGCGCCAATGAGGTAATCAAGCAGACGCGGACCGGTTCCGATGGACGCTTCTCCGCAAAAATCCTGCCGGGACGATATGCCATTCGCGCTATTGCCGATGGGTTCAACGCCGTCTCGTTTTCCTCTGTTGAAGTGCGCCGGTCTCAGGAGTTAGTCTACCGTTTCAATCTCGAACCGATTGGATCGGGCAAGACTCTGCCGGAACAACGCAAGGATCGCGATGACGTCAGGTGGGTTTTGCGTTCAGCTCAGACGCGACGTTCGATTTTTCAAGCGCAGGAAGGTGACGACGAGGACATTAAGGCAGCGCTGGGAATTGAGAATGCAACTAGTGAGACGGCTGCGACCACTGCTATTGAGACGAGTGAAGTTGCCACAAGCAATTCCGGAAAGCGTGCTACTGGAGTCTTAGAATCCTATTTCGCTGACAATCCCTACGGTCCCGCATACCTCGGACTTAACTTCGCAATTTCAACTCCCACTACTGACAATATCGAACTGGTTTTTGTCGGCCAAACGGGAGTAGGGCCCAATGCACCCGAGCGTCTGGAGGTGAGCAGTCGCATCCGCATCGGCGAACGCCACCACCTCGGGATGAGCGTTGGTGGCATGCGATTAAATTCGCCGCGGCTCGCCGGAGCGACAGAGGCTCGCCCCTTAGGGCAGTTTTCGGTGCGCGCTGTAGATGAGTGGATTGTCAGGGACGGAATTGTAATCGTGCTTGGTCTGGACTACTCCCGATTCCTTGGCGCCGGCGGCGCGACTTCATTTACCCCCCGCTTGGGAATTCAGTTTGACACTAATACGCGGACACGCTGGAAAGCGGCTTACGCTCCGGGTGGCGGTGAAGAACACACTCAGAGCGTGGTGGGATTTGAAGGCACTCAAGGCGTTTTCACTGACTCAGGAAATCGAGCTGTTGCTTATATCGACGGACAAGCTGTAATGGAGCGAAGCCACCGGCTCGAATTTGGAGTGGAACGAGTTCTTGATAACAACTCCAATGTGGAGGCTACAGCCTTCTTTGATACCACCTCTGGACGAGGAGTCGGTTTGCTCAGCACTCCACTATCGGCCTTTTCGGGCACTACCGGCGAAGCTTTAATCCAGGTCGCGAACCAGGAGGGGACCTCGAAAGGAGTACGGGTGGTTTATACACGGCGTTTGAGTCGCCATTGGACTGCCTCTGCGGGATACTCCTTCGGTCAGGGTCAGCAGTTGTCTCCGTTTGACTTTTCGAACCCAGCCGAAGTCTTCACCAATGGATCTTTCCAGACTGGTGCACTGCAACTTGGCGCAGTGTTTGGTACGGGAACTCACGTACGCACAGTTTTGCGTTTCTCGCCTGATGCGACTGTTTTTGCGATCGACCCCTTTGCCGGACGACTTGGAGTCTACGACCCCTCATTGAGTATTCAGATTACGCAGGACTTGCCGAGCTTCGGTCTGCCGGTTAGAGCCGAAGCCGTGCTCGATGCTCGAAACCTGTTAGACGCTCAGGCAACCACGGAAAACAGAGAGATACTTACGCAACTGCTAACCGGACGCCGTTCGGTCCGAGGTGGCATCTCCGTCAGGTTCTAGAAAAAGGGGCGTAGATTTTAGCAGTGGGTTAAGAGTCCCTGCCTTGGATTTAACCCTCCCTTTTCGTTAACCCCCCTGACCCAGTTTCTCCAGAATCATGGAAAACTACGAAATATTGGATTAAGCGGAGTTGCGCTTTGAGGTCAGCTTTTTTCGCGCTGGTTAAGCCGGAGCGATTCAGACGACGTAGGTCCAATGTATTCGAGCCAGGGACGGAGTTTTAATGAGCAAGACTCATCGGCGTCTTTAAGCCAGCGGTGGGAAGCCCTTGGGAACATACCTTGCTTTTCCAACTCGGGATCGGAGGTTTTGGACACGAGGCGGGAAGTTTGAAGCTGTGAAAAGGTCAGTTCTAACAACAGGAACCTGGATGGTGCTGATTGCGGCAGCTCTTCTCGTGGCGGCCGGGGTCCTCAATTTTGCCCAGCGGTCCCGACGGGAAACTCCTCCCTGGGATGGGGTGAGATGGATCGATACCCGGCAAGGAATCATGGCGGAGACTGTCGAGCCAAACTCCTCTGGCGCCCGAGCTTGGATTCTGCCAGGCGACCGGTTGATTGCCGTTAGCCTGGATGGCGTCAGAAAAGACGAAATCGCTCATGCGAAAGATGTGCAGATATATTTGGATCAAGCGCTTGTGGGGGGACAGCTTCATTACCTCATCGAACGGCCCTCCTACCCTGAAGAGAGTCGCCTGTATTTCGCAGACCTAAACAATCTGGATGCGACCCACAGATGGACACCACGCGACCTCTACATCAACCTGATTGGACTGCTCTATCTCTTTGTCGGTTTCTTTGTGCTCTTCAAGCAAGGTGGCCGGGCGCCGTTTGCCCTTCATTTCGCATCGCTTTGCCTGGCAGCTTTTGTTTTTCATTTCTACACGCCGGTAGGCAGTTATAGAGACTTGGATCTGGCAATTGCTTTTCTCAGGAATGCGGCTTTCATTCTGTTTCCTCCTCTCTTCTTGCACTTTTGTGCAGTGTATCCTTCGAGGCAGCACTTATTTATCGAACGGCGCTGGCGCACGACTCTAATTTACTTTCCTGCCGCGGTTCTGCTCCTGCTAGCCAGCTTTATCTACCTTCGCGATTTTTTGGCAGTGGGCATACCCTTGCTGCGAAACATTCCAGTCATAGCTGAATCTTTCGTCACCTTGTTTTGGAAGCTTAGCTTCTTCCACTTTGCGACCGCTCTTATTGCGAGCACCGCGTTGCTCGTCAGGACCTGGGTGAGGGCGAAGAGCGCCGTAGTGCGCCAACAGCTGAAGTGGGTTGTCTGGGGTTCCTTGCTCGCAATTGCTCCCTTCACATTGCTGTATGCGGTTAGTTATCTCTTTGGAGCACGAAGTGACCCGTGGTTGACTGATGCCGCGGTCTTACCTCTGATTCTGATTCCTCTTGCATTTGGCTATTCCGTTATTCGCTACCGCTTGATGGACGTCGAGTTGGTGGTTCGTCGCGTCTTTGTTTACGCACTGACAACTCTGGCGATCGCCTTAATGATTGGATCGGTTGTGTACCTCGCCGGCCTCTATGCGCTGGGCGGCGACGAGAGCTTTACCTCGGGACAGATTACGTTTCGTGTAGTGGTGGCAATTGTAGCCATGGCTGCGATTGTTATGATTGCGGCGCCCGTAAAAAACTTTCTTCAGGAGCGAACCGACCGACTGTTCTACGGAGAGCGCTATGACATGCGCCATAGCCTGCTCGATTTTGGTCGCACACTTTCGGCGACCACCGCCTTCGATCCCTTACTCGATTCGCTGATCAGTCGCTTGCAGGAGGTAATGAACGTAAGCCGGGTCGCCATTTTCGTCGAGGACCGAACAGCGCCATCGGGATATCACCTGGCCCGGGCAGTGGGCCTTTCTTCAAAAATGGTGGTGCCCCCCGACTTTCGCGAGATGATTCGTAGCCGGTCCGCTGAAAACGGGGTAGTCCGGACCGATGATCTCGATCTGTCTCCGGACACTACCGGCTTCGTACGACGCGCTCTTCACTACTATGTGCCTTGTGTGGTGCGGGGCCGCATGGTGGCAGTTATCGGATTGGGTCGGTCGGCCGATGGTGCCTTACTTTCATCGGAAGACGTCGAGATCTTGCGCACTGTATCTGGATATGTCGCGGTGGCCATCGAGAACAGTCTGCTCTATCAGGAGCAGCAAGAGCGGGCTTCGGAATTGAAGCTCCTAAAAGAGTTCAACGAATCAATCATCGAGTCCATCAATGTCGGCCTAGTAGCAGTTGACCTCGAAGGAAGAGTGACACGGCTCAATTCCGCGCTGGAGCATATCCTGGACATCAAGCGCGATGAAGGAATTGGCCAGCATGTGCAGGATCTTTTCTCTGAGGATTTTGCCGAGACGTTATGGCAGGTCCTTGGTGCTGAACGGTGGCGGCAGACAGAGCTTCGCAACATTTACAAAATCCACACAGCTAACTGCGCGGGTCGGACCCTGGTGCTCAATATCGCAATTGCGCCCCTGCAGGACTCGCAAGGGCAGACGGGCGCCCTGGTTGTGGTTGAAGACGTCACTTCGCGCATAAGGCTGGAAGAACAGTTGCAGCAACGCGAAAAGCTTTCATCTATTGGTTTGCTCGCGGCCGGCGTTGCTCACGAAGTGAACACGCCTCTCACCGGAGTTTCGTCGTACACCCAAATGCTGCTGGGGATGTTGCCGGAAACCGATCCCAAGCACGCGCTGTTGCAAAAGGTCCGTCGCCAAGCTGAACGCGCCACGAATATTGTGAATAACCTGCTGAATTTTTCGCGCAGTGGCAGCGCCACAGAGTTTGCCGAAGTGGACATTCGTCGGGTGCTTGACGATACGCTTCAACTGCTGGAACCACAAATGCGGGGGAGTCGAATTGAAATTGTGCGTGCCTACGATCCCGAATCGTCGCGAGTGTTTGGCAACAGCGGCAAGCTCCAGCAGATTTTCACCAACCTATTGCTGAATGCGCGCGACTCGATCCCCGATGGCGGGCGAATCACGATCTCCACCGCTGCCACTGCCGGCGATGCCCTTACTGTTGAGGTGTCCGACACGGGAATGGGGATTGCACCTGAGAATGTGGCGAAGATTTACGATCCCTTTTACACCACCAAGGGCGTCGGGCGCGGCACCGGGTTGGGGTTGGCCGTTTCTTATGGAATCGTTCAAGAGCACTCCGGGCACATCAGCGTGGACAGTACCCCTGGGCGGGGCACAACCTTCCGCATTACCTTGCCTACTGCGAATGGTCGCGCTCGGTTGCAGGCAGTTGGCGACTAAACAAAAACAAGACAGCGCACAACAGTCAGGGCAAGCGGCAACGTTGCTGCTTTGCCTCTGACTTTTGTTTTCTGTTCTGATCTCGCCTACACTGACCTCCTTTGCGCGGAAGGTCCCTCGACTGTCAATCTTGTCACGACATGCAGGCGAAAGCTGACAGGTTCAGTCTGCGCGCCCAACTGAAGGTAGCCGGCAGCGGTATATGAGAATTCACCTTTGAAGCAGAAAGACGTATGGCCAGAAAAGGTTCGATACTTGTTGTTGACGACGAAGAGATAATGCGCGATGTTTTAGAGACGCTTCTCTCTGCGGAAGGATATCGAGTTGACTTGGCCAAGACTGGCGAAGAAGGACTCGAATCATACGGGCGGCGTTCATATGACGTTGTACTCTTGGACGTCTCGATGCCTGGAATTGGCGGCCTGCGTGCGCTGGAAGAATTTCTTAAGAGCGATCCCGATGCGGTGATCATCATGATCACCGCCTATGCAACCTTTGACACCGCCATTGCCGCCTGGGAGCGAGGTGCTTTCGGTTGCATTCGCAAACCCTTCCAAAATGAACAGATCACGGAAACGATCGCCGCAGGTATAAAGCGCCGTCGCAAAGAGGAGGAGCGGCTAAGCCTGAGACGCGCGATGAGCCGCTCCGTCGACCGCGGAGCCATCGTGGGGCGCTCAGACGTGATGCAAGAGGTATTTCGGTTAGTAGAACAAGTGGCGCCCGCCCGATCTACTATTCTCATCACGGGTGAGAGCGGTACCGGAAAGGAATTAATTGCCAAAGCGATCCACGAGGCGAGCCCGCGCGTCGGAAAGCCCTTCGTTACTGTTAACAGCTCAAACATTCCGTCCGAACTGCTTGAGTCTGAACTCTTCGGACACACTCGCGGAGCGTTTACGGGTGCGGTGGCAGTGAAGAAGGGTCTTTTTGAAGTTGCCGACGGGGGATCGATATTTCTTGACGAAATTGGCGACATTCCACCCGAAACCCAGGTGCGTCTCTTGCGCGTCATCCAGGAACGCGAGTTTACCGCGCTTGGTGACACAACACCGCGGCGAGTCGATGTGCGCATCATTGCGGCTACGAACATTGAGTTGAAGGAAGCAGTCAAGCAAGGAACCTTTCGCGAAGATCTGTACTACCGCCTTGCAGTTGTGCCTATTGAATTACCACCATTGCGCGATCGTCGCGAGGACATTTTGGCGTTGACCCAGCATTTCATAAGAAAGTACAACGAAGAAAACGGGCGCCAGGTGTCGCTACACTTAGCCCCTGATGTGTTGGCTTTGCTGGAAGCTTATTCCTGGCCTGGGAATGTGCGTGAGCTAGAGAATACGGTCGAGCGCGCCGTGGTGATTGCTCCCGAAGATGAAATAACTCGCGAATGTTTGCGCGCTGAGATTAGCGATCCACAGTCTATAGCGGCCAACTCCTATGACGGCGCCAGTACCACCGCAGTCCAAGACCTTGGTCGGGGCGTAAATTTCTACGACGAGGTGCGCCGCTTTGAGATCGATCTTATTCGGAGGGCCCTGGAGCGGACCGGCGGTCATCAATCGCGGGCGGCAAGACTGTTGGGAATGAATGCGACAACGCTGAATTCAAAGATTAAGACATACAAAATTAACCTGCGGGCTTAGTAGGAACAGTTAGCGGAGGCCCCGGGACTAACCCGAACACAAGTTTCTTCAAGACTCTTTACGGAGCGAATCAAGCGTGAGAAGACGCGATCTTGATGGCTGTCCAATTGCCGGCGCGCTGCAGATGGTCGGTGATAAGTGGACGATGTTGATCATTCGAGATTTGGCCACCGGACCAAAACGGACTATGGAGCTACACTCCAACCTGGAGCCGATCAGTAGCCGCACTCTCGTGGGTCGGCTGCGCGATATGGTAAAAGACGGTCTGCTTGAACGTACAGACTTCGGCGGTAACCCCCCTCACATCGAATATGCGCTCACTGAACGCGGCCAGGTTCTGGTGCCCTTGCTGGATGCTTTGCGAGAAGTGGGGCAGTCGCTTAAATGCAACGAGTGTGAGGATCGTAGGAAACGACGCGGCCGCTATTGCGAGGTTTGTCCCAACAATCTTGAATTACCTCAATCTCGGCACATCGCAACACCTTCGGGGAGGTTTCGCCGCGAACGAGACGATTCAATCGTGCTGTTGTAGGTGGAACTTCCGAGTGGTGACATGCCTGAAAGGCATGAAGTCAATAGCCGGGGGCAACGCCCCCGGTAAGCGAAGGGTTTCAGTCCCGACCCTGGAAGGGTCGCAGTCTCGACGGGTTACATCAAATAGGTTGAGTCTTTATCTGACGGTGCGACCCTTTCAGGGTCGGGACGCGCTAAAGTTTTCCGGGGGCGTTGCCCCCGGCTATTGACTTCGTCCCTTTGAGGACGAGGCGAGCTGGTCTCCGTTACTCTCCGGGAGCCGCATACTCAGTCTTATTGGGAATCATATGGCCGTCGGGTGTGATAATAGCTTCCTGGTCAGCGGTGATGTGCTCGCCTTCGCGCGTAACCTCTTCACCGGACGGCATCATCACCGGAAGATGGTCCAGGAACCTCTCGGCGTCGAGCGCCGCCATGCACCCCGTTCCGGCAGCGGTTACCGCCTGACGATAAATAGAGTCCTGCACGTCTCCGGAGGCAAACACTCCAGGAATATTCGTAGCCGTTGAACGGCCTGAAGTTTTGATGTACCCGACTTGATCCGTCTCAATCTGCCCTTTGAATAAGTCGGTATTTGGTTTATGGCCGATGGCTATAAAAACGCCTGAACATGCAAAGATACGCTTTGCGGCAGTTTTTAGGTTACGCAGCCGAATACCAGTTACTCCGTCTTCCGGGGTTCCCAGGATTTCCTCAATGGCAGTGTCCCAGATAAACTCGAGTTTCGGATTACGAAAAGCTTTATCCTGCATGATCTTTGACGCTCGCAGTTTGTCTCGGCGGTGGACCACAAACACGCGCGAGGCGTAGCGAGTCAAGAACGTTGCTTCCTCCATCGCGGTGTCCCCGCCGCCGACTACTACCAGCGGTTTGTTGCGAAACGCGGGGAGTGGTCCGTCGCAGGTTGCGCAGGCAGACACTCCATTACCCCCCAAGCCATCCGGAACTTTGGCTTCACCGGGAATACCCAGCCACTTCGCCGAGGCGCCGGAGGCTATTATTAACGTTTCTGTCTGGATCACATACTCCCTGGTGTGAAGAATAAAAGGCCGCTCCCGAAGTTCAACTTTCTCGATCCAGGCCTCGATAAACTCAGTTCCGAAGCGTTCGGCTTGTCTGCGAAACTCGGCCATCATTTCGGGGCCCTGAATGCCTTCTGCGAACCCGGGATAGTTTTCAACTTCAGTGGTGATCATCAACTGCCCGCCCGGCGCGGTCTGTTTCTCGGCATCGACCGGAGCGTCGATCAAAAGAGGCTTGAGATTGGCTCGCGCCGAGTAGATGGCGGCGGTCAAACCGGCCGGCCCGGAACCAATGATAACAACGTTCCGATGGAGCCTTTGTTTGCTCATTGAGTGGCGTTCGATCCTTTCGTCCAAGCCTTAAATATTGCCGGTAAATGCATACAGTATAGCCTTTTCGGTTGAGCGTATAGTATAACTACGGTAAGTGAACTAGTCGAACCGGGCTTCTTGCATTACGGGTCAAGATAAGGTCGACAGACGGGGGAGTTTGGCAAAAGCTTTGAAAGCAGCCGGCGATCCGCAAACTATTGAAACGATCGGGGTGATTGGCGCAGGCACGATGGGCCACGGCATCGCCCAAGTTGCCGCAGCCGCTGGCTACCGAGTCATTCTTCGCGATGTGGATCGAGATACTTTGGCTAGCGGTATTCGAGCCATCGAACGCAACCTGGCTAAGGGAATCCAGCTAGGCAAACTAACGGACGCCGATCGCGAGCAAACTCTCGAGTACATTCACGGCACCACACATTTAGACAAGCTCCGCCAGGCGGATTTGATGGTTGAAGCCGTTCCCGAACGATTGGAGCTGAAACAAACCATACTTCGGGAGCTTGAAGCAGGCTCTAACCGGCAGTTCATTTTCGCATCCAATACTTCATCACTCTCGATCACCGAGATTGCAAAAAGTTCGCGGCATCCTGAGAGAGTAGTGGGTATGCATTTCTTCAATCCGGTCCACGTCATGCGTCTGCTTGAAATCGTTGTGGGCGAGGCGACCAGTCCAGAGACCGTGGAAATTGCGCAGGAAGTTAGCCGTCGCCTGCGAAAAGAACCAATTGTCGTCAAAGACGTGCCCGGATTCGCTTCCAGTCGCCTGGGCGTTGCGCTCGGACTCGAAGCTATGCGCATGCTGGAACAAGGTGTGGCGACCGCGCGGGATATCGATAAGGCAATGGAACTGGGTTACAACCACCCAATGGGTCCGCTGAAGCTTACAGACCTGGTTGGCCTTGATGTTCGACTCAATATCGCAGAGTATCTACACCGCAGACTTGCCTCGGAGACTTTTCGCCCCCCTGAAGTTCTCCGGCGCCTGGTAAACGAAGGGAAACTAGGCAAGAAGAGCGGTGAAGGTTTTTATACATGGAAAGATGAGACTGAAGACGCGCCACTCGGGCGTTCTTCCTGAGAGAGAAAGACCACTGTGTTGCCCACTATGAGCACGCCTTACAACAACGAAGACCGACGTTTTGCTTTGCGCATGTCACTCCGCTTGCCGATCGTAGTTTCCGGACGCGCAGAGGATGGATCTGCCTGGAGCGAGCCCACCGAGACCGACGACATTTCCACGTCCGGCACACTGTTTCACCTCAATCAGAAGGTCAACCGGGGCGAACGCCTTTACCTGCGCGCTCACCGGCCTGATGGTGCTCCCATCGAAGTAACTGCAATGGTGGTGCGCGTGGCCCCGGCCATCTATGGCACCGCACGTATCGGAGTGCAGATTGCAGAACCCACGGAGAACTGGCTACGGCTGTTCGTTTCGTGGGTCGCCGACGAACAGCCGGCAATGACCGATTCGGCCGCCGATTCAGAGACTTCTTCTTCCGAATAGCCTAGTCCGCTTGCATCCTTGAATGGGTGGAAGCCATGAACTTCGGCCCTCGAGAAAATTCTTCGTCAAGAAATAAAGCACTCCTGCGATACTCGACTGGGTGGCGAACGAAGGTTCGACTATTCGCCAGCCCCGTGGGGTGGTCGAGAGGGACGCTTGTACAGAACCGCTTGCGCTACCGAGCATGCGTCGCGCATCCCCTGCCGTGCTAAAATCCGACCATGCTAATTACCACTGGTAAAGTTAACGACGGCGTGATTCAAGTCGACACCAAAGTCTTGCCCGACGGGACTACGGTCACAGTTCTCGCTCACGAGGGTGATGAGACTTTTGAACTCAACGCTACTCAAGAAGCCGAACTTTTGGCGGCCATCGCGGAAGCCGAGCGAGGCGAGATCGTCAGCGCGTCGGAGGTACTTCAGCAGATTCGCCACTCATGAACCCACCGCTTCCGGTTCGCATTGTTAGGAGTGCGGCTCGAGCTATTGCGGAAGCAGCTGACTGGTGGGCAGCAAACAGACCCAGGGCGCAAGACGCTTTCGCAACGGATCTTGAGAGCAGCCTGCGGCTCATCGCTTCACATCCTGGCATTGGGGCGCGAGCACGAAACGATAATCTGGAAGTGCGGCGAGTCCACCTAGCTCGTGTTCATTATCACCTCTACTACCGCGTCACGTCGGAGCCGGCGATAGAAGTGCTTGCCTTGTGGCACACGAGTCGTGAGGCCCCTCCGGAGCTGTAGCTGCTCACTATTAAGAAATGCGGCGATCATGACCTCGCTCTCTTGTGGTGTGGGCACTGCGCGATTACATAAGACCGAATATCGATGACCGTCCGAATGTTCTTACGAGGCGCAAGGAAGTACTCGGAACGTTGTCCTAAATGGAGCGCCGGTGTTAGTATCTCGCCTTTCCGGATGAGGACATCAACAACGAACTTCTCTTGAGACCTCAGCTCTTTTTCAATCCTCATCTCCTTGAAATAGTAACTAGTTAGGCGGTACGCATTTCCAGGTCAGTGGCGCCGCGATTCATTCTTGCGCGAGCTCGGGCGTAACAGTGCCTGTTGGCCCGCTTTGTCCGTCTTCCGGAAGATTCAGACAGAAGGGATCCAGGATCCTTCGCATGGTCTACCTCGCACACACAGCAAATGAACGCGGCAAATGCCACGAATTGAAAGCGCATCTGCGCAGCGTGGGCACGATTGCATCGCGGCGTTGACGGCCACCGGTCTCGATCCGTTCGTTGGCTATCTGCATTCTGATCGCCCGGCCCGGCCAGGTTTGGCGCTGGATCTGATGGAAGAGTTTCGACCGCTGATCGCTGACCGTCTGGCGATCACGCTGGTTAACCGGCGCCAGATTGAGTTGAAAGACTTTGCTCCGCGCGATGGTGGCGCTTTCGAGTTGAAGAAGGATTCGCGCAAAGCCGTGATTGCGGCTTATCAAACGAGGAAGCAAGACATCATAACGCATCCAGTGATCGGTCAGGAGTTTCGTATTGGGCAGTTGATGCTGGCCCAGGCACGCATTCTCGCGCGCCATTTGCGCGGCGACATACCCGCGTATTTGCCATGTGTCTTGCGTTGATATGGAGTGCGGTAACTTGTCACCGCTTTTCGTTTGGTTGTCGTCGCATTCAAAAGCGGTAACGAGTTACCGGACTGCTCCAAAGTGAACGATGTTCGTTCTTGTCACCTATGACGTCTCTACTATCGACAAAGCCGGAGCGCGCCGGCTGCGCCGTGTGGCTCAGGCATGTGAAGACTATACGAGTTCAGAAGAGCGTATTTGAATGCAAGGTCGATCAGAGGACCTGGGTAATGTTGAAAAGCAGACTCTTGCAAGAGATAGACGAACACCAGGACTCCTTGCGTTTCTACTTTCTGGAGGTGGACACATCCACGCAACATTTTGGCATTAACGAACCCGTCGATCTGGAAGACCCGCTCGTGTTTTGAAAGGCGGTTAAATTCAGATTGCAATTGATTAGTTTGATGTTTTGGCGGAGCGCGAACTCAAAGCGGCGACTTTTTGCCGAGATGTTCGCGCGGCGGCCAAGTCCTTCGGGACAAAGGAGCTTGCTAAGAGATCTTCATCGGCAATGTCAGCCTTGGGGTACCAACTTGGGGTTTCGGGAACAAGATGAGTTAAGAGAGGGATACAGGATGACTTAGCAAGACGACGGTTCGCCTCACTGATTCAGTGAGGCGCGGATTGAAACATCCTAGGATACGCACAATTGCCTCTAAGCGATGTTCGCCTCACTGATTCAGTGAGGCGCGGATTGAAACTGTCACGGTGAAGTGTATCCGGAGACCGTTTGCAC
>JACCSP010000304.1 GCA_013812905.1 Pyrinomonadaceae bacterium
GTTGAGACATTTTGAAGTTTCTCCTGGTTCTAACGAATTTTGATGAAGCGTTGCTCGCAGTGAAAACTGTGCGCAGTAACTCTCTTACAACCCGGTGCCGTATTGGCCACTAGGGCCTGCGCCAAAACTCTGGGGCGGCGGCGGCGATTGGGCACCTTTTCGTTTTTCAAAAATAGGCACACCCACAATGCCGCCAATGGTAGAGAAAATCAGGATAAGAAAAACTACTAAGACAACGCTCAGAAGCAGCAGCGCAATTCCACTAAGTGGAAGCTCAATACCCGAACGCCGGAACTGTTCCTCCATGCTGGCAAGCCCAAAGAGCAGCGCCAGCGGAAGTTGAATGATTACGTAAATCAAAGATCCGACCGCGCCGGTCAATATTCCGACAACCGCACCTTCACCTGTCGAAATCGGCGCCGGTGAATTTTTAATGTACATAAAACTCGCCAGCAATCCTCCGAGAGCTGCCCATATACAGCAACAAGTGCTCACAAAGGGAACGACGGAGAGTATACCTGCAATGAGGCCACCGAGCAGTGCCGGCTTTAGTTTGTCGATCATTGAATTGAGATCTCTCAGCTAACCGATTAGAGATTAAGCTCCTGAAGACAGGACGGCAGGCGAAAAGCGCGGTGCATAACTAACAAAGAGAGGCTGAATTGTCAATAAAATTGGGCATAAAACTCATGGGTCTTAAACCTACGGTTTTTCTTTGTGCTGGTTTTACTGCAAACCAAGTCCACAGTTAGCTACTGCTTGACGTTCGACCAACCTAACGATCCACGAACTAAACGATTCACCAAATCACGCGAAACCAACACTAAACCGTTAGTGTCAGTTCTGTGGATTTCGTGGATCGTGTGTTCGACGGGAATTAGCGGACTACTTCTATGCGGTCGCCTGGCTGGAGTCGTGGATCCTGAATCTTGCCCGCTTTGATTTCTTTCATACTAAACGTAGTGGTAGCTAGTCTCCGATCCTGGCCCTCGCGCGATAACTCGATTTTGTCACCCTCGCGCGTAACACCGCCGGCCGCAAGGATTCCTTGCAGCAAAGTAACACCCGGGTGAAAGACCTTCTGCCCTGGATAGGTGATACGGCCAGCTATGTAATAGAACTCCTGGGGCCTGGCGGTGATGCTAATCATGTCACCGGGCCGGATTAGGAAGTTGAGCGCGTCAGGATCGGCAAGATCCACCGTCATTCCTGGGCTGCCTGGGCGCATTATCACTACCCTGCCAGCGTCCAACCGCGCCTGCGCTTCAGCCATGATGACATAAAGTGGAACAGCTTCACGTCTCAGAAACTTCGTGCCCGGATTGGTAACCAGACCGGTAATAATCACGCTGTGGCTTCCGTACTGCCGTACACCAACCGAAACGCGGGCATCTTCTTCGATCGCGCGTCGTTGGAGTTCCGCGGTGATCCGAGCCTGGATTAGGTCCGTCGTAAGACCGGCCACGGTTATTGGTCCGCCCGCAATGGCAATGTCTATTAGGCCCCCATCAATCACAGAGTACAGAGTAGATCTAGTTGTCGATGAATTGAGCACACGTATATCGAGCACATCACCGACTCCAACTCTATAGATGCCGGTCAACGCCGCTGGCTCTTCCGTGGCCGCTGGTTGCTCACTCGCAACCGGCGCGGCATCTTTCATTGACGACACAAGGCCGGCAGATACACTTCGAGATTCCACATTAGTTGTGGGGACTTGATTCACATTACCCGTAGGCGCGCTGATGGCTTCTTTGCCCGGCCCTGCCGCACGAACTAACTCAGTCTCTGTCAACGACCACTCGCTAGCTGTTATGCCCTCAGCCGGGGTTGCTTGATTCTCCTCTTTGATTATGCGGTCGAGAGAGTTTGCCAACGGAGATTTGAGTCTCAGGAGATTATTGTGAGCTTTTAGTGACTCACTCCGGCTTCCCAGCACATAGGAGATAACCCCCAACCGGAAGTGAGCTTGGGGCCAGTCAGGCCAAGCCTGGATGGCCCGCTTAAACGATCCAAATGATTCTTTATAAGCCTTTGATTTGGAATAGGCCATTCCCAGCATATAGTGAGTCTGAGGATCATCGGGCTGGAGTTTTGCTGCCTGTTTGAAGGCCTCGATCGCCTGCACGAGTTTGCCCGAGCCGTAAAGGGCGGTGCCTGCCGCGTAATGCTTCTGAGCCGCCTGAGAACTTGCACTCGTTAGTTTCTCCGAGATGGCATTGATAGACGCGGTCTTGCCCCGCGCCGTTGAGGCCTTGCTTGCGGAATTCGAAACAGCTCTTGGTCCTTGAGAACTGTTAGCAATCTGCGCAGCAGCGACGCTGATTGAGGTTAGAACGAGTATTAATAAAACGGGGGTGGGGGTTACTTTCTTCATAGGGCTACCGGTTAGTTCGACTTTAAACGGGTGTTGGGAGTGTGTTAGTGCGGAACTAGTGCTCAGCGGTGAAATTATACACTAACTCCAATAAAGGTTAAGCCCGCACAGCCTTAAAATAAGCTTCCACCGTGAAATACCCTGAATTACAACAAAACTACCAATCGGTGAGCTTTTCCCGCCGTGGCGCCAGCGGCTCAACAAATAGTGGGGCCCTTTGTTATAGTGTGAGGTTTGCAGGCGACAGGTTACTGACAATCAATTGGGTAGACCGAGCAGTTGACTTCAAACGGCTAAGGAAATTATGTACGAATTCGCGGTTGCGCCAGCGATAACGAACCTCCGTCGGCGCGGTGCCGAAATCACTGAAGTTGCGCCTAAAAGTCTCGGCGCCGAGCTTGAGCTTGAGCCAGGCGATCGCATTACCCGGGTGAACGGGCGACCCGTGCGTGACTATCTCGACTTTCGTTTTCAAACCGCCGGGGAGACGGAACTAGTAGTGGAAGTTCGCAAGAGCAGTGGGGAGGATTGGGAACTGCAGATTGAGCGGGGCGAAGCCGAGGATTTCGGTTTCAGTTTCGAGCAGATCGTTCCCCGCCAGTGTGCGAACGAATGCATATTTTGTTTTTGCAAAGGCAATCCATCCGATGCTCGACCATCGCTTTTTGTTCGGGACGAAGACATTCGACTCTCATTCCTTTACGGAAACTACACTACGCTCACCTCGATTACGGAAGACGAGATGGCTCGCATCATTGAACAACGGTTATC
>JACCSP010000346.1 GCA_013812905.1 Pyrinomonadaceae bacterium
GTGCGAGGTCAAGGGTTCTTGATGGGGATAGAGTTCGCCGACAAAGCAGCGCCAATTCACAAGGCCTTGCTGGAGCAAAGGGTTATTACCGGTACCTCGAGTGATCCCAAGGTATTGCGGCTGCTGCCGCCCCTGTGCATCAGGCCTTCGGAAATAGACCTTTTCATCGACGGCCTAAAAACCGTGATCGCTAACCCGGATTCGCAGGGGGAGGCATGATTTGAATCTAAGTTGGTTTGACCTGGCCGGATTCGTTGGGGTCGTTCTGATCGTGATTGCCTATTTGCTACTGCAGCTTAACAAACTGCCCAGCACCGCGCCAGCGTATTCGTTACTGAACGCAATCGGCGCCTTTCTGGTGATGGTTTCGCTCGCATTCGATTTCAATCTGTCGGCATTTCTGATGGAGGCGTTCTGGTTTCTGATCAGTTTATTTGGGCTGTTTCGATCAATTGCTTCCAAGTCTGCCGCGGCCAGCGCTTGAGTTGAGAACGCATGAGAGGCTTTCTAAATACTATCGACTACTCGCGCCCGGAACTGGAGCGCTTGATGGATGCCGGTCTGCGGTTCCGACAAGGCATTGACATGTCGAAGCCTTTGGCTGGCCGTTCAGTGGCGCTGGTTTTCTTCAATCCCAGCTTGCGCACCCGCGCCTCAATGCAGGTCGGTATCTATGAACTGGGCGGCAATGCAGTAATCCTGGAACCAGGCGGGACTAGCTGGACGTTGGAACACCGCGACGGTGTGGTGATGGACGGCGATAGAACGGAACATCTGGCGGAGTTTGTGCGCGTGCTGGGTCGCTACGTTGCAGCTATCGGCGTCAGGACGTTTGCAGCCATGAAAGATTGGAGCGAGGAGCGTGCAGATCCGGTGCTCAACGCCTTCGCAAAATACTCAGAAGTACCGCTTATCAATCTCGAATCCGCGATGCATCATCCCTGCCAAGCTCTGGCCGACATGATGACGATTCGGGAAAAGCTCGGCGCGGGCCCAAAAAAAGTGGTGCTGACCTGGGCCTGGCATCCTAAGCCACTGCCGATGGCGGTGCCTAACAGTTTTGCTCTGGCTGCGGCCCAGATGGGCCATGACCTCGTGGTGGCCCACCCCGTGGGTTACGAATTGGACGAAAAGTTGATGGAAATAGTTACGCAAAAAGCTATCGAGGCTGGCGGCACTGCGCAGGTAACAAACGACATTGACCAGGCGGTTGACGGTGCCGAGGTTGTTTATGCGAAGAGTTGGGGCGCAAAACATTTCTACGGAGCACCGGATCGGGACATGGCGGAGCGGGCGCAGTATCGTGAGAAGTGGATTGTAAATGAAAGGAAAATGGCCCGGACGCATAGCGGTATTTTCATGCACTGCCTGCCGGTGAGGCGCAACGTGATTGTGACCGACGGGGTAATCGATTCCGCGGCGTCGGTGGTGATTGACGAAGCTGAGAATCGCTTGCACGTGCAGAAGGCAATCCTAGCGTCCATCGTGAATCGTGAATCGTGAAGAGAGCGACTATCCGCAGATTACGCAGATTTCACATGGTGGCTGTTAGTCGCAATAAGGAGACGATCCACGAAATTCCACAAAAAAGCACCAAGGGCTATTAGTGTTCGTTTGGGTGATTTCGTGGATCGTTTATGTTATCTGCGTAACTGCGGATAGTCACTCTCTTCGTGATTCACGATTTACGATCACGATTGACGCCAGAATGAAAGACATGAGCGAAGCAACAAACGAAGTTGGGAACCAGTTACGCCTCGATTTATTGCGCGAGGCGCTGCCCTATATTCAACGTTTCAAAGGTCAGACTTTTGTCGTCAAACTTTCTGGGAAGGCGACCGAAGATTTAGACAACCTTAGCTCGCTGGCAGAGGAACTGGCTTTGCTTCACCAAGTTGGCATACGCATTTGCGTCGTGCACGGAGGCGGAAAGCAGTTGAGCGAGTTGGCGACGCGCATGGGAATAGAGCAAACCATCATCAACGGTCGTCGCGTGACGGACGACGCGACACTCGAGATGGCAAAGATGGTTTTTGCAGGAACCATCAATATCGACATTCTTTCCGCGTTGCGTAACCGCGGCATTGAAGCGGTGGGCCTGTCAGGGATCGATGGAAACATAGTGCATGCTGAACGGCGGCCGACGAAGGAGATTCTCAACCGCGAAACTGGCGAACGCTCGCATGTTGATTTTGGTCATGTCGGCGACGTAGTGGAAATCAATGCCCGCTTGCTGATGCTCTTGCTGAAGGAGGGTTACCTTCCCGTTATTTCATCGCTAGGAGCCGACACCGAAGGTACGGTATTCAATATCAATGCAGACACTATCGCCGCCGAGATTGCGGTTCAACTAAAAGCAGAGAAATTGATTCTGTTGTCCGATGTCGATGGGATCTATCTGCGGGCAGGCGACTCCGAGACGAAGGTTTCGCAGCTGACCGCCGACCAGGCCGACGGGCTGATTAGAGACGGCAGCGCTACTGGCGGAATGATTCCAAAGCTGCAGAGCGTTTCCGAACTGCTGCGTCGTGGCGTGCATACCGCGCACATTATCAGCGGCATCAACCGCAATGCCCTGCTCTCCGAGATTTTCACCGACAAAGGAACGGGCACGATGATCGTGGCGTAATCTGCTCATGGACAACGAAGCCATCGCCCGGAGCTTCTACCGCCTGGCGGCACTGATGGAGATTCGTGGCGACGATCC
>JACCSP010000002.1 GCA_013812905.1 Pyrinomonadaceae bacterium
CGACCTCTCTCCCGCTGAATTACGCGACGCCCATAAGGATGCATTTCAATTGGATACTCCGGTCGACCCAACAAACTTCAATCGACGCCAGCATCTCTATGTCGTCGGAAACGCTGCGAACGAAGCGCTGATCGACGCGATCGTCTACTGGAAATCCCAGAAATTGTCGGTTGAGTTTCTGCCTTACCATATCTACGATGTTGGCGGCACGCGCTACTTCGAGTTCTTCTCTTTCCCGTATGATCGTCACCGGAATCCGTCCGCAGTTAAAGGCGTTCTCTTCGACACCGACCGTTCGTACGACGAAGACGCCATCTGGGAGATGATGGAAAAGTCACGGGTAGCTGCGTACGGTGACGCTAAACACGTGGTGCAGTACCTCAATCGTGGCGACATAATCTTCTTCTATCACAAAGGCGTCGGTCTCGTTGCCGCTGGAGAGGTTCGCGGACCCGTCAAGCAAGATGGGGACGAAGAGCAATACCGCGAAGTCCGCTTCTCAACTCCCGTGTCGAATCGGCAAGAGGGACTCGCCAGGGCCATGCCCGCCTCCGAAATAACAACGGCCACCGGCCGAGACTTTTTTTGGGCACGAACAATCAAGGTACCTTATCTGGACCGTGAGGAAGCTCAAAAGTTGGTAGCCGAACTTAATAACGTGTTATCGACCGACACCTAACGGCCTGCACCCGACCGGAAGTAGCGTGGATGCCTTTCGCAAGGTCGGATGCATGCGCAGATTCTTATCGGAAGTGACGCCGGGCGTTAGCGTGCGACGCTTTCTTAAAACTTCGTGATGAGCAATCAGCGTGGAATCGCGTCATGCCGGTAGCCTTGAGAGTCAAAGGGTATAGGTTTTTCTTCTTCAGTTTGGAAGGACATGAGCCTCCGCACATTCACGTAGAACATGCTGAAAAGTTTGCTAAATTTTGGCTGACCTCAGTATCTTTGGTAAAGTCGGGTGGTTTCCGTAGCGGTGAGCTATCGGAAATCCAGACAATTATTGAAGAGAATCAGGATGCTTTGTTGGAGAAATGGAATGAGCACTTTAGTTGAAGTTGAACCTCTTGCCGTAGATGTCAGTTGCACGGATGACAGTCTACACGTAGTGCTAGCAGACGGTCGTGAAATATCTGTACCGTTGGTATGGTCGCCGCGCTTGCGAAAGGCCACGCCTGAACAAAGGAAAGAATGGCGCTTGATCGGAGGTGGGATCGGTATTCATTGGGAAGCAATAGATGAAGATATATCGGTTGAAAGTTTGCTCAGATTAAAATAATCCTCGCCCGCCCGTCTCACAGCCAAACGGCCGCCTTGTCGGGAGAAATTGCTATGCCGCAAATCCTTCTTATGAAAACTTGTTTCCTGTTTCGAAGTCGTGATAGAGTCCGCCCTGCCTAAACACCGAGCGAGTTTGGCTTCTCCTCACGTTTATTCTGACAGTTCTAACGAACTCTTACGAAGCCAAGCTTGAGTTGATTTCTAGTTTGCGGATGCACCCAGGGTAGCCCGTTGCGGGCTTGACCCAGTGTCGCAGGAGACCTCACATGAACCTCACCACCCAACAATTCTCGTTTCGTTTCAGCCTTCACTTCACTTTCTACTTGACACTTTGTTGCTTCGGCGCAGTCGATCGTGCTGTGGCGCAGAATCTCGACAACGTGATCATTGGAGGTCGAGTGGTGGACCAGAATGGCGCCGTCATTCCAGGGGCCTCAGTAACCGCCATTCTCACGAGAAAGGGCTCGCGGCGTACGGCCGTGACGGACACCGACGGACGTTATAGGATCCTTCAGATCGAGCCGGGCATCTATGTGTTGCGTGCGTCAGCGGAGGGCTTCGCCGTGCAAGACAGTGAGGCCATCGCGGTCATATCCGGTCGAAACCTTCAGATCGAGATCGTGCTTTTGGCGCAAGGCGTGATCGTTGATCCAGTGATTGTTACTTCCCCGGAGCCCCAATCTGTGGACACCACACGCACTGTAGTCGGCGGAACGGTTACCGCCCACGAGGTCGAATCTCTGCCAGTGGCTACGCGTTCGCCCCTTGATTTGATTTTCACCTTGGGGGGGGTGACTGAGGAGCCACTTTCGACGCGCGATTTGGCAGAGGATCGAGACCGAAATCCTGCCATCGCCCCCGAGGAAGCGGGAACCTTTGCGCTCTCCGGCGGGCCGGCCTACTCCAACAACCTGACCATCGACGGTCTTGACAACAACGACGATCGCGCAGCCCGAGAACGCTTTCAGCCCTCGCTCGAAGCCGTTGAAGAGGTCCAGGTAATAACCAATCAATTCTCCGCCGAATACGGGCGAGGTTCCGGAGGGCGCATAAACATTCGCACCCGAGGTGGCGCCCAAGCGTTTCATGGGCGGGCCTTCTACTTTTTCAAAGATGAGTCCTTGAACGCTAATACATTTAGAAACAATTCACTCGGCCTCAAGAGACTTCCTTTGCAGGAGCATACACCCGGTTTCACTTTAAGTGGCCCTGTCATACTCCCAGGGCGCAAGAAACAAACACCGACGTTCTTCTTTACTTCTTATGAGTTCAACAAAGCTCTCGATAGCGCCTTGACCGACACACTCGTGCCGGTCCAGCAGAATCCGCGGTTTTCGCTGCCGTCGCCGACCCTTTTGCAGGTTCGCCGCCTGGAAGATGCAAATGCTCCGGCTGCCAGTGCGGAGATTGCCCCTTTCATTTCATCCGTTAGTACGCCGCTCACGAACCACACCCTTACCATCCGCATCGATCGTCAGTTTAGCGAGACTCACAGCGGCGCGATGGTATATCAGCTGGGGCGTTCGGCGAACCGACGACAGTTTGGGGGCGGCAATCGGCTTGCGGAAGCGCTTCAGGCAAAGACGCGAAACTCCGACGCTATTTCGTATTCGGACAATTACGTTTTTTCCGCGAACACCGTTAGTCAGATCCGAGCGCAGCTCTCGCGACTTGCCCCGGGAACTAAGGCCGGAGCTGGCGCGAACCCGGTCGTCCTCATAACCATCAACGATCCCTTGATAGCAGGCGATCCTGCCAGACGCTCGGGCACTCTGGTGGCAGGTTCTTCCACTACCGGGGCCAGCGATCGGCACGAAGATCGCTTTCAGTTGCAAGAAATTCTTCTGCACACCAAAGGAACACATTCGCTGAAGTTTGGCATCGATGCTCAGCAGATTCGCTCCACCTTCATCGATCTCTCCGATGCCTCAGGAACTTTTAGTTTCGCCAGTGCCGGAGATTTTTTGGCAGGCATACCCGGCCGCTTCAGGCAGAACTTCTTAACGGAATCAACGCAGCGAAACACGTACGTAGGTTTTTTTGGTCAAGACGAGTGGCGACTCTCTCCTAATCTGGTGGTGAGCTATGGTCTGCGCTACGAGCGCGAAAGTATTATTAACGATCGCAACAACTTTGCCCCACGTTTTTCGGTCGCCTACGATCCGTTCAGCTCGGGTAAGACAGTTCTCCGATTCGGCGCGGGCCTTTTCTACAATCGGGCTCTGCTTCGCACCATTGATGATTTCACGCTTGGTACCCGCCGACTGTTCTTCGACACCAATTCATTACGCGATCCTGACACGGGGAAACTCATGAGTGCCGCGCAACGTCGCAGGTTCATTGCCACTAACCTTCACTTTCCGCGGACACTGACGGTTGAATCTCCACTCGTGACGCAGTTTGCGGAGCTCAATACGGAATTCTCCCGACGTCTTGATCCTCATTTGCGCATACCGGAAAGCTATCAGGCAAATTTCGGAGTAGAACGCCACATCGGCAGCGGCTTTGTGTTTGAGGCAAACTACACACTGAATAGAGGTATCCACCTTTGGCGCGAATTCAACGCGAACGCTCCCGTGCTTCCTTCCGGTCTCAAGAATTTCTCGGAGTACCTGGCATCGCGCGACTTCGCCAATTTCCGCGGCGGACCGGCAGGGGATCGCCCTCTCTACAACGCGCCAACCGCAGGCGAGTTAGTACGATTTGTCTTCGTTTCCTCAGACAACGCTGACCCAAATTCTGTAGGCCGCAGGATTGAGTTTGGGGTCCCCGTTTCGCTGATAAATCTTAATAGTTTTACCTCATCAACTTCCACGGAAGTTGCACTCGCGGCTCTGAACGACTTGCGTCCTGATGCTACCCGTGCCGAGGTTGAACAATTGATCGCAGCCGGCAACAGTTTCTATCAGGGCCTGACGCTTGAACTCCGCAAGGGTTTTAACCGGCGCAGCAATGGTCTGGGCTTCTCTTTTCGAGCTGCCTACACGGTCTCGAGTCTGGTCGATGATGGAGTCGTCAACACTTCCGATGCGCTTACACCCGGAGACTTCCGGCGCGAACGAGCCCGCAGCCTGCTGGATCGAAAACATCGGTTTGCATTCTCGGGGACGTTTGACCTACCTGCCTTGCTGGGAAGGCTCAGGTTGTCACCAATCCTGCGCATCGCCTCGGGCGCGCCTTTCAACATCTCGATCGGTGGCGTGGATCGCAATCTTGATGACGTGGGAAACGATCGGCCAAACTTTGCCGGAAATACTCAATTGTTGCGTTGGCGAGGACCAAACGACCCGATCGATCCGAGCATTCTCGCTCTGTTCGCATTGCCCACGATCGGTCAATCGGGAAATCTTCCCCGCAACGCCGGACGAGGACCTGGGATGTTTCTCTTTGACCTCAGCGTGACGCGCGAGTTCCGCCTCACCGAAAGAGTCAAACTTCGCCCGGTCATCGAGTTTGACAATGTCCTCAACAAGACTGTCTTCAGCTTTGGCGCGGAGTTTATCAACTTCAGGGCGCTCGCTCCCACGGCGACCGCAGCACAGCGACAGGCATTTCTGGATTCTTTTCTGGTAACTTCACGCACACTTCGTCCGCGCCAGATTCGTTTGGGGTTAAGGATAGACTTCTAAGCGGGTTTGAGAGTTGTGAGGTGTACGGATTGAACGCTGTCGCGGGATCAGAATTGCAGTTCAGGTCCTCAGCGTCTTTCGATCGGCGCCTCTCCCGAATCTTCGGTTAGAACGGCCTCCCTTTCGGAGTGCCCCACTTGTTGCTCTGGTGATCTGCTCTTCTTCGGAGGAATCGCCTTCTGACAGCGTGCGCGTGAGCGTTGAATTCTTCTGGTCATCCATCTAGCCATTTCAGCCACCTTCCAATGAAAACTCCTTAAACAACCATACAGGCCGGCGGAATTGGTTTACGAGTTTCACTGCGTCACCAATAATTCCACCAACACTTCCACCAACCGTTCCCTTGGCAGCTTGCGTGCCACCTAAGCTCGACCAGGGCTGGGAGACTCGGTAGCCGAACTGTGCCCAGATTGGTGAGCGGCTGAAGCGCAAAAAATTCCTGTTTCTACTGCACTTTCTTACACACAAAATGCCTCCCTTCAGGCTGGAGTCACGGAAACTCTCAACTTTCGCCGGTGGCCTGCGATCCGCCGGACTTTCAGACACCCGATATCGTGACCCATCGGATTCCAAATGGATAGAAGCAAGCCGTCCAAATTCTTGTGCTAAACTCGCCGGAGCGCCCAGAAGCATTTGTTCGGGCCAATGATTTTCTAACCAACTATGGTCAGCTCCCAATCGGAATCAGGCCACGTAAGCGAAGTCGACACGGCCATCCTAGATGCCGAGTTATTTATCAAGTACAAAGCGCCCGAGAAAGCCATGGAGCGACTGCGGAGCGCACTGGAGCGCAATCCGCAGTCGATTTCACTTCGGGAGCGACTTCGGGAAATCTCCGTCACCTCAAAGCACAAAGAAGAAGCCGCCCGCCAGTGTCTCGGCTTAGCCAGCATTTACATTGAACGAGAAAACTTCAACACCGCTCACGAGCGCTTGCTGGAGGCCAAGCAGCTCGATCCGCGCATAAACATCGCGCGAGGGCTGGAGGCCATTCGCCGTGCACGGCGTCCGGATCTTACCCCGCCTTTGACTCCAACCGAGTCGGCCTTCGGGCGAACTCACGCGACACTCGCCGGTGACCTGGCGGCGATCAGCATCTTCGATGCCATCAGGTCCTTGAGAATGCGAAGTTGACAGGCGAGCTGGTATTAACGGGCGATTCAAAAACCGGCCGCGTGTTCTTCAACGCGGCCCGAATTGTTGATGCGGAAGCCGCCGGCGCAAAAGGCGAGGCGGGGTTCCGCCGTATTGTGGAGATAACTAACGGCAGTCTTGAATTTCAAAAGTCGGCGGAGACATTTCCCCTCACTATTCAGGCGCTGAGTAATACCAACCTCATTCTCGATACCTTGCGTCTCCTCGATGACTCCGCGTTAGAAGGTGGAAACTAATCTACGAGCACTCGCGTAGTCAATGCTTCTGCCCGCTCGATAGCCGAGAGTAGGCGAAGAAACTGCGAGTAGTTTTTGCTGCGCGCGGTGAGCCTGGCTATTTCCGATTGGTTTATGTCATTACTCAGTATGAGGTCTAGGAAGTCGTAATAATCGGCCGTCGCCGCAAAGGGAAGTTCGCGAGTGTAGGTTGTCTGCTCGTTGTCCTCTGAACGAAACCCGGCCAGCAAATCGAAAACGTTATCGGTTGTAATTCCAACTGCTTTTCTTGTCAAACGAATGGGCAACCGCAGTTCATAGAAACGCAATCCTTCCCCGGTGGTCACTCGGCGCAGCTCTTTGGTTGCTTCGCCATCAAATGGCGATTCCGGATCCACCAGTATATGAAGCAGCCGAGGTTGGTCCTCCTTGTCCAGGGTATCGAGACATAGTTGCACGCGATCGGCCAAAAACTTCTCAAACTGCGCTTCGATCGGATAGGTTATCCGGCCCAGGCATCCCACTGACTCGCCTTCGCCAGCCGCTGCAATTGGCAAACAGGAGGGACAGTTTGGGCACACGACGGTTTCCGCTTGCATAAGCTCGACTTCCTCACTGGCATTTTCCACCCAGCGGAGCTTGTCATCTGAAGGCGCTCTGGTGTCGCCGGTGGTGAGGAGCGTATGCAGATTGCTCAAGCGCCCCCAGTCGCGAAGGTGCTTCTCGGAGTAACGCGCGCGCAGGGCGCATGGATACTGGACAGCGAATTCGAGAGACATGTGATGGCAGTCTATCAGAAGGTAGTGGGAAGGAGTCAGTGCATGATGGGCAGTGGGAAAGCGGTAAAGCGGTGGACAATGATCTCACTGTAAGATGGTTCTACATCTTTGCAAAGACTCTCGCAGCGCTTATAATGCGCGGCGAGTCTCGCACGTTTGCTTTCATCCGCAATCGCCGCCTCTAATCTTCAGATAAGGCGTTGTAAATCGTGCCCCACTCCGCCCCAGAACGTTCCAAACCGAATGATCACGGACTATCACGCCAAGTATCTGGCGTATGAACTCACAAAGCGATGT
>JACCSP010000170.1 GCA_013812905.1 Pyrinomonadaceae bacterium
GTTGTGTCCCGCCCGCCAGTCTCACCCAACTTTGTCGCAGTAACAATCATTGTGCGGAGTTCATGTTCAAGTTCTGAAATCGAATTCACCAAGCCGCCGGCCTGCAGCATACGCTCGGCGCTCTGTCTTGAGACAGCAACTATCGGCAGGGACGCTTCGCTGGCGTTGTGGTCGTAACGAAGCCGCGACAGAAGGTCATCTTTGAAATTTATCTCCCGTCCTATAACGATCAACCCCTTCGCCCCCGCATTGCGCGCCGCAATCGCTTTGAATCGCAAGTCTTGGTAGCGGGCAAACGTGCCGTGCGGATTATCTCCGTCGGGTGTGCCTGAGAATGCCACTGCAATGTAGCCGAGGACTCGTGAACCGGCGTAATCGTCATAGTTCAATTCCGGAGCGGTGATACCGTAGTTCACGAAAGCAAGCGGTGCATCAACAACCCGAGCGCTTGAGGAGAAACCCACCGGGACCCAGTCGACGCCGGTGCGGAAGTCGACAATCGCAGTGGTCGTTCCGCCGCCTCCGGCTGGCTGCATTGAGGTTTGCGGAGTCATCTGCAACTTGTTGTTCCGGCCGAGTTGGACCCCGGCGATATACGGAAATCGTTGCAGGAATCTGGATTGCGCTTCGCTCGTGGTGCGCGTTGCAGCGGCAGCCGGAGAACCGGGCTTCAAACCGAGACGGACAAACTCACCGGCTATGAATTGGGCCGCGCCCTCTGCGCCAGGCGTCCCCGTGCGCCGGCCTTCAAGTGCATCCGAAGCAAGGTAGGTGATATGTGAGCGCAGTCGTTCCACGCTGGGTGCGATCTGGGAAACTGGTTGCTGCGCGATTGCCGCGACGGAAATCGCGATGCTGAGAATGGGAGATATTAACGGGCAATGGAATAGTTTGTTTTTCATTCGAACCGTGCGCACTCACATCTGAGTGCAATGTTATGAAGTCAGTAAACTTGATAGACTGTCCTAATTTTTACCTCTTGATGATCTGTTAGCTGTGAAACAAACCCACAGGTTCTTGATGTTTGAGCCTTTCGACGAGCGAAGCAATCCACGAAACCACTCCAGCGACCACGAAATCTTCCTTGGTGTGATTTCGTGCGATTTCGTGGATCGTGGATCGTCCTTTGGTTGGGGTAGAGAACGGGTTGCTTAAATTAGGCAGCCTGGCCCCTAAGCCTATTCCACCCAATCCGCAATAAATAAGTTCGTCTCGCCGCGAGCCTTCGCGTTGCGATTCGAGGCAAATACAATTTGCTTTCCGTCAGGGGAGAACATTGGGAAACCATCAAAAGTGTCGTTGAATGTGATGCGCTCGAGTCCCAACCCGTCGATGTTAATTTTGTAGAGGTCAAAATTTCGTCCTTTGGGATCATCCAAGTTAGACGAAAAGATGATTCGTTTTCCGTCCGGGAAGAAATAGGGCGCGAAATTAGCTTTGCCATTGCGAGTAATTTGCCGTTTGTTAGAACCGTCGGCATTCATGACCCAGAGCTCAAGGGTGCTGGGACGGATCAGGTTGTCTTTGAGCAGGCTCTGATAATCACTCTTGTCCTTTTCAGTTTGCGGGTGATGCGCGCGATAAACGATCTGTCGGCCATCAGGGGAGAAGAATGGCCCACCATCGTAGCCGAGTTCATCGGTCACCCGACGGACATTTCGGCCGTTCGCATCCATCGTGTAAATGTCGAGATCACCATCTCGCATTGAGGTAAAAACTATCTTTTTGCCGTTCGTCGAGATCGTCCCCTCGGCATCGTAGCCTGGCGCCTTGGTCAGTTGTTGGATCCGTGAGCCATCTGGCCGGGCGATGAAAATGTCGTAGCTTGGGTAGATGGCCCAGACATAGCCCTTGGAAAAATCCGGACGCCGCGGGCAGGCGGTTGCGCCCAAATGCGTCGATGAGTAGAGCACACGTCTCAGGTTAGGGAAGAAATAGGAGCACGTCGTTCGCCCGGTTCCGTTCGAAATTAATTTTACGGCCGAGCCATCTACATTCATCGTATAAATCTGATCACATTCGCGGCCCTCACGAGTGGACTGAAAAATGAGCTTTCGACCATCCGCCGAAAAATAGGCTTCAGCGTTTTCACCACCAAACGTTAACTGCTTGATGTTTCGCAGGTGCTCCTCGGTTTGAGGGGGCGAGGCAACGGATGATTGCACCGCAGGAGACTGGCCAAGTGTCACCGGAATTACATTTAGAATTCCAATCGCCAATAAGTAAGCTAATGATTTCACTAGAAAGATTCCTGTTTTGATGATTTGCAAGGCACTGAATCTATGCGTGCGCGGCCGTGGATGCAACTCGGCCCTCAGTCTTGGCAATTGTGCTGGCCTTACGCCAGCGAGTAATCAGCAGCACCAGGGCGCAGACGCCAACTACCACGCTGATAATCTGTGAGGTAGAGAGCCCGGTCATTGATGATAGGCCCAGAATGTCGCCGCGCGGATCGTCACGAACAAACTCAATCGCAAAGCGAATGACGGAGTAGAGCAGAGCGTAGAGAAGTATTACTTGTCCGTCGAATTGTCTGCGCTTGTGCAGCCTTAAGAGAAACACGAACACCAAGAGCATAGCGAGCGACTCGTAAAGCTGAGTTGGATGTAGATGAACCCCGCTTGGTACGCCGGTTATTTGATGGCCTAATTCGGAGAACTGCATCCCCCACGGCAACAATGTAGGTTTGCCCCAACAGCAGCCGGCCGCAAAGCAACCCTGGCGTCCGAAGAAATTACCGATGGCGATGCCCGGAGCGCACGCATCAGCGGTTTTCCACCAGGGTAAATTGTAACGACGCATCAGAAAGTATCCGGCAAGGACCGCGCCGAGCAGGCCACCATAGAAAACTCCGCCCGAACGGAGGAAGTCGAGCGAAAACAACTGGAGCGGGTTTTCCCGATACCCGGGCTCGACAAAGAACATCAGGATCTTCGAGCCGATAAGCGACGCCAGAAGCATCCAGAGGCTCAAGTCGTATATCTTTTCACGGGGCAAGCGGTCACGCCCGGCGAGTTTGACGGTGATTAGGATGGCGCAGAAAAAAGCAAGCGCGAGAAACACGCCGTACGTATTGATGGGAAAGCTGCCGATGCGAAATAGTTCTGGATACATAAAACGGGTTTCGGGTACCAGGTGTCAGGTGTCGGTGTGATCGGTGTGACCGAGTCTCACTATTTCTAACCAGCACCTAATACCCGGCACCCGACACCTATTTTACTGACTACTGACTACTGACTTTTTCTCTCTTCTTTCTTCAAGAATCAGATCGCAGGCCAACAAGCCGGCGCCCAGGCAAATGCTCGCGTCTGCGACGTTGAACGTGGGCCAATGATACGAGCCGGCGTGCACCGAGATAAAATCTACAACATAGCCGAGCCGCGCGCGGTCAGTCAGATTTCCGGTAATCCCTGCCAGCAGCAAGGCGCACGCACCGAGAATGCGGTCGTCATTGCGCGACGTGCGCATAAAGTAGTAGAGGACGGCCACGGCCGCGGCGAGCGCGAGAATAACAAAGAACCAGCGCCCAAAGGAACCACCTTCCTGTAACTGGCCAAAAGCGATGCCTTTATTTTCCGTATAAATAAAATCCAGGAAGCCGTTAATTAGGGTTCGATCATACCCAAACCTAAGCGCACGAACTGCCCAGGCCTTGCTTGCCTGGTCGGCTATGTAGATGCCAAAGGAAGCAAGCAGGTAGCCCCCGCGCCACCCGAGGCGGGTCGAGGTACTTTCTATGGGTCGAGTTTCGTTCATTTGTTAATGATGATCACTACTGTCCCAACTTTGATCGGCTCGCTGTCTCTATCTGGTTGCATTGATCGACCTAACTCCGATGCATGTTGGAATCGATTTCAATTCCCCAGCTTGGTGCTGCGGTAGCGGTGGGTACTCGTTAGCTATGCTCAATCATCAAAGTCTGAGGATAGTACTGAGGATAGTACTGATCTCATTAGCCGCGCTTGAGTGATGAGTAGCCAGGACCCACCCACTACCGCGAGGTAGTACTGACCTACTCCGGCGGACCCTCAATTTCGGTGACAATCGCCTACCCGTTTACCTGAGTTATCAAACTCAAGGTAGTGTTGCTTGCCAAGTGATTGATCCTGTTCGACCAACGTTGAGACAGTAGTGAATGATGATAATTCTTGATCATAATTGTTTTTACTGAGGATTGAGTGCTCGGAGCCGGTCGCATCCCCAAACAGGCAGCCCGCTTGGTGGCCCCGGTCTGCTCGCGGTTTCGTAACAAAGTTGCACTTACACGCTTTCCTGCTCAATCTCTGCCAATGCAGCCATGCAGCGTTCACACACTGTCGGATAGCGTGCAGACTCACCAACCCGAGTGGAATAGTTCCAGCAGCGCTCGCATTTTTCGCCGGATGCGGGTTGGATTCTAATTTCCACGCCGCTCGCGCCTTGTTCCGAGGGAAGCACGTCTACCTGCGAGACGATGAAGATGTAGCGCAGCTGATCTTTGTGTCGCTCAAGCAGTTCGTAGGCGCTACCCGCCGCCGAAATACCAACTCGCGCTTCCAACGAACTGCCAATCATCTTGGAGGTTCTTGATTCTTCTAGCGCCTGTAGGACGTCCTCGCGGATCTCAAAAAGTCGTTCCCACTCTGCGAGCACGCTGGTGTCGATTTGCTGGTTGGTCTGGGGAAGCGTGCTGAGATGTACCGACAACGCCCGTGGCTGGCTTTCGTCTGCCGGCAGGTTTTCCCAGATCTCGTCGGCCGTAAAAGCGAGTATCGGTGCCAGCATGAGCGCGAGCGAGTCAGCAATCCGGTAGAGGGCCGTCTGCGCAGACCGGCGCGCGAGGTGGCGGGGCGCAAATGTATACAGACGATCCTTGATAATGTCGAAATAACGCGCTGAAAGTGTAACAGTGGAAAAGTTATAGAGGGTGTGATAGACGGTGTGAAACTCGTAGGCTTCATAAGCCTCGCGCACTTTTCTCACCACCACATCAAGCTCCGCTAGCGCCCAGCGGTCAATCTCAAGCAGCTCCTTCGCAGCAACGCTGTCGCGTGTAGGATTAAAACTGTGGAGATTGCCGAGGGCAAAGCGAACGGTGTTGCGTAGTTTGCGATAACCGTCCGTGACACGCTGGAGTATTTCCGCTGAGCAACGCATGTCATCAAAGTAATTTGAGGACGCGCTCCACAAACGCAGGATTTCCGCGCCGGAGTCTTTGATAACTTCATCCGGCGGCACCGCATTGCCCGTCGATTTATGCATTGCCTTGCCCTGCGCATCCACCGTCCAACCATGGGTTAGTACCGTCTTGAAGGGAGCGCGGCCGTGCACGGCCAATCCCACCATCAGTGATGAATTGAACCAGCCACGAAACTGATCGCCACCTTCGATGTACACGTCAGCAGGCCAGCGCAACTCCGGTCGATGCTTCAGAACGGCAATTGATGAGGCGCCACTATCAAACCAAACGTCCAGAATGTCGGTCTCTTTAATCCACTCGTCCGCTCCACACTTTTTACACCTGTAGCCTTCCGGCAAAAGGTCACCCGCCTCGCGCGTATACCAGGCATCGGCTGACTCACGTTCAAACACGTCGGCAACGTTGTTGATGATTTGGGGATCCGCCACGGGCTCATTGCACTTTGAGCAGTAGAACACTGGAATGGAAACTCCCCAGACGCGCTGCCGCGAAATGCACCAATCTGGCCGGCCTTTGAACATGTTGCGCATCCGCTCCGCGCCCCAGGAGGGAAGCCATCGAACGCGTTCGATTTCTCCCAAGGCCGCTTCCCTGAGCGACGCGGGAGAGGTAGAAGTCGCATCGGAGAAGTTTTCCGTGAAGTTGGTACGGTCACGACCATCTTCATCACGCTCCACCACCGGTCCACCTGCCCTGTCCATCGAAATAAACCACTGCGGTGTGGCTCTGAAGATCACCGGATTCTTGCAACGCCAACAGTGCGGGTAACGGTGCTCGTAGTTTTCGGTAAATAACAGCACGTCGCGTTCGCGCATGAAGTCCACAATCCGAGGGTTAGCTTCGAAGACACGGTGACCGGCAAAGTACTCGACTTCAGGCGTGAATCGGCCCGAGCTGTCCACCGGGCAGTAGATCTCAAGGCCGTAGCGCTTACCGATAACAAAATCGTCGTGCCCGTGGCCGGGCGCCGTGTGTACGCAGCCGGTGCCTGCCTTTCCGGTCACCTTTTTCTCTCTTGCCTCTCTAACATCCAGTTCGACTTCGGCGTCAGCCTCGCCGCCCAGGGTCACGTGTTCTGCCACCATCAGAAGCGACGCGCGATCAAGCCAGGAGTGACGGCATTCGAGCCGATCGAGCTTTATGCCGGGAAAGCGCGCGAGCACACTGGGCGCGACACGCTCCCCACTCGCATTGCGTTTACCCAAATCACATTTGGCAGCCACGTACTCGAGCAATTCACCGGCGACTATATAAACCTCATCGCCATGCTCGAACGCCACGTACTCGAAGTCCGGATGCACAGCAATCCCGAGATTAGCGGGAAGTGTCCAGGGCGTCGTAGTCCAGATCAGCAAGAACACTTTGCGACCTTCCAGTGCCGGATCGATTCGCGCCGGACTGCTGCTCAAAGGAAACTTGACGTAAACCGACGGACTGGTGTGTTGGTGATACTCAACTTCGGCTTCGGCAAGCGCTGTTTGATCATGAATGCACCAGTAGACGGGCCGCGCGCCTTTGTACACGTAACCCTGCTCGACGAAGCGGCCGAAGAGGCGCGCCGTTTCCGCTTCGTAATAGTTGGACATCGTTAGGTACGGATTGTCCCATTCTCCCAGAATGCCGAGTCTCTGGAAGTCTCTCGTCTGGCGTTTCAGTGCCTCGGACGCGTGTTCCCGGCAGGCCCGGCGAATCGACACTGCCGGCATATTGGCTTTCTTGGCACCCAATTTACGGTCTACATACAGCTCGATCGGCAGACCGTGGCAGTCGTAGCCGGGAACATAGGGCGCGTTGTAGCCCATCATCGTGCGCGATTTCACGATGAAGTCTTTCAGTATCTTATTCATCGCCGTGCCGAGATGAATGTCGGCATTTGCGTAGGGGGGTCCATCATGCAGGATGAACTTCTCCGCTGAGGAGCGGTCTTGCCGGATCATTTTGTAGAGACGAAGTTCGGACCATTTTTTTAGTCGCGCCTCTTCACTCTGCCCGAGATTGGCCCTCTGCGAGAAAGCAGTCTTCGGCAGGTTGATGGTCTTCTTAAGATCGAGCGGGGTTTCAGTGGACATACGCGAATAGTCTAAAGTCAAAAGTCCCAAGTCCAAAGTCATAACCTTGGACTTGGGACTCAAGTACTCAAGACTCTAGACTGCGATCAGCCGATAAACATCTCATCCTCTCCGTAAATCTGATTAATGGGCTTTGGCGCAGGCGCAACGAGAACTTCAAGGCCGCGCCGGAAGCCCGCCATAATGGCCGCAAGTTCACGCGCCGGCTCGATAACCCTGGTCTGAATGAAGTCGGCAGTCGAAGCAACCTGCCGGTGGGTATTGTCGATTGTGCGGCTGACGAGTTCCACCTTAGCGCGAGCCTGATGAGCGCTCTCGCTGACCACCTGCCTGAGCTCACCCACTTCTCCCTTGATTATGGCGAGGGATTCTGAGAAGTGCATGGTGGCCGTGGAAAGGTGGTTAGACATGACGTTGAACTGTTCAGCAATTTGCTTCCCTTGCACGGCGATTTGCCTTCCCTGTTCGCTCATCACCGTGACTCTCTCGACCAAGGGCTCGAGTTTTTCTTCAAGACGGTTAACCGAGTTGACCGCGCGAGTCACAAACAAGGCAATGGAAACCATTGCCAGAGCCATCACGATGAATGACAGCGCGATAACCACCATCACCCAGAACATTGGATCGTGTGTATTTATCTGCAGCGCGAGCATAAGGATTGCCGATTGCCAAATTTGATTGCTGATTGCTCTTCCGCTCAGAGCTACTTCCAAATCGGCAATCGGCAACCGAAAATCAAGAATGTCTTAAGGTTCGCAACGAGGCTCGTAAGTTACTGATGGCTTAGTTCGTTGTCTCATCGTATTTCGGAGCGGCTTCCATTCTGCCAGACAGTTCGTTCTTTCGCTTTTCTTCCTGATAGGCTCGTTTGCCGGCGTCAATTGCCGCTGCCACAGTGCCGGTCTGACGGGACGCACTGTCGCGGGCCGTGCGAGCCACTTCACCAACCTTCTCAGAGGCTGTCGAGTAGAGTTCAGCAGCACGTTCGCGCGTGCTCTCATAGTACTCGCCGGCGCGGTCGCCAAGTTGTTGGGCGGTCTCCCGCGAGCGGTCGATACCCTTGCGGGTCGCCTCGGCAATATCGCCGCGAAGTTCCTGACCAGACTTCGGTGCAAACAGGAGAGCTAGAACAGCTCCGATTCCACCGCCAATTAAGAGGTAAGTTAATCGAGCAGAGATATTGTCACTACTATCCCGCCGATAGTCATCGCTTCCCATAGGGATTCCTTTCTTCAAAAAGCGAAAGCCCCGTGGCTTCGCAAGTTAGGTTGATTCTTGGAGAATTCCAGTTTTGGACTATAACAAATAGCGCTGGACTGGCGCAACAATGTGGGCGTGACAGAAAGCGAGTCCCCTTGTTCCGCGAACACGACTTCATCGACGGTGAAGTATTTATCCAGGCGAATGATCGCAAAGCCAACACTGCGGGTCACCTGCTGACGTTGGCCATGACCAATGGAACATCCTTTTTCTCCCTTCCGACGCCAATCTTTTCCAGACTCCTTTCCGGCACCCGTACTCGCTGCCGGTGTCCACTAACACCCGTGGTAGGAGAACGGATCTGGACCGATCCACTGTGTTTTCTATTTTGCATTTAGCGTAGAAGGTTCCCATGTATTCGTACGCACGTCATTATGCACGTGAAGGAGGCCGCAATAGTGATCTGGCATGAGCCTTAATTAGAACCGGCTACTCAGGGTCACTTCGGCCTCCGTTGTATTGGTCAAGCTTGCGGTAGAGGGTCTTGCGGCCGATCCCAAGTATGCGCGCGGCACGCGATTTGTCGCCGTTGGTATAATCTAATGTCGCTTCTATGACCTTACGCTCCATTTCTTCTATTGAAGAAGGCAAATCGATCTCGAGCTTGAGAAACCCGGTCTCGGGCTCTTCCACCGCAATGGAGTCGATCGGGTTGGTGAGTTCTAGGCGCAGGTAGAGCGTCCTTTTCACCAGACCGACAGCTCGAGCGCCAACAATCTTGCCGGCGAGCTTGTCCAAACTCGTCTCTATAAATGCTCTTTTTTCACCTTCGATCGAGGACCCCACCTTTATCTCAAGTTTTATTTCTCGTTCATTAGATGGCGCAAGACGAATGGATTCTGGGAGATCGTCCATCTCAATCTGGCGACCTGATGCGATAATAACAGAACGTTCTATGGCATTTTCTAGTTCGCGAACATTCCCCGGCCAGTCGTAATTTACTAACGCTCGCACTGCATCCTTTGAAATGCCTGATACGAATCTACCCGTCTTATTTGTGTAGCGCTCGAGAAAACTAATGATCAACGGATGAATATCACTACGGCGGTCGCGCAGGGGCGGCAATACTATAGGAAACACCGAGAGTCGGTAGTAAAGGTCACGGCGAAACGTGCCCAGCTCACTTGCCCGTTCGAGGTCCACGTTGGAAGCCGCAAGCACGCGCACGTCAGCCTTCAACACCTCGTTGCCCCCGACGCGCGTGAATTCACCATCCTGCAATACGCGTAGGAGACGAACCTGCGCCGACAAACTCATCTCGCCAACTTCGTCCAGAAAAAGCGTGCCTCCGTTAGCTTCTTCAAATCTTCCTCGACGCCGCGCGCTAGCGTCGGTAAAAGCACCCTTCTCGTGACCGAACAATTCCGATTCGAGTAACGTTTCGGGGATCGCGCCGCAATTTAGTTTGACGTAAGGATGGTTTTCGCGCCCGGAATTGTAATGGATCAAATTCGCGAGTAATTCCTTGCCAGTGCCCGATTCTCCCTGGATCAGGACGGTGGTTTGGGTGTCCGCCACACTCAGGGCCAATTCCATGGCGCGCCGGATTGCCGAAGTTTGTCCGATGATGCGATCTTCGCCGTAGCGTTCATGTAAGGCGCTGCGCAAATGCATCACTTCGGCGGAAAGCTGATCTCGCTCCAGTGCTGTGCCGATTTGATCGGCGATGCCCTCGACCAGTGCCACCTCATGGTCCTGAAACCCGTCGCGCGCCTCACTCCAAACCAACCCAAGCAGGCCAAACGTTTGTCCGCCAACGCGCACAGGAGCAACCAGGGCAGCCCGTCCACCCAGGGTGGCGTTAAAAATTAGCCGAAAAGGAAAAGGTAAATCGGTGTCCAGCAAGCGGAAGGTTCTTCCCTGGGCCAGCACTTCCATCGCCTTAGGAAATTCAGTGACGTCTAGCGATTGTCCGTGGGCATCAATCAACCCCTGAACGGAATCAGTGGTTGCATGAGGCGCGGCTTTAAAGGCGGCCAAACTGATGCGCCCCCCCTTGGGATCAAGGACGCCAAGAGCTGAATAGTCGGCGCCGACGAGGGCGATGGCTCGTTCCAGAACGAGGGATGAGACTTCGCGAAAGTCGGACCGGGCATTAAGAGCGTTGGCGATTTCCAGGAGCGCGCGCTTCGTTTCGGCCTCGCGCTCTTTATCGGTATATAGCCTAGTGTACTGATACCCAACCGCGATCTGTCGGGCGACCGACTCCAGAAAGGAAACTTCATCATCAAGCCAGGCTCGCGGAGTCCGCGTAGTGTGCATTCCTAGCAGGCCCAGCACGTCCTCACCAAGAACAACAGGCACGACGAGCAGAGATCGCGTTCCCAAACTCGCGGCCAGAAAGCGTACCTTCTGATCCAGACCCGCTCTCGAAGTATCGTCAAGTCGAATCGGCTTGGTTATGTCTACGTGTTCTGAGAGTTGCTTGAGATCAAGGGGGATTACCGTTCCCAGGCTGGAGGGTACGTCAGTTGAAGCCCGCCATTCGTGGCTGATTCGCAGTTCACTCTGTGAAGTCAATTGAATGACATCGCAGCGATCCACGTTCATCATACGTCCCATCTCAGAAACGATTACGTTCAAAAACCTGTCAAGATTAATCGTGGTCGGAAAGGCCAGCGCCAGGCGAGTGATAATCGATTCACGCGCCTCATGCATCTTAATCTTGCGCTCGAGCGAGAGGGATTGTGCAGTATCTGGCATCGTAGCAATCTAGAGCGGCGGCCAGGACCGGGGAATATCGTAAGCGCGGATCATAACGAACGGGGTATGAAGTTGCAAAGGAAGTTTGTCAAAGCAGTGCTTATTCAGCCCGCGAAGCGTGCCGCAAGCATAGAGCCTGGAGCGTGTGAGCCCTAGGAGCGAAGATGAGCCTCAGCCCGTTTAACGGACGGCAGCGCGTAGTTTGAGACGAGCGCGGATTTGGTTCGCGCTGTCGCCTGCCTTCGCAGGCTTGTGGACTCTTGTTTGCCGTGACCTGGGGCTCACTATCGCCGCGCTTCGCGGGCTTCAAATCTGAACGCTTCGGAGCCATAACCAACGCTCACATTGCAAGGCCGCGGGCCCCGCCCGTATAATTCATTGGGCGATCCATTTCACCTGACGGAGTAATAGCGGCCTATGCCCATATACGAGTTCGAGTGCAGAAAATGTAAGGTGCATACCGAAGTTTTTCAGAAAATGAGCGACAAACTGCCTACCAAGTGTGACAAGTGTGGCGGACGTTTGGAAAAGCAATTTTCAGCTTCAGCCATACAGTTCAAGGGCTCGGGGTGGTATGTGACCGATTATGCCGGCAACGGCAAGAAGGCTGCAGAGAAGGCCGAATCTGAGGCAGCCAGCGCCAGTGATAAGGCAGCCAGCGCCAGTGATAAGAAAGACTCACAAAAGTCTGATAAGAAATCAAAAGATAACTCCCCGTCAAAGAAAACTTCCGAAAAAGCTTCATCGACAAAAGTCACTAGTGGTGATTGAAGCATCCTTAACGTGAACTGATGTACCAATCGCTTCGTGGCGGACCCCTAACAACTCAACCCAGGAACGGCCGCAAGTTTTTTTTAGAACCTCTTAACTTACTGGCAGTTCTGCTGCTCATGGCACTCTGCAATCTGGTGCTCGGGCAGGCAGGTCGGAGACCGCAAAGTTCAACTGCCCAGAGTGGCGTGCTTGTGAGCGTGGTGGTTAAGCGCGACGACAAGTCGTCGGCTAATGTAAACAGCAAGCAAGTTGCCATCTATGATAATGGTGTCGAACAGGCCATCAAGAACCTCACTCCGGATCCCTCGCCCGCTCGCATAGTCTTGTTGGTGGATAACTCTCTGACACTGAGGGCCGACATCGACAAGCTGGAAATGGCCACACGCGAATTTGCTTACGAGATCTACGAGGGGGACCAACTGCTAATCGTTGGCTACGATGAGCAAGCCGAAATCGTCGCTGACTGGACGGATAACGCCAAGTCCATCGAAGCGGCGCTAAAGGGTTTCAGGAAGAAGGGCCAGCCACACCTCTTCGACGCTTTGAGTGCGGTCGTCGAGCAGGCTTTAAGGCCGCTCGCCGGTCAGAAGCGCGCGATCGTAGTCATCAGCGACGGCCTTGACCGCGGTAGCAAGACCACGTTCGAGAAGATACTCTCCGAGCTGCAAGCGAATGACATTACGGTTTATACGGTTCAAATCCCCGACCGGACGCGGGGTGCCATTCGTCGGGATGTGCCGAAGCCAAAGCAAGTCGTTGAAAAGTTAGTGGAAGGAACCGGGGGGTTGGTCTTTCCCATCGAGGAGGCAGTGGAAGCAGCCAAAAGCGTTTGTGATGAGCTCAGAAAAAATCGCTACATGCTTTCATACGTGCCCTCAAGCGTACCCTATGGCGAAGCACGTCGCTTGCTGGTGGTGGGAGATCAGGGGATCACGATCCGTTCCAAGTCGATGCAGCCGCCTAATTAGAAAATTCGCGTTCATCAAGCTTTCACTTGCACTTAGCCGCAAACCATGAAGCTCACGTGATCAATACCCGAACGGAATATCGCTCCCTGTCAACTTTCCGCTGTCCGCTGTCATCTGACCAAGGACAATTGATGTGATGATCATCGAAGAGCTAACCGTCACTACCTTCCAACAACACACGCGCATAGTTGGTTGTGAAAAAACCGGGCGTGCGATCTGTATCGATCCGGGTGACGATTCTGAGCGTATTGTGGGGGCCATCGACAAGCACGGGTTCGACTTGCAGGCGATTGCGATAACTCATGCTCATCTGGACCACGTGGGCGGCGTCGCATCACTGAAGAAGCTCAAGCCCAAGGCGAAGGTAACGCTTCATAAAGCAGACGAGTTCATTTACCTGGCCTTGCCCGAGCAGCCCGCCTGGATCGGGATCCCGCGCTCGCAATGGTCTGCCATGGGTTTCGACTTCGAACCGCCACCCCCTGTGGACGATTATTGGGAAGACGGCCAGAGCTACAAGGTGGGTGAGCTAGACTTCAAAGTGATTCACTGCCCGGGACACACGCCTGGTCATGTCGTTTTGTTCGAACCGCGGGAAAGGAAGGTTTTTGTCGGCGATGTGCTTTTCGCCGGCTCTGTCGGCAGAACTGATCTGCCAGGCGGATCTACGGAGCAGCTGATGGATGCGATTAGGAATAAACTGCTGCCAATTGGTGATGACGTCGAGGTTTACTCAGGTCACGGTCCATTGACAACCATTGGGCACGAGCGACTCACCAACCCGTTCCTCACTGGTGCCCACAAGCTCGGTGGCGGGACATTCTAAAGGGGCTGTACAGTGATTCGTCGGCGGCGGTAATTCAATCAGTTTAGAGTTCAACCTTTTAGGCTGGAGCGTTCATCCCGAAGTTAGCTGCAGTTGAACTCTCAACTGTTGAACCCTAATCACGTTCTTCTTACTTCTGCCCCGGGGTGCGCAGGCGACTATTCTTCAACTCTTCCCACTTCTCCTTCTGCTCACCGTCGAGTTGGCTGGGCAGCGTCTCGACAGGGATATCGTGTTCTGCACAAAAGGAGCGCCAAAGGATAAAGCGAAGATCAAACTGGCCTGTTTGATCTGAGATTACATTACCCAGCGAAGGCGGTTCTTCTTTCTTTTTCTCGCGAGCCATAATTATCCATCGCTCACCTGTTTGGAGTGTTAAGAGTGTAGCAGCTTTTTAGAAATTACTTTAGGAGGCGCTGCTGAGATACATCTCTCCGGTCGGGGATAGCACACCATTTTCCGGCTCTAGCGTGATTGCAAACACAGCGGCATTGCGAGCCTCAGGGGGGACTTGATCTTTGAGAGCGCCGGCGCCGGACGCATCGGTAGTAAAAACTTTTCCTGGCATCGGCTTGCCCCCGGCAATGAACCAAAGCTGATAGGCCTTTCCAGCCGGTGCGGGAGGCAGACCTTTTGCCATGAGAATTGCGCGTCCATTCTTATCGTAGGCAAGCATCGCATGGGCTTCAGGCATTACCTTGGTGCCGGCGAGTTCAGTCATCCGGGCACCCGGAGCCGTCACTATTTCTATGGCCTCTCGTTGTTGGATCAGTTGCCGGTGCGCATCCCGAACCTGCGTAGTAAGACGTGCAAGTTCCTGCCTGGCTTCTCGATTCTGTTTCCCAACAAACAGCGTGGCACCTAACCCTACCACCACCACTCCTGCCGCGATGGCCCGCCAGGTCTGCGCGGAGGACCATGTTCGTGGTTGCTTCAATGGCACTACATTCGAAGACTGCGGCTGTTGTCCATCCTTGGCTTCTTTAATGGCAGTGCCGGCCGCCGTCACATCGGCTCGAACTGCTTCCAGAATGCGCCCGCGCAACTGCAGTGAGGGTTCGAGCGGTATTGTCTCCATGCTGGCAAATGCCAACCCCGCCGCCGTGGCTTCCAAATCAGAGAGCTGCGAGCGGCATTCGGCGCAACTCTGGAGATGGGCTTCCAGATCACGCATCTCTGGTGCCTCAAGCGCGTTCAGCACCTGCGCCGCCAACATCTCTTTGTAGTCTTCGTGGGCCATCTCTTCCCGCGTTACATTCTCATCTAGTACAGACTCTTTATTTCGTTCCCTAGCAGTTCACGTAGCTTGATCATGCCCGAACGCATCCGAGTTTTTACGGTGCCGAGTGGTGTCGCGAGTCTGGTCGCAATCTCCGACTGTGTTAATCCCTCAAAATAGGCAAGCATCAAAATCCGAGTTTGCTCTTTCGGAAGATCAGCTAAGGCTCGCTGCACGATCTCCCGTTGCTCTGAATGCAGAGTGTCTTTCACTGCATCAGTTGCTTCATGGGGCGAGTTTCGGGCCGCGGAATCGGCCAGACGCTGTCGCGCTCCCAGCAAGCGCAGGCGATCGATTGCGCGGCTGCGTGCGAGCGTTACCAACCAGGTGAAAGGCCGGCCTCGCTGCTCATCAAAATCAGCGGCGCGCCGCCAAACCTGCAGCATAACCTCTTGTAAAACATCTTCCGCCTCTTCGCGGCTGTTCAATATACGCACCAACAGGCCAAACAAGATTATCCGATACCGGTCGTAAAGGGCTCCCAACGCCAGCTCATCGCCACGGGCGACGGCGCGAAGAATTTCAACGTCAGTGACTTGTGCTTGTTCGGATTGCAAGGCGCTTGTTAGTGAATATACGAAGCTGGGCGATTGGTAAGATTGCGCTGGTGAGATTTCAAATCTCAAATCTGAGATTAAGATTAGCTTACTACCACTTTACGCGACGGTGATTTCGTCCGTCAGGTAGACATCCTGAATAGCGTTTAGCAGCTCCACTCCCTCACTCATCGGGCGTTGGAAGGCCTTACGCCCGGAGATTAGGCCCGTGCCACCGCCGCGCTTATTAATCACGGCGGTCCGCACCGCTTCCGCGAGATCGCTTGCCCCTTTCGATTCACCGCCGGAATTGATCAAACCGCAACGCCCCATGTAGCAATTCGCCACCTGATAACGCACCAGATCGATAGGGTTTTCGCCCGTGAGTTTCTCGTAGACGATCTTGCTGGTCTTGCCGTATGAGCTGCCGAATGCTTTTTCCACTGCAGGATAACCGCCGCTGCGTTCAGGAAGTTTCTGTTTGATGATGTCCGCCTGGATAGTAACTCCGAGATGGTTAGCCTGTGCTGTCAGATCGGCAGAGGCGTGCATGTCCCCCTCTGGTGTTTTGAATTTCGAATTGCGCAGGTAGCACCAGAGAATACAGGCCATCCCGAGTTCATGAGCGTAGGCAAAGGCTTCACTAGTTTCTGTTATCTGTCGTGTCGATTCATCCGATCCAAAGTAAATAGTCGCGCCCACCGCCACGGCACCCAGGTCGCGCGCTTCCTTAACCGTGCCAAATGAGACCTGGTCAAACTTGTTCGGAAGCGTGAGCAGCTCGTTATGATTGATCTTCACCACAAAGGGGATCTTGTGAGCGTAGCGACGGGCAATGGTGCCGAGGACACCAAACGTGGAGGCCACCGCGTTGCAGCCGCCTTCAATGGCCAGCTTCACGATGTTGTCGGGGTCAAAATACTGCGGGTTCGGCGCAAACGAGGCACCGGCGGAATGTTCAATGCCCTGGTCGACCGGCAAGATGGAAAGGTATCCGGTCCCTGCCAGCCGGCCATTATCGAAGAGGGATTGCAATGAGCGCAAGACAGCAGGCGAACGGTCCGAGTGTGTCCAGACGCGATCGATGAAGTCCGGACCGGGCAGATTAAGTTGGTCCTTGGTGATCGTTTTCGAAGTGTGTTCGAGCAGTGTGCGCGCACTTTCACCCAACAGTTCTTCAATGCGATCCAGCGGCGTAGTTGCCCGTTGCAGTTCGGTAGCCATGGTCTCAAGTCCTCCGGGATAGATGGGCTTAGGATAGTATTGTGGAAGCTGAGGCCATGAAGTATAGCACAGTGGGGCGACGCTCCCATGCGGCTCGCAAGGCCACTGATCAATCAAGCCGAGTGATTTTCCTGTTCTGAAACACGTTCCTTGGAATTCTTCACGTTACTTGGGTTGAAGATTCTCGGAATGCGTCTAGCAGCCTCACCGCCACGCTCCCCCCTACAACTGAATACCGCCGAAAGTCGAATGTGGTTACGATGGCGATGCCGAGGCCTGCCGAGGTGAGGAAGATTTCATCTGCTTCAGTGAGATCAGAGAGTTCGTGCACGCCTTCGATCAGGGGAATGAAATGCTTGTTTGCGAGTTCGATCACCGCCGCCCGCGTGACACCCGCCAGGGCCCCGGTCGAGAGCTTGGGAGTGTAAACGGTTCCATCTTTCACCCAGAAGATGCTGGCCATGGTTGCGGAGACTATTTCGCCGCGTTCGTTGAGCATGACCGCTTCGTCAAATTCCCTGGCTTGAGCTTCTTCCCAGGCCAGGACCGGCTCCAGATAATTCAAGCTTCTGATTCCAGCGAGAGGGGAAAAAGTATTGAAGCGATACGGCGAGACGGCCAGACTAATTCCTGTCTGTGGGAGTTTTTGGGCCTCCCCGGTCATAATCAGCAGGTCTGTCTTCTTGTCGCCTGTGGCTTTGATCTTCCAGAAGTCGCGTCCGCCACGCGCGAGCAGAATCACCCGTGCTCTCCCATCACCAACGCAATTAACTGAGATGAGCTTTTCGAGTGCCTCGCCTACGCCCTGCTCATTGCATCCGCTGCAATCAATAGCCAGGCGCCCGGCGTGGTCGAGCAGGCGACGCCAATGTTGCGGCCATAAAAAGGGTGCACCGTTGTAGATTGCGACTGTTGTGAATACACCTCGCCCATAAAGCATCGCCGAAGATACGGGCGCGATGCGGGCCTTGGTGGCCTCGACCATCGTTCGGTTTAGATAGATGACGGGATGCACTGACGCCCTGCCTTATAAAACAGTTTGTCGCACATCGTGGACAGGATTTACAGAATTGACAAGGTAATTCTGCAGGCTGCGCTTAACAGGCTTCTAAAGCAACATACTTTGGCTATTAACGATTTCATGACTACGATGTCCCGCGAACGTCTAAACCTCACATAAAAGAGAAACCTACTGCACCGTTTTGGTGGCCACGGCCTGTGTGTTGCGTGGCTCCGGCTAGTGTTGAGTGCCGGGATCCATTGGCTACCGCAAATGGTTCTGTGCCTTGAGACGAGCCGCACGAAAAGGATGCCTTATTCGAGTTACTTCGTGTGATTTCGTGAATCGCTTTTGCTGCTTCTTTGGTGTTCAACCGTAGTGCCTATTCCCTGCCTGCGGCCATAACTTCAGTCTGAAGCTTCTTGGAAAGAGAGGTACGCCAGGCGTTTTCGAGCTGCTCGAGGGCAATATCGATCACTGTATCCCTCGCAGTTTTAATGCGAAGTCGATTGCCCCCGACTTTGCCGAGGACTTCAAAAGGACAATCCCTGCGCCGGACGATATCTTCGATTGCCTCCCGGGCAGACTCAGCAAAACTTATGATGATGCGCGACGGAGATTCGCTGAAGAGTACATTCGTCGTGGGAAGCGGACCCGTTATCTCAACATCTGCGCCAATTCCCACCCGATTCAGAGACGAGAAACAACTTTCAGCGAGGGCCACCGCAATCCCGCCATCCGAACAGTCGTGCGCCGATTGCAGAAGGCCCCCCTCGGAGGCCTCGAGGCAAGCCTGCTGGACCTTCAGTTCCAGATCGAGATCCAGACGGGGCACGTTTAACTCGCCTTTTTCAGGCGATGAGCAGGCGACGCTGTTCGCATATTCGCTGATGGACAAATCATCAGCCGTTGTTCCCAGCAGTGCGATATGGTCTCCCTCATGTTTGAAACCTTGTTGCACAACGCGCCACACATCTTCAACGAGTCCGATCATGCCGATTACTGGAGTCGGCAGAATCCCACGGCCCTCTGTTTCATTGTAGAAAGAGACGTTGCCCGAGACGACCGGGGTGTTGAATACCCGGCATGCTTCGGCCATGCCATCGATGACCTCCGAAAATGACCACATCACTTCTGGTTTTTCGGGAGACGCAAAGTTGAGGCAGTTGGTGACGGCGAGTGGCCGGGCGCCCACGCATACTACGTTACGTGCTGCTTCGGCCACAATCAGTTTTGCTCCCTCACGAGGGTTCTGCGCGCAATAACGACCATTTCCATCGAGTGTCATAGCCAGAGCGCGACGCGTCTCTTTGATTCTGACAACCGCAGCATCCGCTCCCGGCAGCACTGCGGTGTTGGTTCTCACCATATGATCGTACTGGCGATAGACCCATTGCTTTGAGGCGATGTTCGGTGTGGCCAGCAACTTCAACAATGCGTCGTTACAATTCTGCCCTTCGGTCCTTGTGCTTTGATCTTTGTTGGAATCGGTGACTGATTGCTCAAATCTAGACCCTTCCATGTTCGGATTGGACATTGGACTTCGGACATTGGACTTTGGACTTGGTCGCGCCATCGGCCGTTGATACTTCGGCGCCTCGTCAGTGAGAAGTGACACCGGAATATCGGCAACCGTTTCTCCATTATGAATTACCTGCATCCGCCCGCTATCGCGCACGCGCCCAATCACGACGGCATCGAGGTCCCACTTGCTAAAAATATCGACAACTTCGCGTTCGCGCCCGGAATGGGCCACGATCAGCATTCGTTCCTGGGATTCTGATAAAAGCATCTCGTAAGCGGTCATTCCCTGTTCGCGCTGCGGGACCAGGGACAGATCGAGTTCGATTCCGGTATTTGCGCGGGCGGCCATCTCGCAGGATGAAGACGTCAGACCCGCAGCGCCCATGTCTTGAATACCGGCGACGGCTCCGCTGCGCATCGCTTCAAGGCAAGCTTCGAGCAGCAGCTTCTCGAGGAATGGATCACCGACCTGAACCGTGGGGCGTTTTTGCAGCGCCTCTTCATCAAACTCCGCCGAAGCCATCGTCGCTCCGTGTATGCCATCGCGTCCGGTTTTGGCGCCCACGTACAGCACCGGGTTTCCGATTCCGGCTGCTTTGCCAAAAAAAATCTGGTCCCGGCGTACCAGTCCGAGGGCAAATGCATTCACCAGGGGATTAAACGCATAGGCATCGTCAAACGCCACTTCACCCCCTACTGTGGCCACCCCAAAGGCATTTCCGTAGTGAGCGATCCCGGCCACAACGCCTGCCAGCAGCGATCGGTTGCGCCGACCGTGCTGGGCATGGTCGAGTGAGCCAAAGCGGAGACTGTTCATAGAGGCAAGAGGGCGTGCGCCCATGGTAAAGATGTCCCGCAGAATCCCACCAACGCCGGTAGCAGCCCCTTGGAAAGGCTCAATGAATGACGGATGATTGTGGGATTCAATCTTGAAGGCGACGCACCAGCCGTCACCCACATCGACCACTCCTGCATTTTCACCCGGGGGAACAATCACGCGCTCCCCGGTAGTGGGTAGACGGCTCAGATGCACCCGCGAAGATTTGTAGGAGCAGTGCTCTGCCCACATCACCGAGAAGATCCCCAATTCCACCAGGGTCGGCTCCCGGCCTAAGAGCGTTTTGATTCGCTGAAACTCATCATGAGTGAGGTTATGAGCGGCGATTACATCCGGAGTGATCATAAGAGACGTGGGCATGACTCATTGCCAATTTCCGATTGCCAATTGCCGATTGGCAGCATATCCCGGTCGTCGTCTTCTGAGACCGGGACGCTGTCGACAACGAGGGGCTCTGCAATTGGCAATTGGCAATCGGAAATTGGCAATGCACTTCATTTTCTCATCACAACTTTGCTGCCTACTACCTTTTCGATTGCGGCGCGCAACTCCAACGGCTTAAAACGACCAAAGTGTTTGAAGACCACTTTGCCCTCGGCGTCGTAAAGAAACGTCGCTGGCAAGGCGCCGCTCCACTTCGGATCCACCGTGCTTATGATCTGATCCGGGTCGGGGACATTCAGCAGATAGGCGGGCATGGTCGCGCCCATATGGCGCAAAAACTTCGGCACCGAGGTCTTGATATCGGCCAGATCGTCCAGCGAGACAGCGATCATGTCGAGACCTTTGGGCCGAAATTGCTGATCAAATTTCACTAGATCGGGGAACTCTTCACGACAAGGATCACACCAGGTGGCCCAGAAGTTAACCAGGAGAGGCCGTGCCGCCGACTCGCGCTTTAATATAGCGGTAAGGGAAGTCGCATCGATCTCGCGCACCACTACAGACGGTTTCGCAGCGCGGCTCTTTCGCTTGAGAGATTGAGCCGGCGCTGCAAAACTGGTGAGCAGGATAACGCTCTGGCTGATAGCGATAAGAACAAATGGGCCGGCTAAAGTCATCTGTTAGGCTCGTTTGATAGTGCATCCAAAAGCATTGGCAGTTGTCTTGGTCACAGGTTTACCGGCCAGGGTTGCTTCAATCGCATCACGCAACTCGCTCGAGTTGACCCGGGTTGCATCCTTCGCATTGTCAATGCGTCCGCGATAAAGCAACTTGTTGTTCCCATCGAGGAAATAAACCTCAGGGGTGACGGTGGCACCAAGTCGGTCTGCAACCTTGTTGGCCGGATCTTTAAGAATTGCGAAGGTCAAGTTGTTCTGGGCGGCGTGAGCTTTGACAGCCGCGGCCGATTCGGCGACGTTTGAGTTGATACCAATAACGTTAATCCCACGTGCTTTGTATTCAAGGGCCAACTTTTCCATACGTTCATTATAGGCGTTGGAAACAGGGCACTTCGTGGCCACGAAGATTAGCACCGACCCGTTTTTTCCCTTGAGTGAATTCAGCGAGTGTTCTTTGCCCTCTCCATCAGGCAACCTGAAATCTTCGAGGGTAGCGCCGATCGCTGGGGGGGCAGACACCTCGACTTCGGTCGACCTGGCGATTCCTGTGGCGATCGCACCGGCAGTGACTAAGAGCGTGGCCAGAAGAAATGTAATGGCATTCTTCTTCATGTAGAAAACCCCTTTCAAGAACGGTGGAAATTTAGATAAGATTATCAGTCTGCAACAAGGCATGGCAAGTTAGCAGGCGCGCGGTTGGTTTCATTTGAACCTGTACACCACCAATTCGCACAAACCAAAAAAGCAGGCTGATCACGATCCGCGAATTCACACAAATCACTCTCTAAGATCTGAGATCTCAGATCTCAGAGTTGAGTGTGGCTGCGTGGAATCGATTGCTGCCCGCTTTGGGATGCATCAGCGAAGAGGTATTATTGGCTCGATGGAACGTTTGCTCAAAGATTCATACGGCCGGGCGATACGCGACTTGCGCGTGTCTCTAACTGATCGGTGCAATTTTCGCTGCTTTTACTGCCTCCCGCATGGTGAGCCCCCGATTGCGTCGAAAGAACAGATGCTCTCCTACGAAGAGATTGAATACGTTTGCGAAGTCTTCGTTAGTTTGGGCATCGAAAAGTTGCGCCTAACCGGCGGCGAGCCGATGATGCGCCGTGACATCGAAACGATTATCGGCAAACTCGGCGCTTTAAAACAAAAAGGACTACTCGATCTCGCGCTAACGACGAACGGCTACTTCCTGCCTGATCGCGCTCAAGCTTTAAAGGATGCCGGGTTGGATCGCATTACCATCAGTGTGGACAGTTTGAAGCGTGCGGTATTTAAGGAGATGACCGGGGTAGACGTTTTGGACCGCGTATTGGCTGGGCTCGAAGCGGCGAAACATGCTGGGCTCCAGCCGATAAAGATCAATGCCGTCATAGTGCGGGGTCATAACGAAGATGAAGTGGCAGACTTCGCCACGTTTGCACGCGAGCATAATGTGAAGATGCGCTTCATCGAGTTTATGCCGCTTGATTCCGGTCACGACTGGTCGCGGGAGATGGTGGTTTCTGGACGCGAGATTCGCGAAAGGATTAGCGAGAGGTTTCCCTTAATTCCCGTCGAGGTTGAGCGTGGCTCAGAAACGTCTTCACGTTACCGTTTTGCCGACGGCGCACCTGGCGAGATTGGCATCATCGCACCAGTTACCGAACCTTTCTGCGGCGCCTGCTCACGCATTAGGCTGACTGCAGATGGACAAATTCGCACTTGCCTTTTTTCAACCGTAGAGCATAGCCTGCGCGACGTGGTACGCACGGCCGCTTCGAGGTCCGAGGTCATCGACTACATCGAGGACGTCGTGATGAAGAAAGAACCTCGCCATTACATCAACGATCCGACTTTCGTCACTCCCTCACGCACCATGAGCTTTATCGGCGGTTAAGACCCCGAGGCAATTCTTATTAAGTTCACTTCGTTGAGGACGGCCTCGCTGCTTTCGCCTGGTGACTTCCGGCTCACATTAATCGTCCGTACGTTCGGGTGCTCGGGATTAAGGACTGAATCCTCCTCGAATTTTCTCCTGGCGTTTCCCGGACTGATCTCCTTAAGCATTTCTGATCTCGCCGGATCCGCGACCCTTCGGCACAACTCATCTACTTCACAAAGTAACCGCACGGGTACGAAGAGGCTTTGGCGGGCAGCCGCGAGTTCCTGCAGATCCAAAAATGCCAAGTGGTCGCCGGGATTGCTGTGGCGAAGCTCCATCGTGAAGACAAAGCTCGACTCTGGCGACGAAAGCTCGCGTATGGCCTCGTAGACGGTGCGCCTGATGTCTTTGACCTTTTCCCAAACCGGGGCGGGAAGACGCGTCACTCCGTCTGCATTGACAACCTTAAAGATCGGATTATTGATGAGGTGGTTGTCTATGAGTCTTGCGCCCGTGCGTCGACAAAGCTCCCGACCAATGGTGTACTTCCCCGTGCCGGCGAATCCAATGAGCAGGATGAATGTGTTCCTAAGACTGTTGGTAGACACTAAGTTCTTCCCACCTCCCCAAGGTGGCTGCCCGTTTGGGGACCTCGGTTCGATGCGGTCCTGGTTCTTCTACTTGTTCGGGGACGGCATCGGGGGCGTTGAGGCGTAGCGCTTCAGCCGGCACAGGTTTTCGGCACCGCGTCTTTCGAAAACCGTGGTAAACCCGCACTCGAGGAAAGGGTCATCTCGGAGTTAAGTCGTTTATTCATCTGGACGGTATCAGCAAGTCAGGCCCGTGTCACCCACCAACCAACAAGGGACTGATGACCCTGGGATGGCCTAATTACCAACTATGATCCCTCCGGAGTCGACAGACTAAGAAGGGACGAAGAACCTTCCTTCGCCCCTTTTGCTTAATCGGGTATCCGCTTCTAGGTGTCGCTTAACCTCGGCGGGCATCGCGCCGGTCGCGCCGGTAATCGCGAATGTCTCCGCGCAAGTCCCGACGATCTCGTCGCAGCTCGCGGTGGTCGTAGCGCAATTCGCGTCTATCCGCTTTGATTTCACGACGGTCAGCGCGCAGCTCCTGCGGCGAAGCTCCTTCACGCCGGTCATCACGATACTCACGCACGTCAGATCGCAACTCACGACGGTCCTGCCTTATCTCACGCTTGTCGCCACGAATGTCCCTCGTGTCCGCCCTAATCTCTTTCCGATCCGAGCGCAACTCTCGGCATTCCCAGGGCGCAAAATTGCAGCCGTTCTGCTCCTGGGCCAAAGCAGTGGTCGAAAGCCCGGTAAACAAAGCAGCAGCTACCAATAAACTTCGCAAAAGTGTGATTCCCATTTTAGTCTCCTCCATCGATTCAGTTTTGGCTCTGTTAAACTCCAGACCAGACGAGCCTTGGATCCGGCCGGGCCTTACCGAAGGTTTTGGAGGAGAGATAGACTCCACCGCTGCAAGTCCGAGACGGGCTCGCTGCAGATTCAACTTATTGCTTCGGTGAACCCCTTGCTGAAGTCTTAGACGCTGAGACAATAGCAGAAGACGAGATTTCTGCGGCTTACGCACATCTCCTTATGACGAACCTACATTAGTGGCCACGTCGCCGATGCCATCCATTACGGACCCCAAGCGGTCGCCACCCGGATCTACCTCAACACTGGTCGTGATGTCTTTATGCCGCTCTAGTCCCAGCGGTAGCTTGAATCCAACCTGCGGTCGTTACTGCTCGCGGTTCGGTAATTGCCGGCACCACAAAACTGCATCGGATTCTGGGCACAACAGTTAGTACTTGGGCACGCTGGGATCAACCTCATTGGACCACGCAGTGATCCCTCCTTTGAGATTCAGAAGACTACCGGCGAAGCCTGAACGCTTGAGTGCTTCGATGGCTTTCGCGCTGCGGCCGCCCATCTTGCAATGCACGACAGTCTCCCGGTTGGGATCGATTTCCGTCATACGGTCGAGCACCTGGCCCAGGGGGATATGAGCTGCACCAGGAATAGCGGCAATCGCGACCTCGTGCGCCTCACGCACATCAATAAGCTGGATATCTTCTCCGCTGTCCAGTCGCTGCTTAAGTTCAGTGGCAGTGATTTCCGGAATCTGCGGTGTGGCTGGTTGACTCATGATTCCTCCGAATGTGATCAGTTGTGATTCGTTTTTAGAGAAGAGAGCCCGTATTCTACTCGCTGAAATTGAAGACAAACAAGAGTACTCGGGCTGGAAAGTACTAGCGGAGCAGGCAGTGAGGTTATGGAAACAAAAAGGCTTACTGTAATTATCCTCCCGGAGCTTTTCCTTCTCCGTAGCGTATAAGTTAGACTTTGTATTGAGTTTTGTGAATGCGCTTCCCATTAGAAAGGGTTCAAGTATCCGTTATGAGATTCGAGTTCTATCAGGCCGACCTGGACAATCTTCCGAAGCTCTCCGTCGACGGCACCGTTTCAAACAGCGTCCATTTCTCGCACTGGGAAGGAAACCAAACTCCGGATGAAGTTAAAGCAGATACTTCCACCGAAATCGCATTGAATCTCGTTGCCTCTCCAGACAAGGAAAGACTCACTCAGGGAATCGAGCTGGTAACCAACAACCACTTCGATACGGACGGGGTGCTTTCCGTGTGGACAGTGCTTAACGGCGAACCAGCGTCTGATTTGCGCGAGCAGCTGATACCGGCGGCGGAAGCAGGGGACTTTTCGGAGTTCTCGACTGAGGACGGTGTGCGCGCGAGTATAGTTATCCAGGGTTCAGACCAGGCCAGCCCGAACAATGACACCGGTTCACCGCTTGCTGCCTTCCTTGCCGGCAAAGAAATCAGCGACGATGCTGAAGCCTACAAGCTCGTGCTGCCCGCAGTTGAGCGTGTCCTCCGCAACACTGGCGAGTACGAGTCGCTTTGGCGAAGTGGTTGGGAGGCAATCGCGAGGGCGATCGAGAGCTTCGAGAAGGGGCAATCCAAAGTTGAAGAATACCAGGATGCTCGGCTGTCTTTGATTACCCTGGCGCCTGAAGTCTTTCGCCCCAATGAATTCAATCCGACTCGACATGTTACGCCTTACATCGCCATCTCGCGTTACGCGCGAGGTCAAGTCTACTTAATAGCCACCCCATGTCCGGACGGATGGACTTACCGCATCGATTATCCGTACTACTCCTGGGCGGAAACTGTGGTGAGACCCAAAATTAAGCGACACGATTTCGGTGCGTTGATCGCGCAACTAAATCAGATTGAACAGAATCATGAGGGAACTTGGAAGTTGGACAACAGCGAGATGACTTCAGCCGTGAAGTTCCTCGATGCAAGTAACGTACTCGCGGCTTCCCATCTGCGTCCGGATGAACTTGTGAGCCTTATGCAGGCAAAGCTGTTATCGAAGAACGCAGCTCGAGTGTGAGAATGCGCCAAACAGTTTGGTTATGGATAGCGATCCACGAAACCCATCACCCCAACATGAAATTTTAGCGATATTTTATGAGTTTCGTGGATCGTGTTGCGCTTTCGATTTCGTAATTGCTTAACGCCTGCGCTCTTGGGCCTAAAATGCTCCTTCCGAGTAGCCAGCGCGCCCATTCATAGCATCACGGACTGAAGTCCGTCACTCCATGCACGACGTTGTAATCATCGGCGCCGGTCCTGCTGGTCTAGCGGCCGCACTCTGGTGCGATCAGCTGGGGCTGGACACGCTCATTCTCGAGCAGAGCGAAATTGTTGGCGGCCAACTCCACTCGATATACGGTGCGATTGAGAACTATCCGGGCGTGCGCGCTCTCAACGGGGCCGAACTGTCAGCTCGGTTTGCCGATGAGATCGATAATGCCGGCTTCGACCTTTGGACGGGGGTTCAAATGGCGAAGGTCGATCTCACCGCTAAACGCGTTTCGTTGCGCAGCGGTGAACAGCTGCAGTCGATTTGCATCATCATCGCCACGGGCGTGAGGCGCAGGCAACTCGGAATTCCTGGGGAGAACGAATTTTCCGGTAAGGGAATTATTGACTCCGCGGCCCGCGACCGGAATCTGTTTGCCGGCAAAGACGTCTGCATCATCGGTGGCGGCGACGCGGCTGTTGAAAACGCCCTATTGCTGGCTGATGTCTGTCCAACCGTAACTCTTGTGCATCGTGGTAAAAAACTGGGGGCGCGCAGAGAATTCTTAGAGCAATTGCAAACGAATCACTGCATTACAGTTTTTACAGAGTCAGCCGTCAGTCGTATTATTGGCAACGAAGAGGTAGAGGCTGTTGAGATACTACGCAAAGACGCAATCAAGACATTTCAGATGGCAGTGCGGGGTGTGTTGATTCGCATTGGGGTGGAACCCAACACGGAATCATTTCGCGAACAGGTGCAGTTAGATGAGAAAGGCTACATTTTGGTGACCAGCCAGCAGGAGACCACTCTAACGAATGTATTCGCCATCGGCGATGTCTCTAATCCAATGGCTCCGACAATAAGCGGCGCCACGGGCGCAGGCGCGACTGCGGCTAAAGTGATCGCTGCCAGGTTGCAGAGTAGCCGAAGATCTTATCAGGCTGCTGAAAGAGGCTAAGGGAGAATAGATGATCCCCGAAAGCACATGAAAATGGCTCGAACCAAGGGCTCTCTTCGCGTCCGTTCGCGTGATTCCCTAGTCCCCACGCGGGCAGCCCGAGTGGGGACCCCGCGTGGATCGTTCTTCGTTTTTCAACAGCTTTCCGATGGTGGGTGCCGAATAATGAGA
>JACCSP010000056.1 GCA_013812905.1 Pyrinomonadaceae bacterium
CAGCTAATGGTACGTGATCCATTTGAATCACGTACACCTCCCACCGGATGTCTCTTAATTGTTTCTGATCACACCGTGCCTGGCGGCTCATAACTTCTTTCCGGCTCTTATTACGCCAGACTCACTGCACCGTCACTCGGGTGTACTGATCACCAGGCTCAAGTTTTACCAATGTTACCCAATACCGTTGCGCCGTAACAACACAAGTTCTAATTCCCTCTTTTTAAGCAATGTTTTGGCAGAGCAAACGATCCACGAAACCTTCACAAACCAACACGAAATTTCGTTAGTGTCATTTCGTAACTTCGTGGAAACGTGCTTGAGATAACTTTCGGGCGCAGCGCACTTGGGACGGTCGAAAGTTCAGAGCATTATGAGTTCTCGCCGGGCCTAGACGAACTTCTCTGCTTTGTAACGAGCAAAGCCGGCTTTCGTGAGTTTGGTAAGTTCCTTGAAAATCTTTTGGTCGACCGCGGTGAAGTTGAAACACGATTTGCCTTGCATATGTTTTTTTAGCTCAGGAGAAATGCCTTCCAGCAATTCCGGAAACGCGTAAACCGGCATCAAGTGAAAACTAACATATGCTTTCCCAGTATGCGCGGACCCGAAGAACATTGCTTTTCCGTTCTTCATGACGGCGTGGGTGTCAAGATAATAGTTGCCCGGCTTGTCGCTCACAACGTGCAGTTGCGCCGCGTAAGGTTCAAGAATCGCCTTTAGTTTGAGAAATGTCCGTGGAAAGTCAGCCTTGTCTGCCATAGTGACGCGCTCCTTGACCTGCAAGGTATCAGTGAGTTGGATCGCAGGCTATCAATGAAGTCTCATCATAGCAATGATGTGACTTCATAAGACCGAGCCGCTGCCCCAGCAAAATAGAAATCCAACAAAGAAGAGTGTGGACGGGGGTCGTGCATTATGAATTCTTCAAGAGTCAGAAAGGGCAGTGCAGCTAAGGGGCGATATTGGTGCAGACGCTTCTGGATTTGCAGAACTGTTTCACCTTTGGGCTATGCCTCAACGGCGTTGAAGTGTCAATGGTTCCACGGATCTTCGATTCGACGACGGATGCTGGGTTCTGGTCAACATCAGAACCCAGGAAAAATCGAGGATCTCCTAGGTTCTCTTAGTGATTGTATCTGTGCCGCTATCATCTTATCCTCAGCCATCATCAGCAATGAGTGAGACCGCAGACATTGTAATTATCGGCAGTGGGATAGTGGGCTCAAGCGTAGCCTATCACCTGGCGGAAGCTGGTTGTACGAACGTCCTGGTGGTCGAGCGCGAAGTTCATCAGGGAAAGGGCTCGACAGGGAAAAGCATGGGCGGTGTGCGCGCGCAGTTTTCTACGCCCGTAAACATCCAGATGTCGATCTATTCCATCGGCTTCTTCGCGACCTTTGATGAAGTTGTAGGTTACCCAGCCGACTATCGCGCTCACGGCTATCTTTTTTGCGCCACGGACGAACGCCACCTCAATTGCCTGGAAGCCAATCGCGAACGGCAGTTGGCGCTGGGATTGAAGAATGTAGAAATGGTTAGCCGCGAGGAGATTGCGAAGTTTGTCCCTCAACTACGAGTCGATGATGTGCTTGGCGGCACTTACTGTCCTACCGACGGCTTTGTCGATCCTTACAGCGTGATGATGGGATTCATGCTGAAAGCGCGACAACGCGGCGTGAGGTTGTGGCTCGACTCCCCAGTTACGGCTATTGACATTGAGAATGGTCAAGTATGCGGAATTGTCACCAAACGCGGACGCATTGCGACTCGGATCATCGTCAATGCAGCCGGCCCGTGGGCCGCGGAGGTGGCCCGGATGGCCGGCGTAGATCTTCCGGTTGAGCCCTTGCGACGCCAGCTCGTTCCCACAGAGGCATTCGACAAGCTACCGAAACGGTTTCCCATGGTCATAGACATGTCTACCGGATTCCATTTCCGTCGGGAGGGCGCGGGAATTCTGTTGGCTTGGAACGATCCCGAAGAAACCGCGGGATTCAAAACCGACTTCGACCCAAGCTTCGTAGAGAAGATCTTGACTCGCGCCGCCGTTCGCGTGCCTTGCCTGGCTGATGCTGCGGTTAATCCGCGCCGCTCGTGGGCCGGGTTATACGAGATGACTCCGGATCATCACGCCATCCTGGGATGCTCTCCAGAAGTGCGCGGCCTGTATTTCGCTAATGGATTCAGCGGCCATGGCGTAATGCACTCGCCTGCCTCCGGTCGTATCACCGCTGAGCTAATTCTGCGCGGCCACTCCGAACTCATCGATACGTCGCTGCTCGGTTTGCGACGTTTTGCCGAAGGAAAGCTGCTGGAAGAAACCGCGATCTTGTAGTTTGCTTGGCCTCAGTATCCCGTTCGAAGAAACAAGTTTCGCCTGTAAACCTTGGGGTCATCCAGACAGTTCTGTCCTTAATCATTCATCTGCCGTCAGTTTGTTTGCGTATTCTCTTTCAGGCCGAGCTTCAGCCCGAGATGGGCAGGTTTACCCCTGATTTTTAGCCGTTTTAACGAGGTAGGTGTGAATGTACCCCAGAGAAGAAAGCGGTCGACGGTTCCAAGTGTAAGAGTCTGCTTTGACACTGGCAAAAGCCGCTGTGTCACCGAGACAGTCACGAAACTGACACCTGAAAAGGTGACAGGCTATAAACTCTTGGCGATAGGCGACTACGTTTGTTGGCCTCATCACATTGGCCGACCCTGGGGGCAAGGAAATCCATGCACAAAACACGATCCTCGAAATCACCCGAAATAACACTAAGAAAAGACTTCGTGTGTTGGTTCGTGCAGTTTCGTTGATCGCATACTTCTCTAATCCTTGCACAACCAGCAAAACACTGCCGACTTGTTTCCTCCCCAACAAAGCACGCCGAAGAATCAATTTAGATACCGCCGAGTTAGAGGCTCTCAGAGAGCGGCCGACCAGTGGGCGATCTGATCCATTGTTGTCTCGAATACCTGCTGTTGCGGCAAAAGTGAGGTCTTTGGAACTTTGAATGAGTGGTCACCACCGTCGATCACCTGAAGCGTTGCAGGCAACCGATCCCTCTCAATCACAACGCGAAGCTCGTCGGGCCTGCCAAAAGCGTCACGCGAGCCTTGTATGAAAAGTATGGGGGCACGAATCGCTTTCAGATGTGCGTCGCGCATTTGTTGAGGCTTACCCGGAGGATGTAAGGGATACCCGAGGAGTACCAGGCCAGCCACCCGAAGTGAGACCCGATCACTGGCTGAGTTATTCTTTTCGCCCGCCGCTACATGCGACGCAATGCGCCCGCCCATGGACTTACCACCAACTACCAGACGGTTGCCTTTCAGTTTCCTGTGCTCAAGCACCGCTTTGATCACTGCACGATAGCAAGCTTCGAGCTTAGGTTTGGGATCAGGCACCCGACGTCCCTGTTCCATATAGAGAAAGTTGAAGGTCAGGGCGTCCAGACCGCGTTCGGCAAGACCGCTTGCAAACAGACGCATGAACGGGCTTGTCTGGCTCGCCCCGGCGCCATGACCTAGTAAGACAGAAATGCCGGCGCGGTTCTTCTTTAGAGCGCCGTAAAGGATGGCGGTTACGCCATCGCGGTCGTTGATGCCTACCGCGAATTTTTCGGTTTCTGCAGGCTCTCGCATCAAGTTCTCCGCCCGAGCTGTCCACCTGTCGGGGTACCGCTAAGCCTAGAAGGAGTAAACGATCCACTAGATCACACGCAGTAACTCGAATAAGGCATTTTGTGCGGTTTCGCGTGATTTCGTTGATCCTGTTTGTTTTTCACCATCCTGCTAGATCTCTATTTCAGCAATGGGAGCAAATTCTTTTCAAGGCTCTCGAATTCATCAAGGACAGTAGCACCCCAACTTATTAAGGGCTCCGGTTTGGCGTTCCATTCGGCTTCCGGCCCATAAAGAAAGTAGGCGTCCCAGACAATTCCAGGGTCAATTTCGGCCGGCGTTTCCTGTTGGGCATACCACCGGCCGACCACTTTCTGTTCATCCCAGAAATGCACAACTCTGGGATCGGTTATCACATTGCCCGTCCATCTCCATGTCCGCCGGGCATCGGTTGCTATCATCGAGAACCAGACAACGTAAACCTCCAATTCCACAGTTGGGTATTTTTCAAGCAGTTCGTTTTGCACCCGCCGGGCGCCAGCCAAACACGCGGGTCATGTCGGGGCAAGCAGGAGAATGAGTCGTGACTTCCCTCTGTCATGATTAAACCTTGCGCGAAGATCTTCCACGCTCCGTAGGTCTATGAGTGGGGCCTTGGGACGCGGGTAAGCGAAGAGCCCCAGACCAATGGCCGTTGCAAACAAGGTTACGATTAGCAGCCATTTCCACGGACTGCTCTTGAAGTCAACCATGCCTGAGTCCTTCTAACTTGCCGATCACTTTGACGAATACACCCTCGGGACCCGCCCCCCAATCCCACAAGTGACTTCGTAGGAAAGTGTGCCGGCAATCCTGGCGAGCTGCTCAGACGGAATCTCTAAGTCGCCGTTTCTTCCGAGCAACGTCACGATGTCGCCAAGCTCCACACCTTCGACACTCGTCACATCTAGAATTGTGAGATCCATGGATATTCGTCCCACCACCGGAGCATACGTACCTTTCACAATCACGTGGCTGCGATTAGAAAGGCCACGCAGATATCCATCGTCATAGCCAATGGGAACAGTGGCAATCAGTGACTTCCGCGAAGCCTCAAACGTACATCCGTAGCCAATGGTCTCTCCCTGCGGCACCCACTTCAGCAACATGATGCGAGAGTGCACAGACATTACCGGCCGTAGCCTAGTGTTCTCAGCTGACGGCGGAAGAATGTCACGCCATAAGCCGTAAAGTACCCCGCCCGGCCGCACCATGTTTCCCAGCGCTTCGGGACGGCTGAAGATCCCGGCCGAGTTGGCGCTATGCAGGTATCTGGGAGCGAAACCATGAGCACGAAAAAGCCTGCCCACATTTTCAAAGCGCTCGATCTGATCTTCGGTTAACGTTTCGCAGGTAGGATCGTCGGCAGCAGCGAACTGAGTCATTAACCCATCGAAGCGAATGTGCTCAAACCTTTTAATCCTATCGGCAAACTCCACCATCTCGTCAAAGCGCACACCCAATCGGCCCATGCCTGTATCAACCTTGACGTGCACGTCAGCGACAATTCCCGCATCTCGCGCTGCAAGGTCCAATGCCTCGATCAGGTCGAGACGATAAACGACAGGTACCAGTTGCTGCTGAATGCAGGCCGCAGCTTGACCCTCCCAAAAGCCGGCCAGACAAAGAATCGGCAACGTGATACCCGAATCCCTTAGTCCGATTCCCTCCTCCGGCAAGGCCACCCCAAACCAATCGGCGCCCTCCTGGGCCAGCCTGCGCGCACATTCCAGCGCGCCGTGGCCGTAGGCGTTCGCCTTGACGACGGAAATAACTTTAACGCCCTGGTTTACCCGACTCTTTATCTGATGAAAATTCGAAGCTAAGGCATCGAGATCGATGCGCGCCCAAGTGGGACGGTGGCCGGCGGGATGGTTTGAATCAAGCATCAGACACGCGGCAAGCGAGATCTATTCACGATAAAGATTATCAAAACGCATGCTCGAGGGAGTAAAGCGAAGATCGACTGTGCCGGTTGGGCCGTTGCGCTGCTTGGCGACGATTAGTTCCGCAACGTTCTTCTGATCCTCCGGTAGATTGCTCCTCTCTTCGGGGGTTTTGTATTGCTCCTCGCGGTAGATGAAGGCCACAACATCAGCGTCCTGCTCCAGCGCGCCTGATTCGCGCAAGTCGGCCAATTGTGGCCGGTGATCAGAACGCGACTCAGGAGCACGCGAGAGCTGGGAGAGCGCAACGACTGGGACGTTCATCTCCTTGGCCAGCGCCTTCAGCTCGCGAGAGATCTGCGAGACTTCCTGCTGCCGAGACTCAAAGCGTTTTGCGGAACCTGACATCAACTGCAGGTAGTCAACAATAATAAGATCGAGTTTCTTCTGCTCGGCGGCCAAGCGACGCGCCTTAGCCCGCATCTCAAGCACCGAGATGCCGGCCGTGTCGTCAAGAAATATCTTCGAATCCGCCAGAATGCCCAGCGATTTTGCGATCTGGGCCCACTCTGGTCGCGAGAGGAAACCATTCCGAAATCGTTGAGCATCGATGTTGCCTTGGGAACAGAGCAGGCGCATCACCAACGCTTCCTTCGACATCTCCAACGAAAAGATTCCCACTACTGCGCCGGCGTGAATCGCTGCATTTTCTGCGAGCATCAAGGCGAAACTGGTTTTGCCCATTGAAGGGCGAGCGGCGACAATTACAAGATCTTGGCGCTGTAATCCTGAGGTCATCTTATCGAAATCGGCAAAGCCTGTCGTCAGCCCCGTCAAGACCGCGGCTCGGCCTTCCATTTCTTGAATCTTTTCCAGCAGTTGTTCGGCAACCGGCTTGACGTGAACAAAGCCCTGGCGGATGCGCTCGTCAGCCAACAGAAATATCGCTTGCTCGGCGTGGTCGAGAATAATCTCCGGTTCGTCTTCCTGCTCCAGGGCCTCCTGCGTGATCTTATTGGAGGCCTTGATGAGCTGGCGCAACATCGACTTGCCGCGCACGACTTTCGCGTAGTGCACAATGTTGGTCGAGTGCGGCAGACCGTAGGTGAGATTCGTAATAAAGCTGATGCCCCCTACGGACTCCAGCGAGTTTTCTTTCTTGAGCTCTTCGCCAATCAGAATTGGATTGATCTCTGCGCCGCGTTCGAACAGGGCGATCATTGCCATGAAGATCCGCCGGTGGGAAGGGACGTACAAATCCTCCAGCCGCAGCAGTTCTATCGCTTGGCTGATGAGGCCGTTATCGAGAACTACGCCTCCCAAGATGGCGCGTTCAGCCTCAGCGCTGTTTGGCAGAGCACGTTCAAGCGATTGCTCGCGAGCAGGATCAGGAGTAGCCATTATTAACTGATTTCTAATGAAGGGTTAAAAGTAAAACCTTGACGCGATGCGCAGGAACAAAATGACGCCGCAAGTAACAAGAACTTGCAGCGTCCCGGACTATACTACAGCGCCCACCGGGCGCCAAAATTTGAAACTCGGGTCGTTGTTTTTTTGCTACCTTATTCCGGTGAGTCCTCGGCGTTGTCTGATTCCGGTTTCTTCGTAAATTCCGCTTCCTGCCCTGGAGTCATGTGTCCCGCGATTACCTGACCTTCCGGCGAGATTTTCACCTGGAGATCAACCGTAACTTCACGATGCAATCGTAGCGGTACGGTAAAATCACCGATGCGCTTAAGCGGCTCTCGCAGATGGATGCGATGGCGATCAATTTCATAGCCTTTGTCCTTTAGCGCCTCGGCGATATCCATCGAAGTTACTGATCCATAAAGTGCGCCCTGCTCGCCAGACTTGCGTTCAAAGTTCAGCACCAGAGAGCCCATTTGCTCAGACTGGGCATCGGCCGTCGCGCGCTCAGTTGCTTCCTTCTTCAGCAGCACAGCGCGCTCGCGGTCGATCTGCTTGACGTTACCCGCTGTCGCCTCCACAGCGAGCTTGCGCGGGAGCAGATAGTTGCGCGCATACCCTGCCCTGACTCTGACTGTTTCACCGCGGGCGCCGAGGTCATCAACATCTTCGCGTAGAAGTATTTTTGTGTGTGCCATCTCTCGCGCTCCTTTCTCAGTCGGTGGTATAGGGGAGCAGCGCGATATTGCGTGCCCGCTTAATTGCCTCGGCAAGCATACGCTGGTGCATGGCGCAGTTGCCAGTGATACGTCTGGGAATGATCTTGCCGCGCTCGGGAATATAATTTTGCAACAGTCTCACGTCCTTGAAATCGATGAGATCAGCTTTTTCGATGCAGAATCTGCAGATTCGTCGTCTGTGCATGCGACGGCCGCCTCGCGACTGCATCGGCCGCCCTCGATCCATATCCTCGTCGCCATTGTATCCCCGGTTGCGATCTTCATAGTTGCTCGACATAGTGTTTCCTCATAAAATAGTCAATGTTGATTTGTGAAGGCCGGGTAGTTGATGTGTGTTGATTTAACAACTCTTTCCCTCGGGAGCGCGCTCAATAACTGTTACCCCGTGGATTCACAGCTTATTAGCTTTCACCATTCTCGTCAGCAGCGGCGAACTCAGGAGCCAAAGCCCCGCGTGACGAACCGCCGCGTGATGGTGGTCTCTTCGCGGCTTTGCGAGCACGGCGAGCCTTAAACTTCTCAGCGCGGCGCCGGTCTTCATCAACCCGCACTGTCAAATAGCGGATGATGCGATCGTTAACGCGCATGCGGCGTTCCAGCTCAGCTATCTCTTTACCCGAGCCTTCAATTTCCATCATCACAAAAGTGCCTTCGGTCTTATGAAGAATCTCATAAGCCAGTGGCCGTTTGCCCCAGCTTTCTGATTTGGTTATGACGCCGCCCTGATCGGTGACGATCTGTCTGTGGTTCTCAGTGAGGCGAATGACCTCATCGTCGTCAGCGCCTGGGTCGATGATGAAGACTACTTCGTATTGCCTGGGTGTTTCCAAAGTCATCCTCCTTATGGATGTCAAGCCTCATCTCGTTGGATGAAGCAAGAAGGTTTTTTCGTCAATCGTAAATCGTGATAGTAAATGAGGTTGAGCTGGCCAGTCTCCTACTATTTACGATTTACCATTTACGATCACGAGTTGTATTCTGTCATTGCTTTCCGAACACCGTCCCTCAGGATGGCGCCAAGCGCCGCTACGCTTCGCTCCAAAACCTTTTCCACTTCTACTCGCTTTGAGCTGGGTAACACATCCAAAACAAACCGCGCCGAATCGCTAATCGGATGGTCCGGCTGTATTCCAATTCTTAACCGCACAAACTCGTTCGTTCCGAGACAACCGATGATTGATTTCAAGCCGTTGTGACCCCCCGCCGAACCACGTTCCCGAATACGAATCTTACCGAACGGCAACGCCAGATCGTCGGATACAATGACTAATCTGTCGGCTGGCGGTTCGAGATTGTGTCTGGCTATCAAGCAGCAAACCGACTCGCCACTCAAGTTCATGAAAGTCTGCGGCTTGACGAGTTTGACCGCCCAACCTGCAATTTCAACGCGCCCCACCAACGCCCGACACTCGCGCTTGTTCACTGGAATTCCGACGTCACGGGCCAACTTGTCAATTACCATGAACCCCAGGTTATGGCGTGACCAGTCATAAGCGGCGCCCGGGTTTCCCAAACCTACGATGAGACGCATGGCATTGACGATTTCCGATTGCCGATTGCCAATTCAAATTCACATCCGCACAACCAACTGACAATCGGAATATGGCAATTGGCAATGTCACTACTCCTTCTTTCCCTTCTCGCCCTCGTCGACGGCACTCTCATCTTCCTTCTTACCCTTGCCGATCACTTCAGGCTCCGCCGCACCTTCGGCTTCAGCCACAGGTTCTGCAACCGGCTCTTCCTTCACAATGCCTACTGTGGCAATTACGGTATCCGGTTCATTGAGAATTTCAATATTCTCACCTACCAGAATATCGGAAACGTGTAGGACATCGTGAACCCCAAGATTCGAAACGTCGACATCAATGGCGTCCGGGATTTCGCGCGGCTTGCAGCGAATCTCGATCTCACGAACGATCTGTTCCAGGATACCCAGCTCCTCACGTACTCCGATCGGCTCCCCAACCAGGTGCAGGGGAACGGTCACCTCAATCTTTTGGCCTTTAACCAAGCGCTGAAAATCCGCGTGCAACAATCGGCTGCGCACGGGATCGATCTGCCTATCGTGGAACATGACCTCACTAGCGCCCCAGCCCTCAATATCTATAGTGAAAATCGTGTTTCGACCGGCCTCAGATCGTAGAATAGCCGCCAGTTCACTGAGCGGCGCGGCCGCTGCCACCGTTTCGCCGCCACCGCCATAAACCGTAACTGGAACCAATCCTGCGCGCCGCGTGCGACGAGCGTCGTTCTTGCCGCGGCCGTCGCGCACCGTAGCTTTCACCGTTATGTCTTTATTCTCAGCCATATTCACTCCCCTTCATTACTAGCCATCAGTGTTTTGCCTTCATACGAAGAGCGAGGAAACGCTGGTTTCCTCATGAATCGACTTGATCGCTTTTGCCAGAAGCGGCGCGATACTAAGTACCTTTATCTTCTTCAACTTGCACGCGTGATCGCGTAGCGGAATTGTATTTGTGACAATTATTTTTTCGATCTCTGACTGTTCCAGCAATGTCACCGCCCTGCCCGACAAAACCGGGTGCGTGAAGCAGGCATGAATGCTTTCCGCTCCGGCAATTTTCAAAGCTCGAGCAACTTTCGTAAGCGACCCTCCGGTGTCACACATGTCGTCGACAACCAGGCAGCTTCGACCCCGAACATCACCTACGACGTTCATCACTTCCGCGACATTCGCCTTCTCGCGTCGCTTGTCGCAAAGCGCAAGCTCAGCATCCAGACGTTTCGCATAGGCGCGCGCTCTTTCTGCACCACCTGTGTCAGGAGCAACCACCGTCAAATTAGGCAACGGGTTGTCCTGATAGTAACCAATCATTACTGGTGCCGAATACAGGTGGTCTACCGGAATATCAAAGAACCCCTGAATCTGAGCCGCATGCAGATCCATCGTCAGCAAACGATCCGCTCCGGCCACGGTGATCAGATTTGCCACGAGTCTCGCCGAGATAGGCACGCGCGGCCGATCTTTCTTGTCAGAGCGCGCATAGCCATAATAGGGAATCACGGCTGTGATGCGTTCTGCCGATGATCGACGGAAAGCGTCGAGCATCACCAGCAACTCCATTAAGTGCTCATCTGTCGGCGGGGACGTTGGCTGAACAATGAAGACATCTCCCCCACGAACATTCTCATCTATCTGAAAGTTAAACTCGCCGTCAGAAAAGCGCTCCGCAAAGGCGCGCCCCATATCACAACCCAAATGGCGACAAATCTCTTCTGCCAGTCTTGGATTTGCGTTTCCGGAAAAGACTTTTATACCACCGGTCGTGCCCATAACATTCAGTAACAAGCTAACAGGCGCGAAGTCAGGAGGATTCCCTCTTCAATTTTCACTGATCACTTATTACTTGAAAAGTGGCTGGGGCGGGAGGATTCGAACCTACGAATGCCGGTTCCAAAGACCGGTGCCTTACCACTTGGCTACGCCCCAGTATCGACATTACAGATCAAAAAGAGCGTAAGAGCGGAGTACCACATGATCCCATCGCTCGAATGTATTCTTCGCGAGAGAGAGTTGCACAGGGAAATATGCGCCACCCGCTTTCCCCCCGAATCTGCTCAAGGGCGCGCTGCTGCGCTTTCCGGTTGTCAAAGATACCAAAAACGCTCGAGCCACTTCCAGCTAGCAAAGCGCTACGAGCACCAGCCTGAAGCAGAGCCTTCTTAACTCGCTCAATCTCAGGCTCAATATCAAAGATCACCTGTTCGAAATCATTCTCTAAGCCCTCGGAGGTAGGCCACTGATCCCAATCTGATGAATCTGTTGACCCACGCGAAATAGCAAGAATAGAGTCCGGGTTCGGTGTTGTCAAGGCAGCTGAATTCAGTGCTTTATAGGCTTCCGTGGTGGCCACGGTTACGGTTGGAGCTATGATCAGAAGATCCTGCTCCACAAGATCCGGAAGCGAAGAAATGCTTGTACCTGTCCCCGTGGCAAGTGCCCTGCCTCCGCCTAGAAAAAATGGGACGTCTGAACCTAATCCTGCTGCCAGTTCAGCCAAATCAGAGATCTTCGTCCTAACCTTCCACAGAAGCGCGAGGCCTAACAAAGTTACCGCTGCATTTGATGAGCCGCCGCCGAGACCTCCCTGAGTCGGAATTCGCTTTTCGAGCTGGATACGCACTCCGGCCCGAACTTCATAACGATCCCGCAGCGCAATTGCCGCCCGCACAATAAGATTGTTCTGATCGGCTGGAATCAGGGGATCATCACAAGCTAGAAATATCTGAGCGTCCGGAGCTGCTGCGAATCGAAGAGTGTCATGAAGGGAAACGGTTTGCAGCACCGTCCTGATCTCGTGGTAGCCGTCGGGACGTTTGCCCAGGATGCGCAAGCTCCAATTGACCTTGGCAAACGACGGAAGCTTAAAGAAAGGTGTAGACACGTTAAGGCGGCTGACCTTGGAGAAGCGCCAGCCGCCTATTTAGAAAGACTTATCCGGCGTCTAACGCGCGATGAAAATCTGGGTTAAATATACCCGGCCGTCGCGGGTTACAAAACTACCGATTCCCGAAACCCCAAATTCGCGACTGAGCATATTGGCACGATGGCCGGGCGAAATCATCCATCTTTGAACTGCAAAGGTGCCCGGATCATCGAGGCCCTGATTATATGCGATGTTCTCACCGATCACATGGAAGCCGATTCCCGCGGCCTGGGCTCGATCTTTCAGACGCAGGCCTTCTGGTGTTTCGTGGGCGAAAAATTCCAATCGGGCCATCTTTTCGGAATGAGCTCGTGCCATCCGGCACAGCTCACTGTCCCAACTCAAGGGAGAGAATCCATTCCTCTCGCGCATTTCATTTGTTGCGTCAAAGGCTCTTCGCTCAGTCTCCGTGGCCTGATTGATCGACGGAAAAGCAGCAGGGGCCGGGACCTCGGAGCGGCGCGCGTCGCCAAGGGGAACACTAACGCCTGGCGGTCTCGAGTAATGAATTTCCTCCGAAGAGCTGGTGATGAGACGTGCCCCAGGTTGTAAATGCAAACTCTGGGCTGAGACTCCAGACAGTAAAGCGGTTGCAGACAAACAAACGGCGAGCAGAATTGACCGGGTGATGAGTGTTGAGCAGATCGATAACGATCGCCGGCATTCATGTATATTCATTGATTTGGGGTTAACCCAACTTTGCCGCAGCAAAGCGAAGGGGCCTAAGAGGAAGGCTGTTGATTGATAACCGTGCCGGGGCTGGCAGGATCAGAACCGTCAATTACAAATTACCAAATGATTAAAATCGAATCAACACATTTTACAAAATTCCCTCATTTTTCGGGCAGATTGCCCGGCCGGTCAAAAGCTCGCGACTATTCCGCTTGTGCGGGTGAGACAGGATCGCCGGGAACCTGCGCAAACTGCTGCAATGTTCGTCGCCAAGAAGAACGAGTGGGAAAGCAATAGAGCAACACGAATACGGCAACTAGGGTCGCACCGTAGGTATAGAAGGCGTTGCCTGTCAGGAGGGTGGCAATGAATCCCATCGCCGAGATGGCTGCGCCAATTAACGCCACCTGAACGGTAGTTTTCTCCAGAGTGCGTAGCAGGCCGGAGGCGCCAGTTAGAGCTCCGATGTCCTGCAGTCGCATGGTTGCGAATCTTGTGCGACGCAACGCGACTGAGCCCAGTCCAAAAATGAGAATTGTGATTCTTAACGCCATGTCGAGAGACGGATTCTGTTGATGGCGCAGGAAAGTCTTGCTGATGGAGGCCGCGATGCTGAGAAGAAGGGTGGCAACCAGCAGGCCGGCAACCGTCGCAGCAGTCGCTTTGTGTCGCCGCAAGAGTTCGCTCTCGATCGACTCGGTTAATTGAGTAGGCAATTTAGACTTTGCTCCGCGATCGTAGGGCACAGATGAACACGGATAAGCACGGATTAAAACGGAGAATAATCCACAAGATCAATGGAGACCCCTTCGAAGTCTACCAACGAACTTGATCCGCAGTATAATAGACTCATCGTGGACCACCCCCAGTAAATCGATCCGTGAGGATCCGTGTTTATCTGTGGCCGCTCTCTTGTCGCCGGACGAGGACCCCACCTCAACCTGCTCAAGGCTTGACCGGGGAAGGGGCTGGCACCGTGGTATTGACACTCTGGCCACCAGCCCGCGGAGAGTTCGCCGGCGCGGGCTTGGGGTTAGTGCGCTGCATGGGCGCTTGCGGGGTAATGTTGGTAGGCAACTGACCGTTGTACTTCAGTGCTTCGTCAATCAGGTCAGTGCCTTCCTTTCCGTCCTTGCTAATGAGGACCCCATTCTTGTCAACCGTAATATCAGCTCTGCCGCTAACCTGCTGGAGCAGATTTCCAATCATTCCTGGACGTACTGGTGGCGGCGCATTCTTCCGCGCCGGATCGGGTTCAGGGATGGGTGCGCCGATAATGCTTAGCTGCTCGCGAGCCCTCTCCGCAAAATCGCTGTTGGGATGATTCCTAAGAAGCTGCTGGTAGTATTTTGCCGCTTCGTCGGGCTCTTCTTCCTGCTGGTAAGTTGCAGCCAAACGGAAAAGAACTTCATCCATGAACGAGAAGTTGGGATACTTCTCCACAATCTCCCGGTAACGGGACTGAGCACCCTTTAGACCACGTCCCTCCCGCTCGTATTTAGCCTTGTAATAAAAGTTTCCGATTTGCAGGTTGTGCAGCGCCAGATTTTCCTGGACTTCGCGCAAGCGCTGCTCAACATCCGCCCGAAGCTTGGTCTGCGGGAACTGCTGCATCAGGACTTTCAGCCGTTGCTCAGCCTTTCGCGCATGAGTGATATCGCGATCCGAAAGACCCATTTGTCTCATCTCGGATTCCGCAACCTTCAGCATCGCATCGTCGGCTAAAGGATCGGTTGGGAAGAAGGTTAGCCAATCCTGATATGCCTGCGCCGCCTGGATCAAGTTGCTCGTGGTTCCTTCAAGATAGAAGGAATCGGCGATTGCAAGTTTTGCCAAAGGTAGGAAAGGAGAATCCGGATAAGTATTGATGATTGTCGTGAAGAGGAGCCGCCCGGTTTCGTGGCTTCCTTTACGCACTTGCTTGACCGCCTCTTCGAACAGCACGCGATCGCGGCCTGGGGCGACCTCGCCAGTTAAATCAGCGTACTTGTCTTCACCTCCACCTCCCAAAAGTCCAAAGAACCTTCCTTTTTTCTTTTTCTTAGCGGGTGACCTTCCGGAAGCGGCGCCGGCAGTTCTAGCGCTTGCAGTGGCCTGCAGTCCAGCCTGCACACGTGTGTCCATGTCGACCACTGAGGTTTCAAGCCGGTCGAGCATGGTGGCATCGTATCGCTCTGAGCGCTCCTGCTTGCCGCGGACGTCATTAACTTCGGAAAGGATTGAACCTACTTCTTTCTCCAGGCCTTGGAGCCTCTGACGCGGATCGTCATCGGCTTCCTTCTTGTCCGTGCTCTGCGGCGCCAGCGTAGAGATGGCGTTGTTGAGCGAGCGACGCAGAGATTCAAGCTTGGACTTCATAACGTCCAGGCGCTGGATGGCGGAAAGATCACTCTGAGGTTTGCCTTGGGCCAGAGCAGTGGGAACTGCGCTGAGGAGTAGCGCGAAGCAAAGTGTCGTCAGCGCTATAAAGCGATAGTGCATCGTAAATCCTCCAGAAAATTATTGCCGATTTCCAATTGCCATTTGAGACCAAATTCAGATCTTGAACTCTCAATATACTCTCAGCCTAATCGAGCCAAATTGTTACCTACAACAAGACTCCAATTGGCAATTGGCAATCGGAAATCAAAATCCCCTATGCCCATTCGACCGTAGCTTCTCGCAAATCACGAACTGCCACCTGGGGATTGGGCGCGCCGAAAATGGCCGAGCCGGCGACGATAATTTCAGCGCCCGCGGTTACGACATCAACTATATTTTCCAGATCGATGCCGCCATCTATTTCAATACGGACGTTCAAACCACGCTCGTCAATCATTCGCCGCAGCCTCCGCACCTTCAGCAGCGAGGTTGGAATAAACTGCTGGCCGCCGAATCCGGGATTCACTGACATCACCAGTATATAGTCCACGAAATCCAGCGCTTCTTCCACCGCTACAATTGGAGTCGCCGGGTTAATCGCCACTCCTGCGTCGCCGCCGGCGGCCTTAATAGACGCCAATGTTCTATGTAAGTGCGCATCCGCTTCGACATGGACCGAAACCATTTTTGCGCCCGCAGTCACAAACTGCTCGGCGTACCGACCCGGTTCGGTGATCATCAAGTGTGCATCAATCGGCAGCTTAGTCGCTTGCGCGATCGACTTGACCACGGGCAAACCAATTGTGATATTAGGAACAAAATGGCCATCCATCACATCGACATGGAGGATAGCAGCTCCGCCGCGTTCAACCGCTTCTATCTCCTGGCCCAGGCGTGAAAAGTCGGATGACAGGATCGAAGGCGCAATGTCTATTGTTCTCGTATTCACGATCCGGTTATGACTGCGTGCGGCGCCTAACCCCAACAAGCTAGCGCTTCTCCCTGTTGTTGTTTTTACTAGTGGGCGTTGGCTTGGGCGCGTTAGGCGGTCTGTTATCGTTCTGATTTACAGTGCGGCTTGGGCTCGCGTTGCTATTGGCTCCAACCTCACCGGAGTTAGCATTCGCAGTGTTAGTAACTGTGCGAGCTCTATTCGCATTCGCGTTCGAGTTGTCGTTCGCGTTCTGATTGGTGTTTTTAATTCGCTTCGGCCTATTCTGGTTATCATTTTTGGCCGGTTCTGACGTGTTTGTGTTCCGGTTCTCGGAAGCCTTTTCCTCCCTCACCTTTTTGTCGTTTACGATGGCTTCCGAAGCCTCCCCCTCTTTCGCGGCGCGGCTTATATCCATCGCGACTGTCTGACCTGTCTTAACCACTTCGCCAGCGCGCGGCAATTGAAAGAGCACTGTGTCGGCTGTGACCTGATTGCTCGGTCTTGTTGCCCGCACGCGGAAATTCAAGTCGGCACTCCCCAAAATTCGCTCGGCCTCGAACCGATCCTTACCCACGACCTCAGGAACCGTAATTTCCGGACTGCGAAGCGACAAATAAACACTGGTGGCCAGGCCGAACAAGAATGCGATTGCAATCGATATCACGAGGCCCATTCGCCTGAGAGCTGAAAGTGCGTGATTTGCGACTCCCACCAAGCTTATTTCCTCGCCCCGGCTCAACTTGATATCACTAAAACCAGTTGCGGAGTCTAACACCCGCTATCACCCGCGGCAAGAAGCCTATTTCGAGTACCTACATGCCTCCGGTTAACGTCGCATTCAAAAAATCTTCCTAATTACCCACGCGCCAACCTCATGAATATTTGGTTTTGCGGGTTCGAAACGCACTGAATGTCCTCGGCTAAGATGCTCCACTGGATTTCGGAGTTGCTGTTTCCTGCCAGTTTCAAGCTTTGGAGCCGTGTATGTCGAATGTCTCCAAAGTAGGCTCGGGTACTCCTTTAAGCGCACCGCTAGGTCAGAGTATCCCCTACCCTCAGATGTGTTCCATTGTTAAAGTCGCGCACACTCATGCGCCGCTTTGCCTCTGGTTGTACCTCAATGAGCCGGAGCGCTGTTTTCCCGCCGCATTTTACAATCAGGTCATCACCTTTAGAGGCCACCACTTCACCCGGGACAGCGTTCGAGATTTCTGCGCGGGCAGCTGTTGCCCGCCAGACGATCAGGCGTTGTGATTGGTGATTAGTGTAAGCATTTGGCCATGGCTGGAGGCCTCTGATAGCGCGTTCAACTGTAAAAGCGTTTTTAGACCAATCAATCAACCCGTTTTCTTTGCACAGCATGGGAGCGAAGGTGGCGTCCCGGTCATGCTGAGGACGAGGCGTGATTTCAGCAAGCTGAGCCAGGGTTTCCCCTAGCACTTCGGCCCCCACTTGCGCGAGCCGGCCCATCAGTTCAGGGGCCGTTTCCATTTCCCCGATCTGCGTTTCTCGCTGCAGTAAGATGGGACCCGAGTCCAACTCTTCTTGTATGAACATTGTGGTGACGCCTGTCTTCTCCTCTCCATTAATAATGGCCCAGTTGACTGGCGCGGCGCCTCGGTAGAGTGGCAACAGAGAGAAATGAACGTTAATGCAACCTCTTTTCGGCGCGCTTAGAAACTCGGCGGGTAGTATGCGGCCGTAGGCCACCACGGCTGCCAGATCAGCATTGTGCGATGCAAAGAGACTCTTCGCTTCTTCAGTTCTTATCTTTTCAGGTTGGAAGATTCTTAGACCGAACAACTGGCCAAACACTTTGACCGGAGGAGCTGAGAGTTTGTTACCTCTTCCCGCAGGTTTGTCCGGCTGTGTCCAGACGGCAATGATCTCATGACCGTCTTCCATAAGACGACGCAACGCCGGCACGGCTGCTTCGGGTGTGCCCATGAAAACTATTCGCATAGTGCGGGCGCCTCTGCCGCTACCCGTCCGGTAAGGCTTTGGCCTTACCGTCTGAAATCTAAAATCAAAGGAGGCTACGCCTCCCACATCGAAGCGTAGCCTTCTTCTTGAACGGAATCTTAATACTCGAAAACTGCACTCAATATTTGGAGTGCCGCTGGCAAGCGCGACACCGCAATGGATTTGCCGAGCAACATACCACCCAGAGCGCCGTCGCCACTTCGCTCTGCCTGGCGCACTCCACAATTCAAGCCTTTAATATTCGTGAAGCGCTAAGTACCTTGTCCAAGTTGAGTGCCAGCATCCGGTCGCTACGCCTTTCGGTTCTGTATTGAGTGGTCGAGACCGCTAAGCCCGAAAGCCCGCTGCCAAAAACTCAAATAGCCGTGCTCTTCCCGGCACGGGCGTTTGTAGTAGCTCCAATCTTGGTAGCAATAGACTTCGCCTGCATGAATAGTAAGATATAGTCCTGCCCGCCGGCCTTTGAATCAGTGCCCG
>JACCSP010000126.1 GCA_013812905.1 Pyrinomonadaceae bacterium
CCACCCGTGCGGTAAGGCTGGGCGGCTCCTGTCAAAACTCATTAGACTGGGAAAAAGACGGAGATTAACTTAATCGCAACTCAATACAGAACCGAGAGCGGTAGCGACCGGAGGTTGGCACTCAACGAGCGCTATGACGTGTCTTCTACATTAGTTGAGTCTAGGATCCGGTCGCTACCGCTCTGGGGTTCCGTATTTGAGGCGGCGTTGATGCGGTCAGGATCATCGCTCTTTTCAAGCGAATGAGTTTTGGAGACACACCCTTTGTGCTTTACTCACTGAGGGCGGCAGAGTCGCACGAACCGGCTGACTGGAAACAGCGTCTCTAACACCAATGGCGATCAAAGAATCGAGTGATGAATTGAATCCGACGCTTGTCACCGCCGATCCGGTCGTGTCATTGCCGCGAGCTGAGCGCTCTGCTAAGGACTACCTCGCTCTAGCCATTGCAACCTGCGGCGTAGGTTACCTTCCGATTGCTCCCGGGACGTGGGGGTCACTTGTCGGTGTAGGGATTTACCTGCTGTGGCAGTTCTTAACGCTCCGGTTAATCCAACTGATCTTTCTTCCAAGCAGTTTGGTCCGGTTTCTCTCATGGCCCATTTTCATTGCGGTCCAGCTCGTTTTGATCACGCTGATAACCCTTGTAGGCATCTGGGCTGCATCACGTACAGAAGAGTTGCTGGGGCGAAAGGACCCAGGCAAGGTGGTAATTGATGAGGTGGCCGGTCAATTGATTGCCCTCTTGCCATTAGTGCCGAGACTCGACCCTGGCTGGCTGGGTATTCTTTCCGCATTCCTGCTATTTCGTTTGTTTGATATCGTCAAGCCCTACCCTGCTCGAAGGCTTGAAGGTCTGGAATCAGGATTGGGGATTATGGCCGATGACATAGTCGCGGGCGCTTACGCCGCTGTTGCCACCTCGGTCATAATTGCGGTTGGCTTATTCCTAATAACTTAAGAGGGGAAGGACATGAAAAACCCAGGCAAGAGTAAGTCACAGTCTGCAGAAAAGCGTGACGTAAAAACTTCAGAGGATCGGTTATCCGAGGCCACTAGTGAGAAAACAGTGAGCGATCTGGAAGACAGCGAAAAGATTTCTGATTCCCAGTCCTACAGCTCGTCGGACGAAGCATCAGTCCCGTCGCCTGATGGCTCTGCCGGTCCTCGCAGTAACGGGGGCGCCGACGGCAGCGAGACTGGCGGACCCATGTAGTGTCAACAAACAAAAGGACTTTCGTTCAGCGCGACTTGTGAAGTCATTTCGCTGGCATTTGCGATATTTGCCACGCGATGAAGGCGATAAAGGTAAGCATCAAGGCCAAGATCACGAGTACGACAGGCTCCATTCCCAAGAATGTCTTTTGATTCGCACCTTCCATCATATCGCTCGCAACATGGGAAGCGTCTTTGTCGACTACGATTCCCCCATCCCCATAACTCGGATCTGCCTGGCCATTCCCCAAGGCGGAATCAATTCCGCCCTGCTTCATAGCGGCCGACTTTGCCCGCTCTTCCAGCGGTGCCAGTTGCGCTGCCAGCTGAGCGGTGTCGCCCTTCCTGCCTCTTCTTAGTGAACTCCTGCGGTGTGTCAACCTCTTTAGATCCATTTCACCTTCTTCAAGTAGACATACAGCGACAACCCGACGCCAATCATGGAAAGTAGAGCAAAGACGTAGCCGAAACGCCACTTCAATTCGGGCATGAAATCGAAGTTCATCCCATAGATTCCGGCAATCAGAGTCACAGACATCAGGATCGTTGAGATCGAAGTGAGCCGTTTCATAATCTTGTTCATGCGATTGCCGGAAACGGAGAGATAGGCATCCATGGTGGAACTTAGCATATCGCGCAGAGAGTCAATAGTATCGGCTACACGAATGAGATGGTCGAACACGTCCTGGAAATAGACGTGTGTTTCCCGCGGGAAGATCGGTTGCTCGCGTCTGAGCATCGTATTGAAAACGTCGCGGAGCGGCGTTATCGAGCGACGCAGGTACAGCAATTTCTTCTTAATACTGAAAATGTCCTCGATGACTTCGGCTCTCCATTCACCAAAAATTGAATCTTCGAGTTCGTCCATGCGTTCGCTGACGATGTCCAGCAGCGGTAGATAATCGTCAACGATCGCGTCGATCAAAAGATAGGCGAGCAGTCCTGAGCCTTGCTCTGCCCTATCAGTCCATTCATGCCAGAGCCGCTTTGCAGTTTCAATCGCCCGAATCGGACGACTGTGCACGGTGACCAGGTAGTTCTTGCCGAGGAAAATATTTAGCTCACGTAGCTCCAGACGGTCGGTTTCTCCAACTAATACAGCCTCATAGAGCACGATAAAATAGTAACCGGCGTATTCTTCGACCTTGGGTCGCTGGTGGGCGTTTTGACAGTCTTCAATCGAGAGATGGTGGAATCCGAACTCTTCCGCCAGCTCCTCAAAATCGTGGCTCGTCGGATCGCTCACATCGGCCCAGATGACGTTGCCATCTTCCAGACGCAGCTCGCTGATGTCAGCTGAACGGCAATTCTCAGTAAACGTCCTTGAAGTGCTATTCAAACAGACAGTAGTAATCACTTTGGACTATCTCCCGCAGCCCAATGGTTGAAGAACGAGGCTGGACAATCTAAAACTTATCGTGGGTTCGAAAAACGCGCCAGAGTTTATCACTACCTTGCTCAAGAGACATCCAGAATTAAAAACCGCTATAATCGCGAACCCATGAACCAGAGAAAAATATTAATCGCCGACGAGGTGAGCGACAGCGGCCTCCAGCCGCTCCTAACTGCCGGTTTTCTACTGGAAAAGAGGACTAAACTCTCCGCTGATCAGCTTATCGCCGCCTTGCAGGGGTGCGAAGGCCTGATAGTTAGAAGCGAAACGAAAGTGACAGCCGATGTGTTGACTGACACGCCAGATTTGCGAGTTATCGGAAGGGCAGGTGTGGGGGTAGACAACATAGACGTGCCCGCAGCCACAGCACGTGGAATTGTGGTCATGAACGCGCCCGACGGTAATACCATCACCACTGCCGAACACACTATGGCGCTACTGATCGCATTGGCCCGCCGAGTACCTCAGGCCAATAGCAGTTTGCGATCCGGAAAGTGGGAACGTAAAAGTTTCGTCGGCGTGGAACTGCGGGAGAAGACACTAGGTATCATTGGTCTGGGCCGCATTGGTCGCGCCGTCAGCAGTCGCGCACGCGCGTTCGGAATGAACATCGTCGCTTATGACCCGTTCATAGCGCCCGAACAAGCGCGTGATCTAGACATCGAAGTGGCCCCACTGGACGACGTTTTCGCGCGCGCGGATTTCCTTACTGTGCACACACCCCTAACGGCTGAAACGCGTTCAATTATTGGGATGGAAGCGTTCACCAAGATGAAGAAGGGGGTCCGGATAATCAACTGCGCCCGCGGTGGGCTGATTGATGAGGCGGCGCTCTTGGAAGCGATCAAATCAGGCCTTGTGGCGGGCGCTGCCCTGGACGTTTTTGCTGAGGAACCGCCACCCCCGGACCACCCTCTTCTGGCCCTGGATGAAGTAATCGCTACGCCTCATCTCGGCGCCTCCACCGCCGAAGCTCAGGAAGGCGTTGCCTTCACAGTTGCGGAACAGATGCGCGATTACCTCCTCAGCGGGGCTCTGCGCGGTGCAGTGAATATCCCCGCGCTGGGCGCGAAAGAGTTAAACTCCTTGCAGCCTTACATCGAACTTGCTCAAAGCCTCGGTCGCTTTCAGGCACAGCTGGTTGACGGAGCCGTCAGGGAAGTGAGGATTGAATACGCCGGCGAGATTGTAGACTTAAACGCTGCCCCGGTTACGAGATCGTTTCTTGCAGGACTATTGCGGGACGTCAGTGCGCGCGTAAATGCAGTGAATGCATTCTTAATTGCCGAGGAGCGGGGCATCACCATAAACACCACTTATCTTCGTTCAGCAACGGACTCAGTCCCGGCGATTCGCACTCATGTAGTAACCAGCAACAGCGAGCAAACCCTGTCGGGGACACTTTTTGGATATGGCGAACAGGCACGTCAGGGTCGAATCACGGAACTAAATGGATTCCATATTGAGGCGATACCTCACGGTTACATGCTGGTGATGCGCAACCAGGACGTACCCGGCGTGATTGGTCATGTCGGTACAACCCTGGGTGAACGTGGCGTTAACATTAGTCGCTTTCATCTTGGCCGTCGCGAGCGTGGCGGCGAGGCCCTGGCGCTGATCGAAACCGACGCTCCTCTTAGCGACGAGGCCATTAAAGATCTGCTCTCATTCGCTCCAGTCATCTCAGCTTTGCAAATCGAGCTTTAAGGGTTTCCGTGCTCACAAACAGACGAGGCGCTGTTTCATATTGTGAACTGTGCGAGGCGGCGAATTCCAAACCGCGCAGTCTAGAATGCCATGTCAATAGCCAATTCGCCCCAATCCTCGACACCCGAAAGGATTTCCTCCCTCATGGGCGGCTCTCAACCTGCGGACTTGAACTCGAAGGCCAAACGCATAGAGTCCATTGACAGGCTGCTGAAAACAACAAACCGGCCAAACACGAAAACGCACGAACACGGGTGCTTTAATTCGTTTTGCTTCGTGTCATGTCGTCGATCGCGTTCCTGCTCTTGTTGCTGTTACATTCTTTCGAACCTCTTCGGGAGTCATTGAATTGAGAATCGATTCTGTTGGGAGGCGCTGGTTTTTGAGATGCGGTCAACGGCGGTGACTTGCAGGACATACTGCCCCGCGGGTAAATCCGCTAAAGAAAGATCGGCTGCGTAAGGAAGCCGATCAAGGTCTACTCCGGCGGTGGGGATCTTTTTCAGTGCTGTTGTGATCACCGGCTGGTTGTCTCGCAGGATTTGTACTTGAGCAGCCACGTCCGGATGAGAGTCTGCCGTCGCTCGCGCCGCGTTGTACACGAAGAAGAGAAAACGGAGCACAGAGTTTCGCTGATACTGGCGGTCGATACTCAAATCAATCAGTTCGGAAGTTGGTTGGCCGTTGCCTGAAGTATTAGGGGTAGGAGCGGGGGTATGCCGGCCGATCATCACACTACTTAGGGTGAGTTTGCCCTCTGAAAGATCAGGGATCTCAATCCAGCCGTGGGCACTCCCGGTTCCTCCGCTCTTCTCGTCTCTTACGGCGATCCGAACTTGATAGAGACCTGGTCCCAGAAAGACGGGAAACGCGTACGCAACGCCCGCGTCCGAACCCTTCAGCAAACTCTCTGATAAAGCAGTCGCCGTCAGCCTTTCGGCGAAGCGGGCACCAGACTGTCCCCGGTCGTTAAAGAACATGCCAAGGATTTGCACGACTGCCTTCTCCTTGCCGTCCTCGAGTCTAAACGAAAGAGATTCTGCCGCGATCTTCAGTGAAGTTGAAAGCAACATTCTCTTGTCTGGCGCATGAACATAACTTAGGCTCAACGCGATTGGGATGCCTCGATCTGGATAAGGGGTTCCGAGGGTCTCCCGCAACTGAGCTTCAGGAGTCTTTACTCCAGCTTTTCCGTTCTTTGCCTTGTTCCCAATGGGCGCCGGCTCTCCATCATAAAATCCACGACGTACTCGCACCGTTAATTCCGGCTTTTCCAATAACTTCACTTCAATACGGCGAAACTTGCCTTCCTGAGCTTCCCGATTCGGCCTCCACGCGAGCAGGTAATAAACGGAGGTTTCCTGCAGGGCGCGTGCCAACCCGACCCCCAGCGCGTTGGTGCCAAAGATAGGTCTTCCTCCTGTGTCGCGGGCAAGTGCATTCATCCCGTCCTGGGTGGCCTTCAACTCACCCTGAGAAGCGCGATCGAGTCGCCCGCTAATATCGAAGGCAGTTTCAACGCTGACATCAGACAGGCTGGAGACCAGACCGCGCCCGTCCAGCGAATAGATCACTACCCCGTTTCGCGCGGCGTCGCT
>JACCSP010000134.1 GCA_013812905.1 Pyrinomonadaceae bacterium
AACGTGAGAGAGCGAAAGAATGGTTTCATTTGCTGCTGCCGATCCTGGCTTTCACTCGTCAGCACCTCGATATCTCAATTCACTTCCATAAGAGGTTGTTTCGTGAGCGTGGTCTGTTCAGGACGTCGAGCGTACGTAAGCGCTCGGTTCAATATGACGCTTATCATGAAAAGTATGGCGAGGAATTGATGGCGTATTTGCACAGAATAGAAAAAAAGGCTTTTGCTGAAGGGCACTGAATCAGAGACTCCCCAGCACCCACTGAGTTTTACAGTTTGCATCTACGTCCGGAAAAGAGGTTCAAGCGACGCACGCTCAATGCGAGGGCTCTTGGTCCCTGTAAGGCGAACTACCAGCGGGTAAACGTGGAGGTAAGGATGAAAGGTCGTTTTACCAAAACAATCGTGATGATTGTATTCGTGGCTCTCTTGTCTGAGTTTGGGAGGGGCCAGTCTATTTCTCCGGCGCGAACTGCCGGCACCAACACGATAGGAATCCGCATGCTCCGCATTCAACCAGGCAGTTTTACGATGGGCGAAACAAATCCCACACCAGCATCCCTGAAAGGACCACAGTATACGGACATGGGCAATTGGGATGAGCGACCAGTGCACCGGGTGACAATCACTAAGCCATTCTACATCTCCGAGACTCCAGTGACCCTGGAGCAATATCGTCAGTTCAATAAAGACTACACGGGTTTGGACCTGTTTGAGCCTTTCGTGTCAGGGGTGAGTTGGGATGACGCCACAGAGTTCTGCAAGTGGCTGAGTAAGAAGGAAGGGAAGAGTTATCGTTTGCCGACGGAGGCTGAATGGGAATACGCCGCTCGCGCGGGGACCACCTCACTCTTTTGGACCGGCAGTGAGGCGCCGAAAACAGATGCTCCGAATCCGTGGGGATTGAAAGATATTGCTTATGGAGTGCCGGAATGGGTCTACGACTGGCACGGGATGTACGCGGACAAAGACCAGATTGATCCGGTTGGACCATCGTCCGGTGTTGCCCGCGTCGTACGCGATGGCGGTGTTGAAATGCGCGAGTTGGGACCAAAGGATACGAGGGCCAGTCGACTCGGATTCAAAGATGTAAATGCGAAAGAGTTCCCGTCCTATTACCGCCGAGCAGGAGATGACTTTCAAGGGTTTTTGACCTATCCCGCCTACTTCAGACGGTCCGCAAATCGCGCCAGTATGATTCCCGAAGTTCCGTCGAGTTCGAACACCGGTCCTGGTACACCCTATACACACTACATTGGGTTCCGAATTGTAGAGGCGGCTTTACCCGCAACCCGTCCTGTGGATGCAGCGCAACCGTTTCCGCTTGATTGTGTGATCAATTCCAAAATTGGAGTGGAGCAGGGTCCTGATATGGCTAAGCCTTACTTCAAAGCCAGGCCGATCATGCCGATTCCCCCCGATAACGATCAGGGTGGGGGTATGGAAGCTGTTGGCCTGCATCCGGCCATCGGCGGTCACATTCACAGCGGCGGAATCGTATTGGCTCCAAACGGTGATGTTTTGCAGTTCAGCTTTTCTACGCCGGCGCCTAGTACTGAAGTGGACCACAATTCGACCATGGTAGTGACCCGTTTGCGTCATGGCGCGGATCAATGGGATATGCCGGACCTCTTCTACGATCTCGCCGATATGGACGACCAATCAGCTCTCGTCTGGAATGACAATGGAAAATTATGGTTCTTTGGGGGAGGCAGGGCGTTTGGCGATGTTAAGTTTAAGTACGCAACGTCGACCGACAGTGGTGCCTCGTGGAGCAGGTTGACCATTCCGTACGTAGCTGAACAGAAGGGATATGTTGAACCACAACCTATCACTTCGGCATTTCGTGGACCTGATGGAACCATTTACTTCGGCACTGATGCCAAGGGCGGCGACTCATTGTTGTGGGCCAGTCGTGATAACGGGAAGACATGGTTTGACACCGGTGGAAGAACAGTTGGGCGCCATACGACTTTTGTCATGCTAAGAGACGGCCGCATTCTCGGAATGGGCGGAAAGAGTACCGATATTGACGGCTACATGCCGAAAACATATTCCGCCGATGGTGGTAAGACGTGGTCCAAGGGAGAGAAGACAGAGTTCGCCGCCCTGGGGGGCAATCAACGACCAGTAATCATGCGATTGAAAAGTGGGCGCCTCTTCTTTGCCAGCGATTTCCAATACTCTCTCGCTCAGCGGCAGTTGATAGCGAAGCCTGGACAGGTGGGCGCCTGGGGTGGAAAAGAGACAGCCCCTGACAGTATTAAGGAGCGAGGATCGTTCGCCGCACTTTCCGACGATGAAGGAAAAACCTGGCACATCAGGAAGCTGGACCTTGGTTTGCCGCATGAGTCGCGACAGATACCGAAGATCAAGAGACCATTAAATCCCAGCGATCATGATCACGCAACAATAGGCTACACCTCGGCGGTGCAAGCCCCCAATGGCGTAATACATCTGATGACCTCGATGAATCATCCTTCGATGCATTTTGAGTTGAATGAAGCCTGGATCCTGTCTGGCGACAAAGGGCAAATAAATCAGCAGTGGGCTGGAGCCAGTTCAGCAGTGCAAAAACACCTGCACAAATACGCGAATGGAAAAACCAAAGTCAGCTGGAGCAGCCGGACCGCTCTCAACGGTGATTATGTCTTACACGGCACTGAAACGTGGTACTACCCGGACGGCAGAAAGAAGTATGTAGTGACCTACCAGGACGGAAAGAAGATTGGCACTGAAAGCTTCTGGCTTCCTGGAAGCGTGTTGAAATGGAGTTGGGAGCATCGCCCCGATGGCACTGCCGTTTGGATTCACTACTGGAATAACGGTCGTAAGAAGATCGAGTCGAACTGGAGAGGTTTTAAGGCCGATGGCGCGGCCACTCATTGGGATCAGCAGGGAAGAGTGGTTCGTGAACTGATGTTCAAGGAGGGCACACTGGTTGAGTAGTGCTGATGAGACTCGCTTTCGTGATGCGCGCTTCACTTCGTTAGAGGATCGGGCTAAATAAAATGAACAAACTCATTTCATACTTACAGACGATTGACACTCCAACTCTGTCCAATGCAATTGAGCTTCTCGACGTGCGCCCACGTTCGGAAAACTTTGCTCCTTATTCGCTTCGTTGCCTGTACCCCGAGTTAGGCTCAATGGTCGGATACGCCGTCACCGTGCAGATGGAGTCAATGACTCGCATGGAGCCGCGCGATGAACGACAGACCATAGCGTTTTACGAAGCGATAGACGCTAGTCCAAAACCCGCTGTGGTTGTTATGCAAGAGATTGGCAGCCGGCCCGAGTTTGCTTCACATAGTGGTGAAGTCATGACAACGTTAATGAAAAACTTCGGCGCTATCGGCCTCGTGACCGATGGTAGCGTGCGCGACTTCAATGAAGTGCGGCAGCTTGGATTTCATAACTTTGCCCGCGGAACTGTGACGAGTCACGCCTATTGCCGGATTGTGCGGGTCGGTTGCCCGCTGCAGATTTATGGAATGACCGTCCGTCCGGGAGATCTGCTGCACGGAGACATCAACGGGCTTATCGAGATCCCGGCAGAACGTCGAGAGGAACTTCCGGAAATGATTGCGCGGGTGCGGAAAGAAGAGGGAGATCTGATGGGACAGGTTCGAGCCGGCGGATTTACCATCGAGAGTCTTCGTCGGACTGTTACCGGATATCGATAAAGGTGATCACTCGGAACCTCAAAGCAACAGACCTCAATGTGTCGCGCGCGTGCTTCGGCACTATGACGTTTGGGAGCCAGGTAGACGAAGCGCTGGCAGCCAGCATGGTCAGTTATTGCCTCGAGCAGGGCATCAACTTCTTCGACACAGCAAATGTCTATCAACTGGGGCTCTCTGAGGAGTTGTTGGGAAAAGCCTTGCGAGGCAGACGGGAGCAGGTAGTCGTGGCTAGCAAGGTGAGAGGGGAGATGGGTGCTGCTCAGGATGAGAAGGGCCTCTCACACGCCGCCATCATCAAGGCCGTTGAGAAGAGTCTTGA
>JACCSP010000178.1 GCA_013812905.1 Pyrinomonadaceae bacterium
CTGACGCGCGGCCGGGCGTCGCGCTGCGCGGCCGGGATATGCAGTCGCCCTAGAGACTGTCGGAAAAACTCGACTTGTTATTCACACCGTGGCTTCAGCCCGGTGATCAGCCTGCGAACCGTTTTTAACGGTTTCTGTCTTTCGATTATCGCAGGGAAAACCGTTGAAACGGTTCCTCAATTTGACAGGCGTTTTTGAACCACCGGGCTGAAGCCAAGGTGTGAATGAGAAGTTGAATGTTTTTTCCGACATACAAGCAAATAGACTCAGCTTAAAATTTATCTCGATCTGCCTGGTTGACCTTGTCGACCACACGATGTAAGCAGGAGGCCCCCATGTTTAAACCAAAGTTTTATGGGCACCGAATTCTATTTCTTGCGTTAGCCTGTGTCCTTTCGTTTATCTTGTTGCCGGTGGTGGCATCGCAGGCCCAGACGGTTACCGGATCCCTGCAGGGCACTGTCTCCGACACCAAGGGCGCAGTCATCCCCGGCGTGGAGGTTCTAGTGCGCAACCTGGAGACTGGACAGGACCGCAATCTGAAAACAAACGACGATGGGTTATATACGGCATCGTTCCTGCCGCTAGGTCGTTACAAGATCACAGCCTCGGGCAGCGGTTTCACCACCGGCAATCAGGAGAACATCGAGATCACCCTCAATCAGACGCGAGTGGTCGACTTCACCCTAAGCCCTAGCGGAGTTACCGAAGCGGTGCTAATTACTTCAGACGCTGCTCCCATCAACACCACGAATGCCGAGATCAAAGGCTCGCTCAACACGCAGGAAATTCAGGATAAGCCGGTCGCCAATCAGGGGAGCTTTCTCAACCTGGCCGAAACTTTCTCCGGCTATCAGGAGAATCCTGTGTCTGGGCAGAACAACCCAACCTCGTCATCCGGATCCTCCATCAACTTCAATGGCACTGGCACGCGTGGTGCCACCTTCCAGATCAATGGCGTCAACAACGACGATTCGTCAGAGAATCAACACCGGCAGGGAGTGTCGCTCGCGACAATCAAAGAATTCCAAGTCATTACCAATAACTTCACTGCGGAATTCGGCCGTGGTTACGGCGCGGTGGTCCTGGTCCAAACTCTCTCTGGTACAAACAAAATCCACGGCAGCGGTTATTGGTTCAACCAAAACAGCCGTTTGAATGCCACGAATAATGTGTTCTCGCCAGGTTCGATCAAACCGGTTAATCGGCGCAACCAGTTTGGTTTCACTACAGGCTTCCCGATGGTTAAGAATCGCTTGTTCGGCTTTGTCAGCCTCGATCATGTGGAGGATACAGGTGGCGGAAACCTCAACCGCGACGTTTTTCTCGCCAGTGAACACGACCCTGCAAACTGGTTCAGGCAAACCCCCCAATTCGACACCCCGGCCAACAGAGCATTCATCCAATCCGTTCTCGATCGGTTCAAAGCTAAGAACATTCTGCCCAACGACCCGACCCGATGCGCGCGCTGCTTTAGGGGAGTACAAAACCGTGATTTTTTGTTAAGAGACTACTCGGGGCGCTTCGACTTGAACCCAAGGCAGGACGATCAGGTGACGGGAAGATGGCAGTATACACGCCAGATATTCCAGGCTGATGACCTCATCCTTGGTGAACGTGCCGACCAGAACAACAAACAACAGAACATTGGGTTTACCTGGACGCACCTCTTCTCCGCGGAAACGGTAGGAGAGTTTCGCTATGGACTGGGTTTGCGTACTACTTTAGTGAACATTACGGCCGGAAACGACACACCAGTCATTCGCTTCTTCAATCCCCAGGCCGTTGCAGGTGGGACGATCATCGGGAATGCCGGCGGCTTCCCGATCCAGCGTTACCAGACGGATAATCAGTTCGTCTACAATCTATCGACCCTCTCGGGTGGCAACCACTTCTTTAAGATGGGAACGGACATCCGCCGGCAGCAACTTGACGACCTGGCCGACAGTTTCTCGCGTGGCTTCTACAATTTCGGCGCTGCTACTTGTAACACCATAACCTACGGCAGCGGCTTCAATGCTTTCCTAAACGGCTGCGTTTCCAATTTCCAGAAAGGCTACGGGCCCTTCTTCCTGGAAAACAGGATCAATGAATACAATTTCTACGTGGAGGACAACTGGCGCTTCCGTCCTAACCTTACGCTCAACTTAGGAGCCCGCTATGAGTACGTCGCTGTTCCCGTCGAGGCCAAAGGCAGAATTGATTACCCTTATCAGGACGATAAGAACAACATCGAGCCGCGGGTTGGTTTCGCGTGGAGCCCCGGAATCAAAGACGGCTTCTTGGCAAAGGTTTTCGGCGGGCCCGGCAATTCGTCGATTCGTGGTGGGTATGGCATCTACGATGGGCGTGTTTTCCAATCGGTCTTCTCGCAAGGCGGGGCGGGCTTGCGATTTAACCCCCCGAATGCGTTGCAGTTTATTCAGGAGGCCAGAACCACTGCGGCCAGCAGCCCCTTCGACCCCCACAACTACGCCGATCCCACCGGGGGCTTCGTATTTGTTCCCGGGCCGCGGGCCTCACGTCACCCGATCACCACAGTCGATCCCGGGCTGGAGATGCCCTACACCCAGCAGTGGAACCTGAGCTTCGAGCGCCAATTGCCTTTCAGCTCGGCATTGCGAATCAGTTACACCGGGAACCGCGGCATCGGCCTGCTTCGCTTCGCGCAAGGTAACCTCCCGGTACATGACCCCGTAAACGGTGTGCTAGTCGTCGATCACCCGAACAATCCAGCGAATTTGCGTGGGCAGACTATTAGAGTAGCCGCCAATGCTGAATGTGCCGGGACAACCGCAACGACAACCACTTTGACTTGTCCTGTGGTGGTTCCCATCGGGGCGCTTGAATACAGCTTCCGCGTTCCGCGCACTAACGAACGCCGGCCAGACCCGCGCTACACCGATAACTTACTAGTGAGCAACGCGTCGTGGAGCTATTACAACGGCTTGCAGGTGGAGTGGACTAAGAAGCTCAGCAAAGGGCTGAACTTTCAGACGACCTACACCTTCAGCAAGGCTATTGATACTACTTCGGAAGCTACGGACGTGGGCGTGGCAAGCGGCGACACGAACCAAACAGGTAATAATTCTCGGACAGCTCGAGGTCTATCTCTTTTTCACACGCCGCACCGGTTCACTTTTTACGGCACATACCGGTTGCCATTCTTCAACGGTCGCCGCGACCTCTTTGGGGAAATTCTCGGCGGCTGGCAATTCGCAACAGTCGTGCGTCTCGCCTCGGGCACGCCTTTTACAATAAGAAATACCACCGGCGGCGACTTGAATTTCGATAGCTTCGCCGAGAACCGCCCGGTCATTATTGACCCGTCAATCTTAGGGAGAGGCGTTGACCATCCGGCAACCTCGCGGGAAGCGCTGCCGCGGGCTGCTTTTCGCGCCGCGACATTGGCCGATTTCGGTAATGGGATAATCGGACGAAACACTTTTTTCCGCGACGGCCAGAGGGTCGTGGATATTGGCCTCACGAAGTATTTCGAGATGCCTTTCGAAGGCCACCGGCTCATGTTGCGCGCGGATCTCTTCAATGCCTTCAACCATGTGTGGTATGGGACGCCTGTGACTGACATTCAGGCCACCAACTTTGGCGCCATCACGGGCACTAATGCCCTTTACACTCCGCGGGTCGTTTCAATCGCCCTCCGCTACACGTTCTAACTGACCGTGGCGCACTCGGGCGGAGATTGGAAACCTCCGACCCCTTTTCTGTTTATCGCAATAGCAAAGCGTGCCGTCATCCGCTTGAGGTATGAACTCTAATGCTTGAACGCGCGATTGCTCAGGTCGTGACTATTACCCTTGCAGCCGCTTTGCAGGTTGGGGCGCAGGAGGATCCCTCTACCGTTGTACCGCGTCTCGCCAAGCCTGGTGAAGTGCGCGCGCTTTGGGTGGTTCGCACGACTCTGACGTCACCCGAAAAGATCCGGGCGATGGTGCTGGCGGCGAAGGAAAACGGCTTCAATACAATCATCGTGCAGGTGCGCGGGCGTGGCGATGCGTACTATCGCTCTCGCCGGGAACCGCGAGCGATAGAGTTGAAAGGTCAACCGCTGGAGTTTGACCCGCTGGCCGTAGCCCTCAGCGAGGCAAAGCTGCGCGGCCTAAAAGTTCACGCTTGGGTCAATACCAGTCTGCTGGCAAACCTTGATGCCCTGCCCACGGACCCAAAGCACGTTTACAACCAACATCCCGAATGGCTGGCCGTCCCTAAGCCCGTAGCCGCGGAACTTTACAAAATGTCGCCGCGCGACCAGGGATATAGAGAACGTATCGTCGAGTGGTCCAAAGCCAACCGTGCCGAGCTTGAAGGTGTTTACACTGGCCCGGCTAATCCTAAAGTGCGCGAGCACATCTACAAGATCTGGATGGATATTCTTAAGAACTATGACGTCGACGGTATCCATTTCGACTACGTCCGGCTGGCCAGCCCTGATTTTGATTACAGCCGCACTTCGTTGGAGAAGTTTCGCAAATGGCTGGAGCCAAAACTTTCTGGAGAAGAGCGGCGGCAGTTGAAGGCATTGAAACAAAATCGGTTGGCCGCGCCGGACATTTATGCTGCCAGGTTTGCGGACTTTCAACGCGAGCAGATCACGATGCTCGTCGAGCGGATCTATCGAGGCGTGAAACAACGAAAACCGCACGTTACCGTTTCGGCTGCAGTTTTCGCCAATGACGAGAATGCATTTACGCGCAGATTTCAGGACTGGCGCCGCTGGCTCTCCATGGGAATTCTGGATGTCGCGTGTCCCATGGCCTATTCGACTGACACCGCCGTCTTCAAGAAGCAGATAGAAATCGCCACCGCCAGCGCGCATTCGTCAGGTCGGCATATTTGGGCTGGCATCGGAGCTTATCGAATTCCAGCGGAGTCGACCGTGGAAAAAATCAATATAGCTCGCGGACTCGGGGCCGACGGCATAGTTCTTTTCTCTTACGATTTCACTGCGAGACCCAGCGAACTCAACCCAGAAGGAGCATACCTCGAGCGCGTGAGTCGCGCAGCCTTCACCTCCTTGAACGTTAACACAAAGCCTTAGGAAGTATTGATCTTGCCTGGGAGTTCCAGGGCGTATACGGGGACCGGCCGGGCGCAGATCGACCATCTTGCAGAAAGCCAGTGGAAGTTGTAGATTTGGCTTACAAACTTGAATCTAAGCGTGAGTTAGGAAAGATGACTTCGCTGCCGGCGCAAGATTGTCGTTCGCAAAAAACAGTTCTGTTTATGTTGGACCACGGACTGGTGGGCTCAAATTTTGTCTGAGATGCCGAAAGGAGAGATCGAAAATGAGTAAGATAGCGAAACACGTATGAAATTGTTTGTTGCTAACAGGTTTATTAACAGCCCACTGCTGGCCAATCTGTTTCTGCATTACGCGTTCGATCTGTGGATGCGACGGAATTGGTTTCATCTGCCGTTTGAGCGTTACGCGGACGATATCATCGTCCATTGCCGAACAGAGAGGGAA
>JACCSP010000167.1 GCA_013812905.1 Pyrinomonadaceae bacterium
ATGCTAAGGAACCGGCTTGGGTTGCTTTGATGAATGCTTTGATTGGCCCTGCTGGCATTCTGCTCGGCGCCCGCCTGAAAGAGGGCGCCAAGGATTCATAGAGCTGTGAGTAAACACTCCGACCTTCGCGCGGCTTTTCAAACAGCTTCAGTGCGATGAAGGTGAAATGAATGTGGTTGTCACTTGCCACTGGCCGGCCCAACGCTCTGGAACGATCAGGTCTCGGACGGCGGGGACCGGTCACCGTCATCGTCGTCATCACTGACGTTTAAGACAAAGTTCTTTGATCCGAAGACTGCCCCCCCTAAGTGCGCCATGCTGGTTCGGACGGATCTGCCAGTAAGGGTACTTGGCTTCAAAGCACGCGCTCAGCGAGTCGTAGAACGCTATGCTTTTTTACCGGAATCGTTTAAGGGGCACCGTGCCCCCTCGACGGCCGGAAGAAGTGCCTCGTCGCGAAGCGGGAGACCTGCTTGCCGATCTTCGCCCCCTTTCGATTCGAGGTCCGGTAGTGCATGCCGCCGTAGATGCGGGCGTCGAGTATATCCTCGAGCGCCTGCGAGAATCGTGTGTAGTGACGCACCGGGTTCGTCAGGTTCGCCACCATGCTGTCCAGAGTGAAGCTGAACCTATCGGTGCCGAAGAAGAATTTCAATGTCTCAGTCGAAGCGCCGCTGAAGCAGCCGTGCGCCGCCGGGTATTCAGGATGGTTCGGAGTGATGACCAGTCCGATCCAAGTGGGATCAGGCTCAGTCTCCGGATTGCCGTCGGTGTCGCCGGCGCGGATCGCGGTCACCGGGCGCCAGAAGTTGTAGAAGAACTTGGAGTCCCAGCAGGCGATCAGCGCGTCGGAACCCGCGGTCGCGAGCATCGCGAAGAACCGGGCGTTGTCCGCGAGTGACATCTCCTGGGCGGCGGAGATACTTCGCCAGGCGCGGTTCCACTGGAGAATCGGCTGGTCAGAGACGAAACGCGCCAGGTCGGTCTGCTCGGGCGTGCGCGTGCTGCCGGTCGCCCCGCCGAGATTCTTGGTTTCATTGTAATCTCGGACCCATCTGCGACTGGACAGATCGAGCAGCGGCTCCGCACGAAACTGCGAGGGACTTCTGAGCGTAAAGGGCCGAACATGCGCGACCTCGGGGGCTTGCGCGGGCAGGAATCCCGGCGGCGTCGGGTTCCAGACGCCCGGGCCACTCCCTGGCACATAGGCCACCACTGCGTCGCGTCCGTCATCGGCTCGGAATAATAGAATCCCAGCGGCAGCCTGCTGGCCAACCGAGATGCCGTTAATCTTGGCCGTGCCATCGGGGATGGCCGCTAGCGACGCCGCGTACTTTACATCCAGATCCGCCTGCTGCATGGGGAAGAGGGCGACTAGCACGTCGTGGGCGGCGGTCGCGGCAGCGGCCTCCGGCGAGGCAGGTAAAATGACGTTCGGAGTTACAGCGTAAGCGGTGAAGGGATACCCTTCAATAGCGTTGACGGCGTCATACATTGCCACGTGAACCATCGCGAGGCGAATGAGCCCACGCGGGGGCGGCTGCATGGCAACACCGACGATGGAGTTGGCCGCGTGCCAATTCCAATCGAGTACTATGTCCTGGGCTTGCCCGCCTCTGCTTAGAGAGATGACCAAACCGGCTGCAAGCAAAATCCTGAGGAAGAGGAATCTTCCACGCGTGCGCCTCTTTCGCCTGTCCATTCTCTGATCAAAATTAGTCCGCGTTGCAGTAGTCTGGTACATGAAAACCTCCTTCTCGCGCCTTTCGCAGGAAAGCGCGGTCAAGCTGAAATGAAGATACCGTCCGTCGTATCGGGGAAAGTGAAACCTACCACCTTCACATGCGTCCATGTGGTCATTGCTCCGGTCACGTGCCCTGCACTAGAATGTGCCAGCATCGGGCCTCTTTCTGACTGAGCGACCTTGTGCCGGTTCGAGTCGCATCAAGAGAGCGACCTCGCCGCTCCTATTTACTAAGGCGGGAAATGAGGCGCAGAGATGTAAAGCCACTGAAAGAAATTTTTCCTGGCCTTTCTTTCCCTGTAGAGAACTGCGGACCGGCACGGCGG
>JACCSP010000204.1 GCA_013812905.1 Pyrinomonadaceae bacterium
AATCTCCGCATCGCGTCGGATCCCATCCGCGACGCCCTCATCTTTATCCGACAAAATACCCGGAAGGGAGTCGAGAAGGTTCGCCGCCAATGTCGCTCGTTCACGCTCAGGCAAGTCTAGGGCGAGCCTCTCTACGTCGAGATAGATGCTCATGAGCGAAGGATATCTCCGGTGAGTCGCGTGAGCAACGAAATGCGCCGCTGGCGCTTTGAAACTTGGGTCACGACTAACGAGATTGGTCCGTTCTCCGTGAAACCTCTGGGCAACAAACTCAACCATTAATTGGCGAGTTTCTTGGCTTGCCAAAGAAAATACAAATCATCTTTCTTTGCAGTGCTAAGTGCTTCGCCAATGGGCACAATCTTCTCGACTAGGTCGATCCCAATTTTTGTGAATCCCACCGCCTTGATTAACTCCGCGAATTCGGTTGGAATAAAGCTACTATATAACCCGAAAGAAATAACACCAACCACAGCAGCGACTGATCGCGCCCCTTCTTCACTAGGTCTCGTTTCGCAACCTTTACGCTTTTATCAAGCGCTGCCAATCGAGGGGCTATCTTGTCAGAATAAAGTTCTCGCGCTTGCTTTTCAGTGAACGGCGAACCACTCGATTTGAATTCATCAATGGCTTCGTTCAATGCGCGTCTATAGGTAATAAACGCTTCCTCTTCGCGCTTCCTAAGTTTTAGTAAGCCAGCCAGACGGGTGTCCTCCATGAAGGGAACGACAGACGTCAGGTGCTTGAAAGCAATTTGGTTGCGTGCGTCGATTTCTGGGCTATTAGAAAGGGCTTGTAGAAAGGAGATGTCTAGCGGGTTATCAGTAAGAAACGAGGTCTTAAGGATTCTTGACGAAAGTATTCCAAAGCTAGCGCTATTGGCAACGGTACTAGCGAATTTGTGATGAAGGCCCAGTTCTTTAGCGACCGTCCGTGATAACTGCACCGAACCATCGTCCTTTAGCTTCCGCAGTACTCTCGGTTTTGCATCGACAATCTCACGAAGCCTGCCTTTTGTTCCGGGATATATCATAACCATTGGGTGTTCATAGAATGGTCCGGGACCTTGAAGTTCGAATTTACAAACGCGTTTGCTGTATTCTATGAGTGATACAGTTGTGTTCTCGAAGTAATCGTTCGCTAGGCGTTTGTAGCCGCGCTCGATTTTTCTTTGGGTATCATCCCCGAATACAGCCTCAAAACAGGTAAGACAGGAGTGCATCTCCGGAGTGTAAAACCGAAAATATCCAGCCTCAAGCAATGGCCTCATAGCTATCAACATCCAAAGGTCATCGTGAAGAGATTCTCTTAGATCGTAACGCTGCGAGAATTGAAATGCTCATAGTCCAAAAAGAAATTCTCGACGTAAACGCAGTCGCTATACATAACTGCAAATCGAGAAAGTTCATCGAGTTGCAATAACCTGTGCGGTAGAAAAGTGCACTTCCAGCGGCCAGCGAGCGATTGCGACGCTGAATGGGTAAAAGTATTTTGTGCGAGGTCAGCGCGGTCCGTTTCAATTAGGTGTAACAGTAGGTCAACGACCTTATATATTTCGCCCTTAGGCAGGGATCAATGAGTGAGACATTGACACGTTTTCTTTCGACAAGTTGGGATTGTTTCAAGAATTCAAAAACGGAAATCATGGGCATCCTCACTCGGAATAGCTATTCCTTCGCCGCTAGATAAATCTCAGCCCCGGCCAAAACAAACTCTTCAGCCTTATCTTTCATGCCTACTTTAAGCGCAGCTTGTTCGTCGACTTGTTTCTTTGCCGCATACTCGCGTACGTCTTGAGTGATCTTCATTGAGCAGAAATGTGGACCGCACATGGAGCAGAAATGCGCCAGCTTCGCGCCTTCCTGCGGGAGGGTCTCGTCGTGATATTCACGCGCGACTTCCGGATCGAGCGAAAGGTTGAACTGATCCTCCCAACGAAATTCAAAACGTGCTTTCGAGAGGGCATTATCCCGATACTGGGCGCCGGGATGGCCTTTGGCGAGGTCGGCGGCGTGGGCCGCTATCTTGTACGCGATGACGCCGTCTTTCACGTCTTTCTTGTTGGGCAGGCCGAGATGCTCTTTGGGGGTGACGTAGCAAAGCATTGCGGTGCCGTACCAGCCAATCATCGCGGCTCCGATGGCCGAAGTGATGTGATCATACCCTGGGGCGATGTCCGTAGTCAGTGGGCCCAGGGTATAGAACGGTGCTTCGCCGCAACTCTCAAGTTGCTTGTCCATGTTTTCTTTGATCAAATGCATCGGGACATGGCCGGGTCCTTCGATCATCACCTGGCAATCGCGCTCCCAGGCAATTTTAGTCAGCTCTCCTAGTGTTTCGAGTTCGGCGAATTGGGCTTCGTCATTGGCGTCTGCGATTGAGCCGGGACGCAGACCATCGCCAAGCGAGAACGAAACGTCGTAAGCAGCCATGAGCTCGCAGATCTCTGGGAAACGAGTGTAGAGAAAACTCTCTTCGTGATGCGCCAGGCACCACTTGGCCATGATGGAACCACCGCGGCTAACTATTCCTGTCGTTCGACGAGCGGTGAGCGGAATATAAGGAAGCCGCACGCCTGCATGGATCGTGAAGTAGTCAACGCCCTGCTCCGCTTGTTCGATGAGGGTGTCGCGAAAAATTTCCCAGGTCAGGGCTTCGGCTTTGCCGCCCACCTTCTCCAGGGCCTGGTAAATCGGCACGGTGCCGATGGGCACGGGCGAGTTGCGTAAAATCCATTCACGGGTAGCGTGAATGTTCTTGCCAGTAGAGAGATCCATTACCGTGTCGGAGCCACACTTGATGGACCAACGCATCTTCTCAACTTCGTCGTCGATGGAAGACAGGACAGCGGAGTTGCCGATGTTAGCGTTGATCTTTACCAGGAAGTTACGGCCGATAATCATCGGCTCGCTTTCCGGGTGATTGATGTTCGCAGGAATGATGGCGCGGCCGCGGGCTACTTCGTCGCGGACAAACTCTGGAGTGACGTACTTTGGAATTGCGGCGCCGAAAGACTCGCCTCGATGTTGATGGCTAAGTGAAGAGCGATCGTCTGTATCTTGAGTGCTGCGACTTGGGCTCACCAGCGGGGCTGCCCCGCTATGGACCCCGACTGTCGCAGCTTTCGAAAGCGGTGACAGGTCACCGCACTCCAAATGGCGTCCGAGGTTTTCGCGAATGGCGATGAATTCCATTTCGGGAGTGATGATGCCGCGACGGGCGTAATGCATCTGCGTCACGCAGGAACCTGGCTTTGCCCGCAAAGGAACCCGTTTGAGTGCGGGAAAATCTTCGAGCCGCCCCTTTTCCTTTTGGCGCGCCTGGTTAGCTGCGTCAAACGTTAGGTAGCCATCGTCGATAGGCTTAATTTCGCGGCCTTGATACTCTTCCACATCACCACGCTCGATAATCCAATCGCGGCGTGAAGCCGGCAGACCCTCACTTACTTCGCACCGCTGTTCGGGATCACCCCACGGGCCGCTAGTGTCATAAACACGCACGGGTGAATTCTCCTCAAGTGTCCCGTCGAAGTTGCGCGTGGGGTTTTGGGCGATCTCCCGAAAGGGAACTCTCACACCGGATTCTGCGTCCGCGACGTAGACGCGATGAGAGTTGGGCAGTTGGCTTTCGTCATTGTTGGGGGTGTGATCGATCTTATTAATGGCTGTGCTCATAATCTTTCCTACCTAAACGAGGAGGCCGGTCGCTCCCGTTCTTCTGGAGTGCACCGCCCTTGTCGCAGCGTTGTCCGCAGCGACCTGCGGCTGCACTTCCCTGGTTTACAGGGCTAGCCTGGGTGATTCCAGCCCGTCGCGGGCCAATAGCGATGACCGGTCCCCGCAGTCCAAAGACAAAAACCGTTCCACCCAAATCAGAAGGACGGAACGGTCATTGAATGGCGTTTCTCCCTTCGACGGTGCTAACCGTATCAGGTTCAAGGGGTCTCTGGTTTTATGATTTTTTGATTGCTGCTTTACGATTAGTTTCGATTTCCGAGAGCCGAGCTCTAAAGTCCCGCGAAATCTAGATCACTAATGGCACATCGATCACTAATGGCAGATCAAAAATCACCAGACTCTCAGCCGCCTCAGTGCGGCTCCCCCGAAAGCTTTTACTGGCTACCCTAGTTTACTACATTGATTGAGATTTAGCTCTCTTCCTAGCACGTAGTCGCGTTATCCGGAAGAACAAGGTGAAAAATATACCGGATCCCCTCGTCCTGGCATTTATCTTTCGCTAGTCCATTGCTAAACTGGCGTCAACAGGGAGGTGAACTCAAGTTGGCGTTAGTTATTTACACAAAGCCGGGCTGTCCTTACTGTCAACAGGCACGGGATCATTACAATGCAGAGGGCATTTCTTTCGTCGATTACGACGCTCAAAACGATCGTTCGCATCGGACCGAGATGCTTTCCTTTTCGAACGGTGATCCAACAGTGCCGTGCATGGTAGAGGACGGTAAGTACGTAGGCTCAGGCTGGGGCGACCCCCCGCGCGGTTGAACCGTCCACGACTAGCCGGCCGGGCGCCGGCAACAACCAAGCAAAATATTCTGCGGTGCTGGTAAAGAAGGACGGATATCCCCCAAATGTCCGCAACCCTAAATTCCCTAACAAAGAAGGCCCTGTATGAGAAACCAGTTAAGATTTCTGATGCTCCTAATTTTGTTCGCAGTAATCTCAACGTTCACATTTAGCAGTGCTGCGCTAGCCCAATCAAATGGGGACGGGGCAGCCGCACCAAAACCACCAATGGCAGAAAAGAAATCCAAGACGTTAGATATCCACGGCGAGACTCGGGTCGATGACTACTTCTGGCTGCGCGACAAATTGAATCCGGCAGTTATTTCATACCTGGAATCAGAGAACGCGCACACCGCGGCCGTGATGAAGCCCACCGAGGCCTTCCAGGAGTCTCTCTACAAAGAACTACTCGGCCGTATTAAGCAGACCGATACGCAGGTCCCATATCGCCAGGACGGCTACTTTTACTATTCCCGCACGGTCGAGGGTCTACAGTATCCGATCTACGCCCGCCGAAAAGGTTCGATGACCGCGGCAGAGGAGATCACGCTCGACTTGAACGAGATGGCGAAGGGACATCCCTACACCGGTCTAGGCGCCTACAACGTCTCGGATGACTCGAAGCTCCTCGCTTACTCGATGGACTACGACGGACACCGCGATTACACGCTTTACATCAAGGATCTGCAGACGGGAAAAGAACTCTCGGATCAACTCGGCAAGGTCGTTTATGCTTTCTGGGCGCCCGACAACAGGACGCTGTTCTACGGTCGCGAGGACGATGCCAAACGTCCTCACCAACTCTGGCGCCATACCGTCGGCGATCCTAAAGAAAAGGACGTGCTTGTCGCGGAGGAGAAAGACGAACTCTACCGCCTCTACGCGGCACGCACACGCAGCCGCCAGTACATCCTGGTTAGCTCGTCCAGTTCTGATACTAACGAGTGGAGTTATATTCCGACCTCGAGCGTTACGGCTGCGCCGAAACTGATCTCAGCGCGCCAGAAGGGCCACGAGTACTCGGTTGATCAGCACCGCGACAAGTTCTATATCCTGACCAACGACAAGGGTCGCAACTTCCGTCTTGCCGTGGCCCCTATCTCGAACCCAGGAAAGGCCAATTGGACAGAGGTTATTCCCCACCGGCCCGCCGTGATGCTCGAAGACATCGATGTTTTCAAGGACTTCTTCGTGCTCTCGGAACGCGAGAACGGGCTCCCGAAACTGCGGCTCACCGACTTCAAGTCCAGCAAGGCGCACTACCTGGAGTTTCCCGAGCCGGTTTACT
>JACCSP010000211.1 GCA_013812905.1 Pyrinomonadaceae bacterium
CATCTCCCCGTGATGGCGGAGCTGGAGATTCGGTAGGACTAGCAGGAAAATAGGCTTGCGGCTTCGAAGTTTTTCCGGCGAAATGCGAATGCCAATACAGAACCGCGAGCGATGGCGACCGATCAAAGACTCTCTGCTCGGTAAAATGAAATTGAGCATATGATCCGGTCGCTACCGCTCGTGGTTCTGTAGTGAGTGACAACGTTTGCCTAACACTTAACACTTTTCTGCGGCGAAGATGCCCAGCATTCAACGATCGACGAAATTACACGAACTAACACGAAATCTTGTTGTGCGATTTCATATATTTTCGTGGATCGTGTTTGACGCCGCGCAAACCTGAATCTTGAGGAGAGCGAAACTTGATCAGCAATTCACAGAAAAAGTTAGCTGCAGTTGTTGGATCCCTGTTTTTGAGTGGCATTCTCTTCACTGACCCCTCAGTGCAAGCACAAACAGCCGCCAAACCAATCGACTGGGCCGCTTATCAGGATCAGGCAGTCGACTTAACGCGGAAGTACCTGCGCATCAACACCTCAAACCCGCCTGGTAACGAGATCGCAGCGGCAAAGTTTTTCAAGGCAATCTGTGACAAGGAGGGTATTCAGAGCGAGATATTCGAGTACCAGCCTGGGCGAGCAAACATAATCGCGCGTCTTAAGGGAAATGGATCGAAGCGGCCCATCATCCTGCTGAGCCACACAGACGTGGTCACCGCCGATCCCAAGGCCTGGCGTGTCGATCCCTTCTCAGCGGATATTGTCGAAGGCTCGATCTACGGCCGCGGCGCGCTCGATATGAAGAGCCAAGGTCTATTGCAGCTAATGACGGTGATCATTCTGGCTCGCGAGCGAGCGCCTTTGTCGCGCGACGTCATCTTTCTTGCCACTGCGGACGAAGAAGTAAAAGACGAAGGGTCCCTCTGGATGATTGCCAACAAGGCAGATCTTTTCAAAAACGCCGAATACCTGTTGACCGAAGGTGGCGACAGTCTGCTGGCGGAGGGCAAGGTGAAGTTTGTCGGTATCGACGTGGCTGAAAAGGCGCCGTTCTGGTTGCGACTCAAGGCGACCGGCCAGCCCGGACACGGGTCCCGGCCGATCGCTGATTCCGCGCCCAACCGGTTGGTTCGGGCGATGGCAAGGATCCTTGCCTACGAGCCACCAATCAAACTTCTGCCCGCGGTCGAGAAGTTTTTCAAAGATGTGGCGCCTTTGCAGCCTGAACCGATGCGTTCTAAGTTTGCGAACATTCGGGAATCGCTAAAAAATTCCGGCTTTGCGCAGGAGTTGGCCGGCCAGCGCGAGTATGGTTACCTGCTGCGCAACACGATCTCGCTGACAATGATGGGTGGAAGTAAGCAAACTAATGTCATTCCCAACGAAGCTACTTGCGATCTCGATGTGCGGCTACTCCCGGGTGAGAAGCCAGAGGAGTTTCTGGCCACACTAAAACGCGTGATTGACGATCCGAGGATCCAGATTGAGAACACAAATACTTTTAAGCCACCCAACAGCTCATCGGATAATACCGAACTATTTCAGATAATCACCTCCGTAGCGAAAACCTATCATCCGGAAGCAGTGATCACAACTAAAATGCTCAGCGGCTACACCGAGAGCCAGCTTTATCGCCAACTCGGCATCATCTCTTACGGGTGGGCGCCCATCTACACGACCACGGAAGAGAACGCCGGGGTGCACGGCAATAACGAGCGCATTACAGTAAAAAATATTCGAGAGGGAATAAGGGAGTTTTACGAGGTTGTAAGCCAGATCGCGCGATGAACGAGGCTTGTTTAGCTTTCGCCACCCTTCGCGGGCTTCAAATGAGAAATGAGAAATCACTACTGTCACAACGTTAGTCGAGCAGGATCAGTCACGGCAGCAACCCCCTACCTTGAGTTTGATAACTGAGGTAAATGTGGAGGCCATTGTCACGGAGCGTGAGGGTCCGCTGGAGTAGGTCAGTACCACCTCGCGGGTAGCGGGTGGGTCCTGACTACTCATCACCCACGCAGCGGTTTCATTAGATCAGTACCACCCCCAGACTTTGATAATTGAGCATAGCTAACGAGGCTCCACCCGCTACCGCGAGGTGGTACTGACGTCATGAGACCGGCTCATCGCGATTTCACATCTGAGATCTCAGATCTGAGATCTGCGGCATCTGGTCGAGTTCTTTTTCAAAACAAACACTCATGGGATTCTCGCGGAACGGGCCGTAGCAGGGCGCGCGACGATAGCCAGCAGATTCGTAAAGGCTGATCGCCTCGGGCGGTTTGAGGCCGGTTTCGAGTCGGACTGATCGGTAGCCAAAATTCCTTGCGAAGGTTTCGAGATTCTCTGGTATCGCTCGTCCTACTCCCCGACCTTCGTTCCTCTTGGACAACGAACATCCGCTTCACCTCCGCCACTCCCAGGTTGAGCTGCCGAATCGCGCCACAACCTACTGGCCGGCCGTCGCGCCTGGCTACCAGAAAAGCCGCTCCCGCAGCAGCTAACTCCTCCGGAATAAGAGGTGTACCTCTCAACTCATCGGGATACTTTTCGGATAATTCAGTCAGCAATTGGGCCAGCAGATCGAGGCACTCTTTGTTATTATGCGGACTCTCAGCTGAAAGGATGAGATTGTCGTTGTCAAGGACCATCTGCGGCAATCCTTAAATACCTCAGAACCGAGAGCGGTAGCGACCGCATCCTAGATTCAACCTGGCAAACTGACCTGCAATCCGACTTGAGTGCTTGGATCCGGTCGCTACCGCTCTCGGTTCCGTAAAACCACCACCCTACAGCTACCGCTCCTGGGGATTTTGTGAGCGGTTCGGTTAGAAATACAGGCACTCCAAAGAAACCGCAGATCACCCCATTTTTCGTTAGTCATCTCAGTCTGAGGTTCTACGAATCATGAACGCGCAACGTGAGTATCTTCGCCGGCATCAGAAACTGGAAATGAGAAAGTCGTACTCAATCGCTCTGGTCACTCTACTGGCGCTACTAACCCTGACAGTTGCCGTCGCAGGGGTCGAGAGGATCGCAAACAAATTCCTGCTTTTTGTCAGAGTCGCACAGCTCTATAAGCAAGATCCACCCCGGAAGATTATGATGCCCCTTCAAGTGTCGAAAAAAGAGATAGCAAACACTTGGCGAGCGCCGCGCGGTGCGAATCGTTTGCATGAAGGCCAGGACATTTTTGCGCACCGCGGGACACCGACCTATTCAGCAACCCGAGGATATATCTACAACATAGGACAAAACGAACTGGGAGGTCAGACTGTGTCCGTTATAGGGTCCGGCGGACGGATTTACTACTACGCCCACTTCGACTCCTATGCTCCCGGTATCGCTGAAGGCGATTACGTCACTCCCCTAACAGTGCTTGGTTACGTAGGGACCTCCGGGAATGCGCAGGGCACGCCGCCACATCTTCACTTTGGCGTTTACACGCCCACGGGGGCAATCAATCCGCTACCGCTACTCACCGACAGAGCAGAGCCGGAAAAGCCAAAACGAAAAGGGGTAAGAGGGTAAAGGGTAAGAGGAAAGCGGGATGCTTTTCAGTCCTCCCTTTACCCTTACCCGTTTCCCCCTTACCCCGATCTTACGGTTTCGTTTCCGCGCCAGCCAGTTTCAACTTCGTGCTTACCCTTTCAAAGTTTGCTTTATAGATCCCCACATTAGGATCCTTGTTCTGCTGGCCCAGGCTGCTTGCTTTTTCATATAGCGGCGCCGCCAGATCAAGACGTCCACCTCTCTCATAAGCTTCTGCCAGGCTCTCATAGACGTTGGCCGACGCGGGATAGCGCTCGACATTGCTCTTAAAAGCCGCAATCGCTTCGTCGGGCTTATCGCCAAAGAGAAGTTGATAACCCACCTGATTCATGAGGTTCTCGGGAACTGGAATCGCGAAGCCAAACTTCGTCGAAAGGTTCTTGTAGTGGTCCTCAACGCCTTTTAGACCGCCGGCTACTGCCCCTGTATCAGGATCTCGCGGCATCTGCCAACCGTTGTAAACTTTGCGCAAACCAAAATAGTGGCTGCGCAAAACCACCGATCCGTGATCCTCGTCAGTCATCTCTTGCGCTTCCCATTCAAAACCCTTTGCCTGGTTCTTAGCGAGCACCTGTTTGAACTGGTGAAACGCGTCCTCAATCGGTCCAGGTTCGTGGCCTAGGGAGAAATAAAGGGTGCGGTCGAACTCTTTTCGCGTTTTGAAAAAATCTTCGGCGCGTTTCCCAGCTACTTGATTGTCCCAATTCAACGCCGGACTCACGGCGATGTAAGAGTTGAATAACTCCGGGCGCGAAAGCATTGCGTGGACCGTGAACAGACCGCCGAGGGAATGCCCGGCAAGGATGCGGTAGGGCTGTACTCGGTAACGCTTTTCGATCTCGGGAATCAATTCGGTCTCGATGAATTTCAGAAACTTATCAGCGCCCCCGCTGGTTGGAAACTGAACGCCAGCGGCAGCAGCCGTCTTTACGTGGGTGGGACTGAGATCACGAGTGCGGTCTGTGTTAGTGATTCCGACCACGATCAACTCAGACATGCGGCCATTTCGTGATAGAAATTCAATCGTGGCGCTGGTGTGGTTAATATGCCCGTCGCCATCCGTCATATAGAGGACGGGATAGCGTTGGTTGCCTGCTTCGTAGCCAGCCGGGGTGCGCACTAAGATCGTTCTCTCTTCACCGAGCACGTCTGATTTCAACCGCAGGGTTGTAACCCCCGGAATTGCCGGCGCCTGAGCGAAAACAGCGGAGGAGAAGAGCAGTAGGAAAACGAACACTCCCGGGAATGCGACGAATCGAGCGAAGGTTGTTCTTTTCGATAGGGGTCGAAGCCGGAATTTACCGGCATCCGGAAGGACAAGCGCAGAATTAATTATCATCGTCTTGACTCCTAAGATTGAAAGGGTTGGATAACGCAGCGCACCACCGCGGCGAAGTTGATGCGTATCTGCGGTACGCCTATTATTACATCAAACAATCGAAGCGAAGAAATTTGTGACTAAATGGCCCGAGCGTGGGATGAGTTGGCCTTAGTGCAAACGGCGAATCCTGAATTGGTTTTCTTCATCAGAAGTCCCTTTGCGGCGGTTAAATAGTCGCCCTGCGACGACTGTTTTGTAGGGGCGTCCCTCCGTAAGCGCCCCATGGCATCGTTAACTGGGGCCCTGAGGAAGATTCGGTGCCACATTGCGGGCAATACATTCTTGGGAGTCCTCGATCGTAAATCTGAAACAATCCGTGATTGCTGCTATCAAAACCGTGAAAGATAAACCCTACCTACGAAGCGCAGTCGGCGCATGCTCCGACTAGCACCATAAACTTGCCATCACTTCTAACTCCGATACGAAGGATCGATGCGATCGAGTTTCGAAGTTCAGAGATAGAGGAAAGCCAAATCTCAAACAGAGTCGGCGTTTGAACACTATTTCTGATAATTAAGAACTAACTTTATCACTCTGGGATTTTCGGAGACGCGGACTTCCATTATTTCAGAGCGCTTCTGCGGCTTTGCTTCGATATAGGCGTTCAATGTGTACTTAAAACCTTCGTAAACCTTAAACGAAAAGCGCCCTTCGTCATCGGCCACTTCTCGATAGGGCATGTCTCTGTCCGAGTATTCTCTTTCCTTGAGCCAAACAACAGCCCCCTTTACGGGCTGGCCGTCCGGCGAGACAACAACCCCGTTCAGTGTTCGTTCTACCAGTCGTGCTGGAAGAATCAAGTCCATAGCCTCAATTCTCTGGCCTTCTGTGATTGTGAAGATAGTAGCTCGGGTCTCTTCGCTAACTCCCGGATGGTAAGTGCGCGGAAAAGGAACATAGGTAGCACCGGCAGAGCCGAAGATCCGCACGCCCAGCAGGTAACGACCTGGTTTCACCAATCTCATCTCATATTTTCCGTCTTTGTCCGTCCTGACGTATACGGGGAATGCATTGTTCTCTCCGGGCGTCATCGGTACAAGCTCCATCAGAACATCGGAGGCCGGCTGGCCTTGCGCGTCGAAGACCTTACCTGTAATGCGCGTGTCCGCTTCGACCCAAAACTCGACCTGGGCGCAACCGCGATCAAAGACCTTTGTTTCGCGCTCCGGGTTGTAGATGCTGAGTCCCTCGGGGAGATCGACCTTAACCTTGTACGTGTCAGGCGGTAGCCCCGAGGCTCGGAATTTTCCCTTGCTATTAGTGGTAACTTCAACGCGCTTTGATGGACTCTCAATGATGATTCTAATATCGTCGACGGGCTTGAGACGGTCAGTAGGCTCGCTTTCGCCGACGCGCTTTACTTCACCGAAGATCGTGGAACCAGAAGCAGCCTTCGTTAACCCGCGTATGAAAGCAAGATCTTCCGTCGCTTCGGATAATTGCCGCGTCCGGCTGCAGGTACTAGTGTAAAGCCTGTTATCTTTACTGCGGTTAGCATAGACAAGGTATTGCCCTCCGAGCTTGAATCCATACCCGCAATCGGCATCACCCAGACCGGTCAACACTTCTACTTCAGCTCCATCGATTCCTCTAAACACTTGGTCGATGGTGAGCCGAACAAGTCGCTGCTGACGTTTGAAGTCAGATCCATCAACTACAGTTACGTGCGAACTGTAGCTGACAGTGCCCACAAAGACGCTGGAAGCCTTCCAATATTCCTGGCACGGCGCCCCACCGCCTCCACAC
>JACCSP010000186.1 GCA_013812905.1 Pyrinomonadaceae bacterium
AGCGGTTTCTATGAAAGGGCTGTTTGACCGGGTTGTGTATGCTTACCTTTAAGACCAGGTCGCTGCGGCTGGCTGTTCTGGCAGGGTCCGCTGAGAGCTGCTGCAGATCAGGCCGGGTCGCAGCCACCCCCCAAGCGGGCTGCCCACTTGAGGACCCCGGTCCGCCCTCCGTTCTCACACAGGTTCGCCTGCCTCAAGACTTGGGTAATCCCTCTACCGAATGGTCAAAGGTGAGCCAAATACTCCAGCTATGGTGGTAAAAGGCGATTGGAAACGAGACGGCAATTACGAAGAGAATGACCAGAACGAATTGATAGTGGGCATTTATAATCGGAAGCGAAGCAATGTAGGCGAGCAGAATTACCAACTCGGTAGTGATCACGTTTACCAGGATGGCGCCGACAAAGAAGCCTTGTTCGCGTTGAAAGATCACGGCGCACGAAGGGCAACGGCCCCTTATTCTGAAAGGCGCCTTGAGGATAGACGACTGGCCACACGCCGGACAACGGAGGAGGAAACACCAGCGCAGCAGATCCCGAAATGGTGGGCGATCCCTCACGAACAAGCCCGCAGACGCTGAGCGATTTCCGCCTCTAGTTGAAAAACTTCCATGCTATCAGTTTGGCCTAATTGACAAAGGCCTGCAAGATGAAAAAAAGCAGCCGCGAGGACGTTGGTTATTGCTACAGGACTTCTGGTGATACTGACGTCCTCCCAGCCCACTCGCGGCGGTCCCATTCGGCTGATTTCAACCGTTTTTACAATATGTTCAATCAGGCAGATACGTTGACGCCATTAGCATTTATCGGTAACTGACTCAGATCCCAATTCCTCCTCTGAATCTCATTCTTAAAACACTGCGTGCGATATACGGAGCTACGAACCGGAGGCTTGGGATGCGAGGCCAGCCATATATGGCGGGCGTTCACATACGCTTGGGTCCAGGCTTTTTCGTCTCCGCCGGCGTAGGGGGGGCTCTCAGGAAACATCTCCCTGATAGCCCAAATAATCGACCCGCTATGAACGAAAGAATCGTAGATGACTAGCGCGGAGAGGGGCAGCATAAAGCCCCGCGCAACCGCCCATTTTATCGCCGGACGAAAGTAAACCCGATCGAAGAATGAGTCTTGAGTTTTTTTCATTAAGGGATCTTCCCTGCCGGCCCTTTTGAGAAGATTCTTGAAATTGGCGTCGTCAGTCAGAGGTGTGCTTCCTACCTTGCCGGCATAAGGTCGCAACTGCTGGCTGAACAGCCCGCCCGCCAACGCATACTGTTCGACAAGTTGTCTGAGGCTTCCGTACTCAGTTGTTTGTGAGCGGCCATAAGTGATCTGTCGAATATCGTGTGGTCCATCTTTATAGATTGAAATGTTCGCATAGTCGCCATCAGGCGAGCCCGTTTCAAAGACATTTACTACGCGCTGTATGATTCTCTTTTGCGTTTCGTTCAGCTGCATGGTTTACCTCGTTAAGGTTATGAGACCGGTCAAAAGTGATATAAGGAAAATGATCTAACTAGCGCCGACGGCGCGGCAGAAGGTAGCAGGGGCAAGCCCTTGGCGCGCCGCCCCTGGCTTGCGTTAATAACACGACCCGCCCTGAAAGGGCGTGAAGGAACTCGCAAAGATCTCTGGAGATGTTGAAACTGTAACGCGACCGAATGCGACGAGCCCATGTTTGGTTATACTTGCTACGACCTTTCAAGGCGCGGTCAGTTTGTGGGACTTGATCCAGGGGCTGCGCGCAAAGCCGCTTGCCCCTGGCTACCCTCTGCCGTGCCTCCAGCGCTGGTTGAGTTGCCCCAATCCCGCTACTCGGTTCTGTACGTAGAAATGGTACACTGCTGCATGTCCAAACCTACACCAGTAAGTAGGCATGGCGCGGCTTGCTCGCCGTTTCTAAAAGGGCATAAGCTTAAGTTTCTAAACCCCCTGTATCTATTTGCCCCCGTTTCTCTCCCAGATTTTGCAAGCAGAACCGGGTTCTAAAGATTTTCGTTAGGAAGATTCGAATGCCGTCTGGGGCGGCTGAAGGAAGGGAAATCAATATGAAGAAACTAATTCTGGCCTTGGTGGTGTTACTGCTGACCGTCAGTTTCGCGGCTGCTGATACAATCTATCTGCGTGATGGACGGACCGTGCAGGGTACCCTGATTGGCTTCGTCAACGGACGTTTTGCTATCCGAGTTGGCTTACCGCGAAGTACAACAACCGGTGTGTCAACGACGTCGGGTGCTGGTGAGATACAGTACTTCCGCCCGAATGAAGTTGACCGTGTTGAGATTGAGGGGCGTTCGCTCGACGATCTCCGCTTTGACATCCGCACGGTCCAGGTCTCGTTAGGACCAAACTGGATCGACACAGGCTTAGACGTGCGGCGCAACGAGCGCTTGCAGATTAGAGCTTCGGGTACGATCCTGGCCGGACGCACGCGGATCACACCTGATGGCTTGCGTCAAAGCGATTCCACAGCACCTCTACCGCGGGCAGCTGAGGGCTTGCTCATTGGCGTGATTGGAAATGACTTAAATTCGGCGACCATGGAAATCGGGAGCTCGCGCGAGTTTGTTGCAGACGGGGACGGGCGCCTTTACCTAACCGCAAATCGCGGCTCTTACACCGATGCACGAGGCTCGTTTACGGTGGAGATTCGACGCGAGCGCGATCTTACAGCAGAGGACGACAATATTTTCGACCGCCGCCGGGATCGCACCGGAGTTGTGCGCCCGCGCAGGCCGCGAGTCGGCACTAGCGTGCCCCGTGAACAGGAAGTTGAGGTCCCAGGCACGTCGCGTGGCGTTGATACTGGTATTGATGTGAGAGTTGGAGACCAGTTGACGTTTACTGCTACGGGTCGAGTGATCGCCGGTAGCAGGATTGGGGAAGTTGGACCCGAAGGCGGTCGCTCCAGCGGCTTCGGCTCAATTATGGGGACGCGGCCCGTGCCGACGGTTGGGCCGGGCGCCCTTATTGGCTTCATTCGCACGGCGGATGGCCAGGTCAGTCAGCCGTTCCCAATCGGTAGTCAGCTGACCTTCACTGCAAACGCGGACGGCCGGCTTCTCCTGGCCATCAACGATGATGACTATAGCGACAACGGCGGCGCGTTTCAGGTAAGGGTTCGCTACGCGACTACGGGCGACCGGCAACAGTAGAAAGTACGCAGACGGCAGGAGCAGACGGCAGATGCCCGACGCAGAAGGCAGCGGTTATGGCTCTCAGGCCTAATTTTCAGCTTCTACCTAAGTCTCTCCCCCCCGCCCCCTGCTCCTACCGTCAGCCACCTGCTTTCCGGCCTACAACACTTTCAAAAATGCCACCAGATCCGCTTTTTCTGGCGCTGTTAAATTTAACTCAAGCACCAGATTGAAAAACTCCACCGTGTCTTCCAGTGTCAGCAAGCGTCCATCATGCAGGTAAGGCGGGGACTCTTTGATGCCTCGTAAGGGGAAGGTCTTGATGGGTCCTTGCTTTGTAATCATCATTCCACCTTCCATGCGCGGCCGATAGAAGCGCTCGACCATTAGATCGTGCATCAGATTGTCAGTGTAGAAGGGCGCGGTATGGCACAACGAGCAATTTGCCTTACCGAAGAAGAGATCCTCACCCCGCGCTTCGGCTGCCGAAGCTTTCTTGCGATCGAGACGCCCGTAAACATTTAGCTTAGGCGCGGGGGGAAAATCCATCAGCGCCTGGAACTCCGACATGAGGTGCACCTGATGCCCGCGATCGAGAATGTTTATCCCTTTCTTCGTCGCTATCACCGGATCGCCGTCGAAGTAAGCCGCGCGTTGCTCGAATTCGGTAAAGTCCTCAACCGTCTTCAAGGCCCGCTGTGAGCCAAACAGCCGTTGAATGTTCACGCCGCGCAAGCTCGGAGTTTCGATTCGACGCCGATTCTCCTGCGGGCGGATGTCGCCGACGAGATGCGCCGCGCCGTTGGTGTGGCCGTTGACGTGACAATCCAGGCAGGCTACACCCTCCATGCCGTCATTCCGTTCGGTTTTGCGATCAGCGGTGGCATTGAATTGTTGTTGTGGAAATTGTGTTACCAGCAGTCGCAATCCGTCCAGTTGCTTTGGATTCAGAATGCCATTGAACAATTCATAGAAGTTATTGACAGTTATGAGTTGCCCTTTGGAAACGTCACCAAGATCCGGGCGGGTCGTCAAGAAGATTGCTGGCGGAAACTCCGGCAAAAAGTTTTCAGGAATGTCGAAGTCCATGTCGAATCGTTCCAGCCGCGGTTGTAGCTTGATGTGCATCTCGGGGAAGATCATGCCACCCACAGGATGGTTGACGTGCGGAAGGGGCAAGTAAGGAAAGACATTCTTTTCCCTGATCTCATCCGCAGACATCCGGCCCAGTTGCTCCCAGGTCACCCCACCTTTCAGGCGGGCGGTTGGACCGCCCGGGACGGACTTGCCGCGGGTCATCTTCGTGTTAGGGTCGTCGCGCCTGGTTAAGTCATATCGTTCTTCGAGCAGACGTTTTGCTGCCGCCATTACCCGCGGTTTGTTTGCCTTGTCGCGTCTCAACACAACGTCAAACGGCTCTTCAATCACAGGCATGAATGAAGATGGTGGGGCGGGTTTTGTTCGATCCTGCGCACCCGCGTTAGTGGCAACGAGCAGAGAGGCGGTGACTGCAAGTACGAAGACAAGTCCTACCAGGAACTTAATGCGAACTGTAGTTTTCATGATGCTCCTTCTCTTCCAGAAGTTTTCGTCCACACTTCATTCGGATATTGCCAAACAAAGCGGGGGTTAACTGTAAAACGCGAGCTGTCAGGGGTGCGAGGGGGTATCATACTACTTGCGACAACTGTGGCAACAGAAAATTTCCTCAGCAATGCAGCTTGGTGCTTTGCACTTCTGAACCCGAGTCGATTAAAGTATTCTTCGCCATCCCGGGAGTTTCAGTTCTAGTTTGGTTATAAAGAAGAGAATTTTGCATGAAAAAAACCGTGCTCTCCATGCCGCCGCTTGCTCTAATCATCTTAGTTTTTTCCGCGCTGGAGCTTTCACCCCTTGCTCCACTAGCGGCCGGTCAGGAGGGGAAAAAGCTCTCCGCGGCGGCAGCCAGCTCTTCAGCTACCAAGAGGAAAGCTTTTTCCCCGGACCCCAGGCTTTCGTATCCGGTAACTAAGAAGATCGAGCACGTCGACAACTATCACGGCACCAGTGTCGCGGATCCTTATCGCTGGCTCGAAGAGGACAACTCACCCGAGCGGGCGGCATGGGTGGAAGCGCAGAACAAATTGACTTTCTCCTACCTGGAAAATATTCCTTTTCGGGGACAGCTCGCAGCCCGGTTGCAGAAGCTCTTCAACTACCCAAAGTACACCGCGCCCATGCGCCGAGGTGAGTATTTCTTTTTCACCAAAAACGATGGGCTGCAGAACCAGAGCGTGTGGTACGTCCAGAAAGGTTTAAACGGCACGCCGGAAGTTTTGATCGATCCGAACAAGTTTTCTGCCGATGGCACCTCGCGACTAGCCACGTTTTCTCTCTCAAAAGATGGGAAGATGGCGATATATGGTATTTCGAAGGGCGGCTCTGACTGGCAGGAGTATTTTGTTTTGGATGTGGCGACAAAGAAGACGCAGTCCGACAAGTTGGAGTGGGTCAAAGTCTCCAGCGTCGCCTGGACAGGTGACGGTTTCTATTACAGTCGATACCCAGCGCCCGAGAAGGGAAAGGAACTGACATCGAAGAACGAAAACCATCAAGTGTTCTTCCACAAACTAGGCACAACGCAGTCGGAAGACGAGCTGGTCTACGAAGACCCAGCGAATGCCGAGCGGTTTCACATCATTCAGACGACAAACGACGAACGCTTCGCCATTCTGACAATCTCTGACCGCGGCAAAGGCAAGAAGGGAAACGCCGTGTTCTTCCGTGACGTCGCAAAGGGCGACAAAAGCTTCACACCAATCGTGGCCGAGATTGGTGACGACCGTTACGGCGTGATTGACAATGTGGGCGACAAGTTTCTGATCGAAACGAATCACTACGCGCCCAAAGGCCGCATCTTTCTCTTCGATCCGAAGAATCCGGACGAGAACAATTGGAAGGAAGTTCTTCCGGAAAAAGCCGAGCCACTGCAAGGCGCAGCAACAGCAGGCGGGAAGCTCTTCGTCACATATCTAAAAGACGTCACGACGCGCGCTTATGTCTACAGTTTGGACGGCAAGTTAGAGAACGAGATCAAACTGCCCGGATTGGGCGCGGCTAACGGGTTTGGTGGCCGAACCGATGACAAGTTTATCTTTTATACGTTCACCTCGTTCAATTTTCCACCCACGATTTACAAGTATGATATTGCGACCAAGAAGTCCACACTGTTTCGCCAGCCGGAGATTCCAGGGTTCCAGGCCACGGACTACCAAACAAAGCAGGTGTTTTACAACAGCAAAGATGGCACTAGCGTGCCGATGTTCCTCGTTTTTAAGAAAGGCCTGAAGCTCGACGGTAACAATCCCACGCTGCTTTACGGGTATGGCGGCTTCAACGTGGTCCAATCACCTTCGTTTAACTCGCTTAGAATCGCGCTGCTGGAACAGGGGGTGGTCTACGCTTCGGCAAACATGCGCGGCGGCGGTGAGTATGGGGAGAAGTGGCACGAAGCAGGAACCAAGCTCAAGAAGCAAAATGTATTTGACGACTTCGTCGCTGCCGCTGAGTATCTCATCGCGAACAAGTACACGTCTTCCGAGAAGCTCGCGATCCAGGGTGGCTCAAACGGTGGTTTGCTGGTGGGCGCCGTAATGAATCAAAGGCCGGAACTATTCAAAGTGGCCATCCCTCAGGTGGGTGTGATGGACATGCTTCGATTCCACAAGTTCACCATCGGCTCGAACTGGATTGCTGACTACGGCTCAAGCGACAAGCCCGAGGAGTTTAAGGCGCTCTACGCATACTCACCGCTCCATAACATCAAAGCGGGCGGGAAGTATCCAGCAACGCTGATCACAACCGCGGACCACGACGATCGTGTGGTTCCGGCGCACTCGTTCAAGTACGTCTCAGCACTACAGGCAGCCCAGGCAGGTGCGGCACCCATCCTGATCCGCATCGATACGAAGTCAGGTCACGGCGCGAGCAACACGAAAAAGGCGATTGAGACTACGGCGGACATCTACTCCTTTATTCTGCACAACCTCGGAGTGACTCCGAAATAGCAGGCAGCATCGGCACAGTGCGCAAATAATAAACAGCAAGAGTATTTAATTGGCGTCTGGTATTTCCTGACCACCTCACAGAAAGGATCTTCATGCGCGATTTCAGGCAAATCAAAGTGTATGAAAACGCTGTAGCTTCAAATGCGCGCTATTGAGTTCAAGCGTATTCTTGTCACTTCTGATTACCATGAGAGCCAGCACGCGTTCCTGTGGAGTTGGCGCCAAAAGCTTGTTTGAACGACCGCTAGCCGGCCTTAGCCCTGTGCTGATAGCGTTTTGCTGACAGCTTGCGGTTCAAAAAGCCCAGCGGCCCCACGCGAATAATCCGGCAAAGAGCGCCAGATACAGAAGTGACCACACGGTTATCCCGATTAGCCACAGGCGCCGTCGAGCGAGGATAGCGAAAAGAAAAAAGATCGGGAACATCGTCAACGTGTAGCGGGGCACACTCACGACGAAGGTTGCACTGGTAAAGAGCACCCAGTTGCCCGTCATCCACACACCGTAGACTGGACGCAGTTTAAACCAACTCGCGATGGTGCAGGCGAAACCAAGCGCGATAAACAAACACTCCTGCATACCGACAATTTGTGACTGGGCAGGGGAGCTATTCAGTGAGGCAATCGCTTCGCGCACCCCCGTGGAGGGCAAGGCTAGGGAGATGTAGAAAAACTCGTTCCTGATCGACAGGAAGGCAAAATAATCGCCCGCCACATGATAGTTAAGCAACAAATAACCACCGAAGCCCAGCGGCACTATTGCAACGCACAGCCACTGCCAACTCCAACGCCGAGTGGTCCAACACTGGTGTCCGGCTTCAATCAGCAACGTGGGAACCAAAACCAAACCGTTGGCCCGCGTGAGGCATGCAAGTGCCCCCAGAAGGCCAGCCGACAGCCAATGCTCAGTGCGGGCAGCCAGGACACAACTGAGAGCCAGCATAAGAAATAAACTCTCGGTGTATCCGATGTGCAGAAAATAGCTAGTGGGAAAGATGAACAGAAACCAGACTGCGAGGGTTGCAGTAGTCCGGCTAAAATCAAGCTGAACCAAGCGATAGAGTAGAATTCCGGCTGCAATGGAGGCCAGCGTGGAGATGAGGATGGCACTGACTAAATAGTCATTTAGACCTAACGCCAGAAGCCGAATAGTCCAGGGGAACAATGGGTAGAAAACCATGGTTGGTCTCATATCGCCTACCGCACTGTAGCCCTGGACAGCAAGTTTTTGATAGTTAAGCGCGTCCCAACGGTTCCACAGCTCTAACCATCCGTATGCTCCATTGATGCGTTGATCGGCCAGTGCCTGATAACTCTGGCCGGCATAAAGGAAAACCAAAGCTTTGATCGCGAGCATCATCGCGACCAATCGCGTCTCATCAGTTCGCAAGCCTAACTTGGCGGCAGGTTCTGGGCCGGTTTGTTTATCGCTATGTTTATTGAGCATGCTGGGCCATCACCGAGATGGCAGTTATTTAGCAAAGGGAGGCCCTTCCGCCAAAGGCACCGTCTTTCAAGAACCGGGAGCGATAGCCACACTCAATGGCCCGGCTACCCCACCTATCGGGTAGTCAAACTCTTAACTTTCCTCATCTCAGCGATCTTTGTGGAATACCCCAATCAATTCGTACCGTGAAGAGTGGTTCCTTGAATGCGGTCGCTATCGCTCACGGTTTCTGTAGCAAAGCCGATCGCACGCTCCCGCGAGTGGTCCTCGATCCTTGAGTCGTGATGGAAAATGAAATCCACTTACTTCCACGTCTTCCTCATAGGGTGGGCTTCGGTGTTGAAGGTCACTTTGTCGAAAGCCAAGGTCCTTGGCGGTGCGAATAGGAGGTAAAAGTACTTGAATGTTTCGGCAAAAATGAAACTCTGCATTGAGTCGGACTTTTCCTTGGTCACCACGCTCTTTAGAGCGGCATAACCGGCTTCAGTTTTGCAGTGTGTCACGAAATTCCGGAAGATCGTCTCGCCCATCCGTAAATAATGGGGATTTTTTGTGAAGCGATACAGATGATACGTTGATTCCACAATCTCTGGGCGCAGGGGATAGCCGGCGTGCACAACCTCTCTGGTCCGATAGTTAAATTCTTCAGGCTCGATCCCATGCTGCTTCCACATCCTGAACGAAGACGCCTGTAATTGCTTGGCTCGATTGAGATCGCCGGAAAGCGCCAAGACTGCTGAGAAGAAGGCATCAAGCGCGCCATAAGTTGTCGTAGAGCGTTTACCAGTATTCATGTCTGCGTGCCCGTACCAGAGTTCCGCCCTGGGGCGCACACGGCGCACACTACCTCGGGATCCCCAAGCGGGCAGACCGCGTGGGGTGGTGGGTTCGCGGACGAACTCGTCGGCAAGATACTTGTTAACTGCCGGAATGCTTGCCAGCCACATCCGTTTGCAATCCTGATCACCAAACAGCAACCAACTTTTAAGCAAGTATTCGTAGTAACTATCGATCTCGGCGCTGATGTGGCTGTCAGTGTTTGTCCACTGGCCCGTTTCCACGTTGAACCGTGTGCCCATTAATCCGATGGGCGACCGGCGGTTGTAGGTTTCAACCAGAGCGCGTTTGGCTTTGTCATAGAATATTGGTTTGCCGGTTAGCTTGCTGAGCGTTCCAAACTCGATCAGCAAGGTCCCGGCTTCCGCCGGGTTGGTTTCAGCGCCGCGGACTTTGCCGGTCTTGAGATTGACGAACTTGTAAGGCAGACCAGTGGGCGACTCAAAGACTGGCAGCAACCGATTGCCCAGGTCTTCAGCGAGCGCCAGCAAATGTTTGTCGCCGGTGAGTTGATAACTTGAAAGCAAACCGCCCAAGAGCCGGATTGTGATCTCGAAGTTCTGAACGTAGAAGTCTTTATCGAATGAGAGATTGTCGAGGATGTATTTCCTGGTCGTGTCTGCTTCGTCTTTTAGGCCCATGAGGATCATGGTGTCCAACGCATCCACGGGCGTCATCAACAATGGTTGGGCGTACCAGTCGTGGAAGCTTTTTGTCAGTGGGCGGAGGTCGTCATGTCCCCAGGCATATTTCTTGTATCCATTCCAAGCGTGCAGAAACTCGGACTTCACTTCAGCCGCCAGTCTCTGTTTATTAAGCGCCGGTTGCGAATTCACAATGGGCGCGGCAACGAAAAATATAAGCAGAAAAGCAAGTGACTTGATCATGCGGCAGGGCGATCGATCCCATAAATAATTACTGGAATGCCGAGAACTTCAGCGGCGCCTTCGGGTTTCTCGCCTAGGCGTTCAGCTACACGGATTGATGCGCGGTTCTCAGGATGTATGAGGCTTATGACACGGTCTTTGTTTAGCTCGTCGAAGGCATATTCAAGCGCTCGGTAGGCGCCCTCGGTAGCGTAACCTTTTCCCCATGACTCTTTGCCGAGCGTCCAGCCGATTTCGAAACCAGGCCAACCGACAGGATTGAGAAAGCCAATGCGTCCGATAAAACCACCTGTGGCTTTTTCCTCCACTGCCCAGTGGCCGTAGCCACGCAAATGCCAGTGTCCAATCAAATAGGCAAAGTGTCGCCAGGCTTCCAGGCGGCTGAAGGGCTTACCGCCGATGTAGCGCATTACGTCCGCATCTTCACAAATCTTTGCATAAGGCTCGAAATCTTCTTCTCGCCACATCCGCAGGAGGAGTCGATCTGTTTCTAACTGCACTTCGTCCATCTGCCAAACCTTACCTGAGTGGTCTAAGGATAAATTAATCTAAGAAACTAGTCGATGGTATGTGATGGCGCCCTGCAACCTCCTGAAATAATGTTAGACAAATAAGACACTACCCACGATCCGACCGAGGATTACCGATCCCATTTGCGTTGCCCCCAAACATGATGACGCCGCCGATCACCGTATGAAAAATGGAAAACGACATATGGAAAATAAACTTCCGCAGCTAGCGTCTCTTCCAGCGTACCCCGTCCTTGGTGTCTTCGAGGAGGATGCCGCGTTGAACCAGTTCATCACGAAGCTCGTCTGCGCGACCGAAGTCGCGCCGGCGGCGAGCCTCCTGGCGTTTGTCTAACAACGACTGAATTTCGTCGTCCAGCATTCCCGCCGGATCTTTCCCAAAGATATTCAGAACCAGGTCGAAACGACTGAAAAGATCGAGCAGCGCTCTCTTGTTCTCTTCGCCCAGCTTTTTGCGAGCCAGGGCAGTGTTCACTTCGCGTGTCAGATTGTGGATCGCCGCCAGTGCTACGGACGTATTTAGGTTGTCGTCCTTCCCCGCCTCAAACTCTCGCAGTGCGCGTTCGGTGGCTTCATGCAGATTAGTAATTAATCCTGGTTCAGTGCGCGCGTCGCTCAGCCGCGCATGAAAATCGCGCAAACTTTCGACTGTCTTTTCTGCACCGCGTAACGCGTCAAATGTAAGATTTAGCTGCTTGCTGTAGGGCACGCTCAAAAGAAAATAGCGAATGCCGCGAGGAGTATGTCCTTTTGCAGCCAGATCTCGAAGCGTATAGTAGTTGCCCTTCGACTTGGACATCGTCTCACCCTCGATCTTAAGGTGCTCGAAGTGAAGCCAGTAGTTAACAAACTGCTTTCCGGTCGCTCCTTCACTCTGCGCAATCTCGTTCTCGTGATGAGGAAAAACCAGATCGATGCCGCCCGCGTGGATGTCGAAGGATTCACCCAGATACTTCATCGACATTGCCGAACACTCGATATGCCACCCCGGTCGCCCGCGTCCGATCGCTGAATCCCAGCTCGGCTCAGTTTCGTTAGCGGGCTCTTTCCACAAAGCGAAATCGCGCGCGTCCTCTTTTTCGTACTTGTCTGTGTCAACGCGCTCGCTGCCGCCGACAATATTCCCCGCAAAGTTGATTTTCGAAAGCTTGCCATATTCGGGAAATGAGCTGATGCGGTAGTAGATCGATCCGTCAGACTTATAGGCATGATCGTTAGTTAGCAGTCTCTCTATCAGGGCGACCATTTCCGGAATGTGGCGCGTGGCGCGGGGAACTATATCGGGTCTCTTGCACCCGAGTGCGTCTGCGTCTTCCCACAGGGCCTCAATATATTTCGCGGTGTAATCGTCAATGCTCAGTCCCGCTTCCTGCGACTTAGCGATGATTCGGTCCTCGACATCAGTAATGTTCATCACGTGAGTGACTTTGTAGGCTTTGAACTCCAGGTAGCGGCGCACGACGTCGGCGGCTACTGCCGAACGGAAGTTACCGACGTGCCCGTAATCCCAAACGGTTGGCCCGCAGTAGTAGAATCGCACTTCGCCCTGACGGACAGGTTGAAACTCTTCGGTTTTTCCGGAAAGCGTGTTGTGAAACTTCAACATAAGTGATCAGTTAGGTGTTGCCACGGCGCCACAAAGGTCGAATTTGATCGTGTTTCGCAGTCTAGGTAAGGTCTGAGCACGAGTCAAACCGGGTGGAAATTTAGTAGTGCCGCACTTTCTGTCTGCCCTACATTAACCAAACGCGGCGTCAAAAAGATCCACGAAATCGCAGGAAATGTCGCTAACTAAGATTTCGTGTCGGTTCGTGTGATTTGGTGAATCGCTTCGCTGCGGTTGAAATCGCTCAAACCTTCCTGGTGTCCTGATCGAATCCGCTCGTCTTAACCGTGAGCAAGCGGTCGCGCTTTTGCTTTGAATTGCTCAGAGCCCAACCATGGTGACACTCGGACACGACCGAAAGATTCTTCAGAAGTGCTTCCAACCCTCGGGTTTCAGATTCCAAAGGTGAGAACCCTCCGACACGCGAATACCTTCCGACTCAGGCTTGATCGCGCCAATCTCAGTCAGGCCAATCCCGTCAACTTTGCTGGGTAGTCTCGGGACGTTCTCGGGAGAAACCGCGAAGAGGAGTTCAAAATCTTCACCCCCATGCAGGGCCAACATGAGCGGATCCAAGGCCCGACGCCCGCACAGAGCCGCGACCCTTGAGTCAATGGGTAGTTTCCCAGATTCGAGGATGGCCCCAACCCTGCTCTCACGGCAGAGATGATGCAAATCGGAAGACAAACCATCACTGATGTCAATCATGGCCGAGGCAAGTCGCTCTTCTCCCAGGACTAGACCCCAGCCGACGCGAGGCGCGGGACGAAGATGCCGCATCAGAAGCTGCTGGATGAAGCGAACCTCAGGATCTTCTAGTTCGTAAGGACCGGCACGCGCGCCCTGCTCACTTAATCGGAGACCCGCGGCCGAACCGCCAAGCGAACCGGTAACGAATAAATGATCACCGGGCCTCGCCCCCGACCGCAGAACCGCGTTCCCGCTACAGCATTCGCCCATTACGATTGAATCGATAACAATCTGGCCGAAAGCGCTTGACAGATCGCCGCCAATGAGCCGCACTTCATAACAGTCAGCCAGACTGAGGAGTCCTTCATACAACTCGGCAACGAAATCAGAGGCCCAGGTCTCTGGAGGTATGGCGAGCGAAACGAGTGCCCAACGCGGTCGTGCTCCCATAGCCGCGATATCGGAAAGCGAGACAGCCAGCGTTTTGTGTCCAAGCAACCGTGGTTGCGTAGCGTCGCGGCGAAAGTCGATGTCCTCCACGAGCATATCCGCGGAAACTACTGTGTCGCGTCCCGTAAGCTGTTTAATCAGGGCGGCGTCATCACCAATCCCGCGCGCCAACTCTGACGGAAACCCGCGGGCCTCCGTCTTAGCTCGGAGCTGGTTGATGAAATCAAACTCGTTCATAGATCCATATTTACTCTTCAAGTCTTCGCTTGCTGCTTGATAGCGGCCGGCAAAAGCTGCACCTCAAACCGAGCAGGTTGCCTGAAAAAATAATACGATCCACGCACCGCACGAAATAAGTGCCTTATCCTTAGTTCGTTTGATTCGTGGATCGGTTACCGTTCCGATTACTGCTTCCTAGAGCAAACCTGTTAAAGGTTGCGACGAAGCGAATCCAGTCCTGCTTCAATCATTTCGATTGATGTGGAAAATGAAAAACGCAAATGCCCCTCGCCATGTTCGCCAAAGACGACGCCGGGTACAGTCGCCACTTGGGCACGGTCCAGTAGGAATTCAGCAGCTTCTCGACTGTCGTTGCTGATACGCGATACATCGGGAAAGGCGTAGAAGGCCCCGGCAGGTGTTTCGCACATTAATCCAAGCTCGTTTAAACCGGCTAGCAGTAAATCACGGCGCTGGCGATATGCAGCGCGATGCTCTTCAAGAATGTTCGAATTCGAATTGAAGGCGGCAAGACCGGCCCACTGTGTTGGCGTGGAGACCCCGTTGGACGAATAGAGAGTTGTCTTGCGCAAGCCGGTCATCCACGGCTCGCAAGCCACCGTGTAGCCGAGTCGCCATCCGGTCATCGCATACGATTTTGAGAAAGTGAAGCAGCTAATTGTCCGCCCAAACATTCCCTCGATCGAGGCAATGGAAAAATGCTCACCGTCATAAACGAGATCCTCATATGCCTCATCGGCAATCACGATCAAGTCGCGAGCTTGAGCGAAACGGGCTACGGCATTTGCTTCTTCGCGTGTGAAGACTACGCCGGTTGGATTCTGGGGGGTGTTGTAGTAGATGGCCCGGGTGGAATCGCCAGTATAACGCTTAAGCGTCTCCTCAAAACCTTCCGCTCGAGCAACTCCGGTTGGCACCAGAATCGCCTTTCCTTGGCAGTGAGAAATCAAATCCTTTATTGGTGTCCAGTAAGGCGAGAAGACCAGGACCTCTTCGCCCGGATTAACAACGGACTGAAAGGCACTAAACAGTCCCTGCATGCCGCCGTTTAAGATGATGACATGCCTGTCTCGGGCCGGAAGATGATTTCTGTCGCGCAGTTTTTTCGCTATGGCAGTGCGGAGCTCCGGAATCCCTGAAGACGGTGCGTAGCGAGTGCGGTTCGCTTCAAGGGCGTGCCCCATGGCTGACTTTATGAAGTCGGGAGTGTTCATGTAAGGCTCACCTCCTTCAAATTGATAAACCGTCGCGCCGGATGAGCGGAGTTTCATTATGCGATTGCGAATATTTACGATGTCGGAAAAACCAATTTCATCGAGCCGCGTGGCGAGACGGAAGGCGGTAGGCGACGTGGTCACTGTTTGCAATGATCCTCCCCCGGACGTCTGTTTTGTATGCGGAATGACGCGTGATTATAACTTGCTGACCAGAAGCCGTCTAGCGAGTGCGGATCAAACAGGTAGCCGGTTCATGGCTTTGCTGAAGAGATAAAAAGCTTATCTGTTACCTTTAAGACTTAGTTTCAAGTGAACTAGGGTAAATCTAAGTGTTGACACGCGAAACGCGGCGCTTGTAACATGCGTCCGTCCCGGCAGGTGAACTAAACTCGCCGCATTCTTCTTTAACTTCTTTGGGCCAGCTAGAAGAGAACACGTCACGCTGCGACCCGACCGAGGTTCGAAGTGGCCAGGGGCGTCCATATACTTCTTTCGACCATAAAAGAAAACATGAAGCTCATTCATTCCACACAGGCCGCCGCGCTTGCCTTTTTGGTGCCCGTTATGGCCGCCGCTCAGCAACCTTCGACCGGACGTCCGGTCGCCCCCGCTGCTCAAAGGCCTCCGGCTTCGAGTCCCACTTCGCCGCAAAACACCGGGGCAATTGCAGACGGCAAAGTCGCCATTATCGATACCGAGGCCTTCGCCGATCCGAAAACGGGGATTACCCGGCTCGTCAGCGCCTTCGAAGTAGTGAACCGCGAATTCAAGCCGCGCAGTGATGAACTCCAGAAATTGCGAGCTCAGTATGAGCAGCTGGGTAAAGACATCGAGGTGACCAGAAACTTGGAAGATCAAAAAGGACGGAACGCAAAGATTGAGCAGGCAGAAGCATTAAAGAAGGATATTGAGCGAAAGACTCAGGATGCCCAGAGCGCTTACCAAAAACGGCTGCGCGAAGTGACTGAACCGGTCTACAAGGAGATCAGCCCCGCGCTGCAGGCGTTTGCCCGACAGCGTGGTGTTAATGTGATCTTCGATGTCAGCAAGCTGGGCGAAGTGATGTTTGTTATCAACGATACTGTGGACCTGACGCGGGCCTTCATCACTGACTACAACCAACGCAACCCGGTGACCGCTGCACCAGCCAAGCAATAAACGTTTGGAACCCTCGTGAGTGCTCGGGTAAACAGAGAATGACTTCGAAGACGAAACAGCGTCCAGAATTATGAGTCCGGCTGTCGCCATACCTGAGAAACTCTTCTTCAAGATTGGTGAAGTGTGCGGGCTCGCCGGTGTACAAGCGCATGTGTTGCGCTATTGGGAGTCAGAGTTTCCCATGCTCGCCCCACAAAAGAATCGCGCCGGGCAAAGAGTTTATCGGAAGCGGGATGTTGAGATGGCCCTCAGAATCAAGGAACTGCTCTATGAGGACCAGTACACGATTGCGGGCGCTAAGAAAAGACTCACGAATGATCTGCGCGGTGGCAAAATAAAAGCGGCGACGGGTGAAGGCGGGGACCCATATGCGTCGGCGGCTTTAGTCACTGAAAAGGTTGGGGGGCAAAGACTCTCAAAAGTTGCGAACGCGCGCCTTGGGTCGCGTGATGGAACAAAGACTGCGGAGGACCGCAACGCGCTCCGACGGCTCGCCGCTGAACTGAGGGAACTACTCTCAATGCTTGAGAAAGAGAACCAGGCTTCAAAGAAATAGAATTTAGTTCATACCGGAACACTTCAAGACCGCCTGATGAAGTTTTGGTGCTACTCCACCGCGGAACCGCGACCGGCAGCAACGGGATTCCGGATTGAACCTTTCGACGAGAATTTGGATCGTAGGAAGAGAAGCACGGTTTGAGTTTAGGTCCTGGTCGGCATCACTCGCGGTTCTGTAAGGCGTGACACGTTCAGATGGACCATACTAATCATCACCCACCGGTTACTGAATTTGACAATTAAGCTTTTCCAGACATACTTAAATTCCCTTTCGGGACGTGGCGCAGCCTGGTAGCGCGCACGCTTGGGGTGCGTGAGGTCCCGAGTTCGAATCTCGGCGTCCCGACCATTTTCAGGGCTTCCAATTGTCAAGATTGGAGGCCCTGTTCCTTCAAGTAAGACTACTGTTTTTGTTTGGGGGCAGTTTGTCTGGTGATCTTGCTACGACAGAGAAGCGCGGCCCCAGCCGTAAAAAACACTGCGGTGACTAGCGCGTAACCGATGCTCGGTTCTCGTAGTCCTGTAGCACGCAGACTGATCTCGTGAAGCACGTTAGTGATCCCTAAGAGAATGAGGCAGTAACCAGCCATCTTAAGCATATATTTCCTTTTTAGTGATTCGTGAACGTCGCACGCTTAGACATCCGTCTTAAGAAAAAGTTCCCTCGGCGCTCGTCTTCGTCTTAGCTTATAGCATCATCCTTGAGGTCAGTGATCACAATTTCTGAAGTCAGCGTTTTGTGGACCGGGCACTTATGCGAAATCTCTCGCAAACGCGCTCGTTGCTCATCACTCAAATCACCTTCGAAAGAGACTGCGCGCTCGATACGATGGACAAAGCCCTCCTGGAAGCGTTCACACTCCTTACAATCTTGGGCATGAATTCTTTGCTGGCGTAGACGCACCGTTACTCGCTCCAACGGCCACGCTTTCCGTCGCGCATAAAGCATAGTGGTCATCGAAATACAACTGCCGAGCGCACCCAGTAACAAGGAATAAGGATCGGGCCCGGCATCTTCACCCCCGGCTTCGACGGGCTCGTCCGTGATGAACGCGTGTTCGCCATAGCGCACTTCGTTCTGGAGATTTGCATGTGAAGTCACAATGACATCGCTCATTGGGCAGGCTCCTTCTGCTGGTTTATTGCGTCCGTGGAATTTAAAAATTATCCTTCACCGGAGACTAATTTTGAAAGGCCTCTTGAGCTAGTCACGTCTGTTCCCGCTTTTTCACCTCGAGTCTTTGTCGCGCCGATTTCTCTGGATGAGTCCACACTCGACACGCTCCGAACGGTTAAGACGGCTCAAGAATCAGGCCGGGAATCTGCCACCGAGCTAAAGCCGCGGTGTAACTGAGAGTGGGCAGGCTTGCAGCATCATCAGGTGTGTCGCTACACTCCTTCGCGCTGTAGAATATAATTCTATTTGGGACAACCGGTCTGGACGGTTGTCGGGAAAGATTTCCGATGAAGGTACATGAGTATCAAGGTAAGGAATTATTACAAAAGTTTGGTGTAGCAGTGCCGCGAGGCATGGTGGCACGTTCACCCGAAGAGGCTTACAACGCAGCCAAGGAACTTGGTGCTGAGGTGGTGGTAGTAAAGGCGCAAATTCATGCCGGCGGTCGCGGCAAGGGCGGGGGCGTAAAGTTGGCCCGAAGCGCAGACGAGGCTCGTGAGATTGCTGGTCAGATTCTGGGAATGAAGCTGGTGACACATCAGACTGGGCCAGAGGGCAGGGAAGTGCGGGTCCTATTAATAGAGGAAGGCTTGTCCATAGATAAAGAATTTTATCTGGGCATTGTTTTAGATCGGGCGTCAGGCCGATCAGTGTTCATGGCGTCTGCGGCTGGTGGAATGGACATTGAGGAGGTAGCGGCCAAAACTCCGGAGCAGATCATGAAAGAGACGGTCGATCCCGGCTTAGGTTTTCGTTCTTTTCAGGCAAGGAAACTCGCATTCGGACTTGGCATTCCTGGTGCCCTGTTGACTCAGGCAGTGAAGTTTATGCAGTCCCTTTACATGGCTTATGAGCAGATGGATGCATCGCTCTTGGAAATCAATCCGTTTCTTCTCACCAAAGACAATCGCCTGATTGCCTTGGACGCAAAGATTAACTTTGATGACAACGCTCTATTTCGTCACAGAGAGTTCCTCGATCTCCGGGATTTGAATGAAGAAGACCCATCGGAGATTGAAGCCTCGAAGTTTGACTTGAACTATATCAAGCTCGAAGGAAATATTGCCTGCATGGTAAACGGCGCCGGATTGGCCATGGCCACCATGGATATCATCAAGCTTGCGGGCGGCGAACCGGCAAACTTTTTGGATGTCGGAGGTGGAGCGTCGCAGGAACGAGTCGAGGCGGCGTTTCGCATTTTACTTGCCGACGAACACGTAGAGGCAGTTCTGATAAACATCTTCGGCGGAATCGTGCGCTGCGACATGGTAGCGCGTGGAGTAGTTGAGGCTGCGAAGAAGCTCAATATCACGGTGCCGATTGTGGTGCGTCTCGAAGGTACGAACGTAGAAGAGGGGCAGCGCGTAATTCGCGAATCGGGTCTCAATTTTACTGTTGCGAAGGGAATGAAAGATGCCGCGGAGAAGGTTGTAGCGCTCGCAGCATAGGAATTGGGACACGGGAAAACGGGACACAGAGATGGGGAAACAGGAGACAGGGAGAGGCGGAATCCGTAACGGGACTGGATTTTGTGTTAAGAAATATTACTCGGAAGGAGAACCTGAAACTAACCTCAATAACGATTGAAAAATGTAGACAAGTGCCAACTAACAAAGCCTTTTTCTCCGGTCTCGACGGGTTTGTCAGCACACTTAGCACCACCAAGCAGATGTCTCCTCGCGGTTTAAATACGTTCCACTAGTCGGCAATAGGAGGTTTTTTGGCAACACTTTCGTTCTGGGGAGGGGTCGGCACTGTTACAGGTTCGAAGTATTTAATCGAAAAGGATGGCGCGAGCGTATTGGTCGATTGCGGGATGTTCCAGGGCTTGAAGGAGCTACGCGAACGCAATTGGCAAGACCCACCCTTCGATCCTCGGGCCATTAATTCAGTCCTGATCACTCACGCTCATATCGACCATACTGGCTATTTACCACGGCTCGTCAGGCAGGGTTTCACCGGGCCTGTTTACTGCTCGCGCGGCACTGGCGATCTCTTAAAGATCTTGCTGCCGGATGCCGGCCGTCTACAAGAAGAGGATGCAGATTACAAGAACCGGCATAAGCTAACTCGCCACCAGCCAGCTCTGCCTCTCTATACGGAAAAAGACGCCTTTGAGGCTCTGAAGCTGGTTAATCCTCTTCCGAACACCGGAGAATCGGTTGAAGTTGGCCCAGGTATTCGCGCGGGTTTCCGCATAGCGGGTCACATACTCGGTTCAAGTCTGGTGCTGATGGAGATTGCTGACGCTGGAGGCGATCGATGGGGCCGGCGCGTGCTCTTCTCCGGCGACCTGGGCCACTACGATCAACCCATTATTCAGGATCCTGTCGCTCCCTCAGCATGTGATTACTTGCTCGTCGAATCCACCTACGGCGATCGGCTGCACGATCCTGAAAACCCGAAAGACGCGTTGGCGCGAATAATTAAAGACGCTGCCGAGCGCGATAGCCCGGTGCTGATTCCCGCGTTTGCCGTGGGCCGAACCCAGGAGCTGCTTTATTTAATCCGTGAATTGGAGGATGAAAAAGGGATCCCTATTGTGCCGGTGTACGTAGACTCTCCCATGGCTGCTGCTACCACCACAGTCTACGGCAACCACGCAGAGGAACATGACGAAGCCTACGCGAGTGTTTTGGCGAGAAAGCAGCACCCGTTGCGCACGCATTCCCTGATTACCGTCTCATCCCGGGCAGAATCGAAACGCCTCAATGACGTCCACGGCGCGCGCGTGATCATCAGCGCCTCCGGGATGATGACCGGCGGTCGCGTTCTTCATCACGCGCTGCGGTCGGTACCTGATCCTGACGCGACAATCGTGTTCGTGGGTTACCAGGCCGCGGGCACAACCGGGAGAAGAATTCTCGATGGCGAGCGGGAGGTAAAAGTACTGGGTCAGCGTGTTCCTGTGCGTTGCCGCATTGCGCGCATTGGCGGTTTCTCCGCGCACGCCGATTGGAAAGAGGTTCTCCGGTGGCTGGAGGGAATTCCGGCCGCGCCGCGACGAACGTTTCTGACTCACGGCGAGCCCCATGCTGCGAATGCGATGGCCAATCATATCAAGGAGAGATTTGGCTGGCCGGTTGAAGTGCCGGTTTACGGACAACGGTTTGAACTGGCATAAGCTGTGTTAGCGCCAGAGCGACTGGTCGGCTATACTCCAGTTAATTCAAAAAACTAGCCTTGCAATCTTTGAGTCTTTAATAACTCAGATCTCCAGGAGCAGACACATTGAGCGTTCTCGTGAACAAAAGCACGCGCCTCGTAGTGCAGGGAATTACCGGAAAGGAAGGCTCGTTTCACACGAAGCAGATGGTTGAGTATGGAACGAAAGTTGTAGGAGGTGTCACGCCCGGCAAAGGCGGCACCACACATGAAGGCATTCCGGTGTTCAATACCGTGGGCGATGCGGTGAAAGAGGCGGGTGCCAATGCCTCGGTGATTTACGTGCCCCCCGCCTTCGCCGCGGACGCCATCATGGAAGCTGCGGATGCAGAATTGCCGTTGGTTGTGTGTATTACCGAAGGAATTCCGACTCTCGATATGGTTAAGGTTAAGGAGTGCTTAAGCGATAAGGCTACCCGACTAATTGGGCCGAACTGCCCTGGAATCATCTCTCCTGGCAAGTG
>JACCSP010000289.1 GCA_013812905.1 Pyrinomonadaceae bacterium
AAGCGGCGGCGGCGGTCGGGCTGCGCGCTGAAGATTTAGCCGAGACGGTTGACACCGCCTTCAACGGGCACGTCGCCTCGCAAGTCCTGGAGGAACAGAAAACTTACGACGTGCTGGTGCGCTTTGATGACTCCTCACGACAGTCGCTTGAAAGCATCGGGAACACGCTGATCGATACGCCGACGGGCGCCAAAGTCCCCATCGGGCAGGTTGCAGAAGTGCGCGTCGATCAGGGACCGAACACGATCAACCGCGAGAACGTTCAACGTCGAATCATCGTTCAAGCCAACGTTGCCGACAGAGATTTAGGCAGCGTCATCAACGACGTACGCGCGGCGGTTGGCAGTAACGTGCAGTTGCCGCAGGGCTACTTTGTGCAGTACGGCGGACAGTTCGAGGCGCAGGAGAAAGCATCGCGCCTCATCACACTGCTATCCATAGTGGCCATCGGCGGCATCTTCCTGCTGCTCTTTGTCGCTTTGAAGTCGGCACGCTCCGCCGTGCTCGTGATGGCGAACCTGCCCCTCGCTTTAATTGGCGGCGTGGTGATGGTCTTCTTGTCCGGCGGCACGCTTTCCATCGCCTCGCTAGTCGGCTTCATTACTCTCTTTGGCATCGCCACCAGAAACGGCATCATGCTCATTTCCCACTACACGCATCTCATGGAAGAAGAAGGCGTCGGGTTTCGAGATGCGATTGTGCAGGGCTCGATGGAGAGACTTAGCCCGATTCTAATGACTGCGCTCGTCACCGGCGTTGGACTGATTCCACTCGCTCTCGGCGCAGGCGAGCCAGGCAAAGAGATCCAGCAACCGATGGCTGTCGTCATCCTGGGCGGGATCGTCACCTCGACGTTTCTCAACATGATTGTCATCCCGGCTCTATACCTGAAATACGGACGCGCATCGGCTGCTGTCCGGGTGCGCGATTATCCAAGCGGGAGCGAGATGGTGACGAGCGGAGATTAAGACGTGACCAGAAGCATCACCGAAACACTGCCACGACGACGCGAGGTTTTACTCCAGCGTGGGTTGGCGGGTGCGCTGCTGGTCCTTATCATCTACGGTGCTACGTGGCAGGTCGCTCACGCTCACGATACCTCCACGCCGCGCTTTTCCGCTGCATGTTCGGTGAGCAATTCCGACACCTCAGACTCATCAGATCGGCATACGGGAGATAACGACGGATGCCTGATCTGCCAATTCCAGCGTCAACTTTTCAGCAACCTCGTTTCCAAAGTTCCGCAAGTAATTCTGCCGCTGCAAGCTGAGCTTTCGCGCTTCGGCACGCCCACAAGCTTTCCGCTTTCAACCCAGAACGCGCCGACACGCGGGCGCGCTCCACCTTCAACCTTCCTTGTGCAACCGCTCTTCGCATTTGATGCGCGTCCGTAGTCGCGCTGGTGAACTGAACGTGAAGATTCTGTTTCACCACGAGATACGGCTTCGGACGCTTCCATTGCACTCAGCACTTTTCAAGGAAGGTTACTATGATTTCGCACAGCAGTCGTTTATTCCTGGTGGCTCTGATAGTCGGACTTTGTCTTGGTTCATCCGCCACCGCGCAGACGCGGATCGGCACGGTTCAGGGCACGGTTCAAGACCCAACAGGAGCACGCGTCGCCGGGGCTACGGTAACGATCATGCAATCTGTCACCGGCTACACGCAGGCAACGCAGACGGATGCCGAAGGGAAGTTTCGGCTCGTCAACGTCCCCTTCAATATCTATTCGGTGCGCGCCGAAGCGGGCGGGTTTCAAATCGCCGCGCAAACCGTTGACTTGGAAAGCACCGCGCCGCTTAACCTTGATTTCAAGCTGACGGTGACTGGCGCTACTGAAACCGTGACCGTTACTGACAATCCGAGCGGGGCGCTTGTCGAACCCGACAAAACTTCATCCGACACCGACATCAATCAAACTCTAATCGAGCGACAAGCCGGTGCTTCGCCCTCGCGCGGCATCGAATCAATCGTCGCGTCTGTTCCCGGCTTCGCTCCCGACGACAACGGGCGGCTTCACCCGCGCGGTTCGGAATCGCAAGTGCAATACGTCGTTGACGGCGTTCCGATTACAGACAATCTCTCGGCGATCTTCTCGACGAGTTTGGACGCGCGCACCCTGCGCACTGTCGAAGTTCTAACCGGCGGCATCCCGGCGGAGTTTGGCGACAAATTGGGCGGGGTCGTGAACGTCAACACGCGCTCTGGCTTGGAGCAACCGACCAACGGCGGCATTACACTTTCCGGTGGCAGCTTTTCGACTGGAGAAGTAGGCGCGGACTTTTCGACGCGCACCAGCAAGTTCGGATTCCTCACTAACTTGTCGGCGACCACCTCACAACGCTTCCTCGATCCGCCGACGATTGAGAATTTCCACAACTTTGGGCGCACCGGTAAAGGCTTCGCCCGTCTCGACTACCGCTTCGACGATAGGAATTCTCTGCGCGGCACGTTCCTTTTCGGCGGCGCTAACTTTCAAGTCCCAAATCGTCTTGAACAAGAGTTGGCCGGGCAAGACCAACGCCAACGTAACCGCGACAGTTCGCAGTTCATCACCTACGAGCGCGTCTTCTCACCGACCGTTTTCGGGCAGTTTTCGTTCTTCAATCGTTCCAGCACGGCTCGACTCATAAGCAATCCGCAATCAGTACCGGTGGCCGCCTTTCAAGATCGCACATTGCAGAATATCGGCGGCATCGCAGGTATAACAGTCACTCGCGGCACAAGCATCATCAAGTTTGGCGGACAGTTCACCATCACTCCCGTGCGCGAGAACTTCAGCTTCTACCCGACTACGCCCTTCGAAGATCTGATCGACGACAACGGTAACATCGTGCCCAATCCGGTCAATAACTTCACCGCCACAAATCCGTTTACCTTCAACGGTCGGCGCACGGGGCGCACGCTGAGTCTCTACGTGCAAGATCGTTTCTCGCCATTCCGTAACTTCACCATTGACGCCGGGCTTCGCTACGACAATTACCGGCTAGTTATCGACGAAGATGCCTTCAGCCCGCGCATCGGCGTCGCCTATTTCATTCCGCGCACGCAGACGACTTTCCGCGCTTCTTACAATCGTTTCTTTCAAACGCCGCCCGCCGAAAATCTACTGTTGGCGAGTTCATCGGAAGCCGCTGCGCTTTCGCCGCTCGCAGTGCTGCAAGGACAGTCGGGTGTGCGCCCGATCTTGCCAGACAAGCAGAACGCTTTTGAAGTCGGAGTGCAGCAACAGCTCTCTCGGTATTTGCTTCTCAACCTCGTCGCCTATCAAAAGCGCATCACGAACTTCGCTGACAAAGACCAATTCCTTGACACTGGCGTGATCTTCCCTATAACCATCGCTTCGGGGCGCGTGACCGGCGAAGAGTTACGTTTAGAGACGTCAGACATCAGAGGGTTTCGCGGCTTCCTCTCTTACGCCAACGCCCGCGCCTACGGTGTCGCGCCCATCAACGGGGGCTTATTCTTGGGCGAAGCCGTCGAGAGTCTTGAGGAGCCTGGCTTGCGGTTCGCCAACGATCACGACCAACGCAACTCGGCGCAGTTCCAGATCAGCTACACGCACAAACCGACCGGCATCTACGCCATCTTCGGCGGGCGCTACGATTCCGGCTACCCGACTGATGTCGAACCCGGGACAACGCTCGCCGAGTTCACGGCGCAAGGTTTCGACCCGCGTCTCTACAACGAAATTGATTTCCAACGTGGGCGGACGCGCCCGCGCACGATTCTTAACTTTTCTATCGGCGCGGACTTGCTGCAACGTGAACGCACCTCGCTCAACGTGCAGTTCGACGTGCAAAATCTGACGAATGAATTGTTCCTTTACAACTTCGAGTCGGTCTTTTCGGGCACACACGTCGGCTTCCCACGCTTAATAAGTGGTCGTCTCGGCGTGCGCTTCAAATAAGCTCTGCGGCATTCGCACCGGAGAGAGTGACCGCTCTAAGAGGGCAGTAGTCGAGCGCATCTGCCGTCGATTATCGTTATGGCTGATTTGCCGCCAGCAAACGTCGCCACTTCTCTCTGGCGCAACCGCGCTTTCGGTTATTTGTTCGCAGCGCAAATTGTGTCCCTGCTCGGCAGCGGCGTCACCACGGTTGGACTCGCACTCTTCGCCTATCAACTCACGGGCGGTGAATCGGCGACGGCCGTCATTGGCTACGCGCTCACGCTTCGCATCCTCGCGTTCCTGCTGTTCTCTCAACCCGCCGGAGTCATCGCCGACCGTGCGAGCCGCAAGAAGATTCTCATTGCGGCTGACCTCATTCGTTTTGGTTTGCTCGCTCTATTCCCTTTCGTTACTACGGTCTGGCAAATCTACTTATTGATTTTCCTGATAAATGCGGTTACGGCTTTTTTCACGCCGACCTTTGAAGCGAGCATCCCGGATGTCGTAGGCAGCGAGCAATATGTCAAAGCACTTTCGCTCTCGCGAGTCGCGGTAGATGTCGAAGCCGTTGCCGCACCTGCCCTGGCGGGATTACTGGTGGCGTTTCTCGATCTGCGATGGGTGTTCTGGTTTGACAGCCTTACTTACCTCATTTCCGCGCTGCTAGTCGCAGCTGTCATTATTCCGCAGGTCGGAAAAGTGAAGACACTCCTTTCCTGGCGAGTCTTCTTCTCTGAGATCACACACGGAACCCGGGTGCTCCTACGCGAGCCCTCGCTTAGGCAGGCGCTCACGCTTAGTTTCGCCGAAGCGACCGCAGGCGCCGCAGCTATTGTCGCCACGGTAGTCTACGTGCGCGATGTGCTCGGACGCGGTGAGACAGCCTTCGCTCTCATGATGGTGATGTTGGGTCTCGGTTCGGCACTCGCGGCGCTGGTTCTGGGGAGGGCCACCGGACGCTACGAGCGGAGCGCTCGTGACAAAGCTGGACTACACGGCCGGCGTCATTTCTGGACGGCACGCGCGCTCCTCATCGGTGGCGTCGTGCTCGGCTCACTTCTGTTACCTGGCGCGCTCAAACCGCCTCTTATCATTTTTGGCTTCCTGTGGATGCTAAATGGCGCGGGCCAGGCGCTCATCGCCATTCCATCGTCCACGCTGCTGGCGGAACACACGCGCGAGGAAGAACGGGGGCGAGCGTATGCGGCGCACTTCGCGCTGACACACGCTTTTTGGCTCATCACCTACCCGGTGATTGGGTATGCGGCGGCCAGATGGGGGGCTCCTGCGACTTTCACAGCAGCAGGAGTCGTGTGCCTCGCCGTTACGGCTCTGGCTTATATACTCGGTCGAGGCTTAGGTGCAGCACATACACATCAACGCGGCGTTGAACTCGAGGTTTAGGCACTAATTTCTACCCGATCCACCTGGCTCAGGTCGTAGGACCGAACGGGTAAGGGGATTTCAACAGTCGATAGCGGTTGGGATCTTTGGACGGCATCGTTACGTCGACCTTCCTGAACATGATTGTGATCCCCGCTCTCTACCTGAAGTACAGCCGCGCGAAGGAACCTGTCTCGGCCCGTGAGTATCCCGGCGATCGTGAGCTGGCGCCAACTGCTGACTAAAAATGCGGCATAGATAAAACCTCAGCAGCGTCCTCACTCGAACAGGCGTTGTCTTGTTGGCGTTGTCTATCGGAATCGCGGCGGCACTGCTT
>JACCSP010000302.1 GCA_013812905.1 Pyrinomonadaceae bacterium
CGCAACGCGCGCAGGGCCAAATCAGAAATGACAGGTAAAACCCCGGCACAGAAGAGCGAGAAGAATCGTGCTTCACCTGGTGCCAAAACGACCCCTTAGTGCCTAACACTCAAGTTAGGAAGGAAAAAGGCAGAAGCTTACTCTCTTCTGCTTTTTCTCTTACACCGATCATGTACCGTTTAATTCATCGGACGAGGCTTGCGTCGCGCGGAAAGCAATTTGCCGGCAAGAAGACTAGTTACCCATGCCACAAGGGCGGAGGAGGCGAGCGCCCAACCGATACTTGCGATCGCCTGAGCAGCATACGTGCCAATCAGGGCCACAAGTACGCTCGCGTTGGTTACTCGGGCGGCTAGGCGCCGAACGTGAGTCAACGTCTGCAGCCAATTGATCCGGCTTAGCTCGGTGGAAAGATAATCGTCATCGTCATTAAGACGAACGTAATATTCTGCCTCGCTGCCGGCATAGCGGGCCAGCGCGTTTTCGGACGCCTCGTGGGCCGCATCTCGATACTGGTGGATGACATGAGCCAGCTTGCCATTTCGCAGCGCTACATCAGCGAGGCCCAGCCGCGCTCGAAACGTTCGCGGTTCCAACTCAATTGCTCTCTGGAAGCTGCGCTCAGCTCGCGCTGCTTCATTGCACTCCAAAAAACCTTCACCAATCAGTGACAACAAAGCGGCATCCTCGTCGGCTCTCATAGCTGAGAGTCGGAGAGCGGCACGCGCGCGCGAAAGCAAACGCGCATCTCCCCGAGAGCTTGCCTGCGAACGAAGCAAGCGGGCGAAGTCGTAAATCAGCCGGCCGTCCCGCGGAAGAACGTTCAATGCCCTCCGGAAGGCTTCCCCGGCTTCTTTAAGGCGGCCGGCAATCCGTAGTTTGTTTCCTAGCTCTCTTAGCAGGATGGCTCGCTCGACATCTCCGGGGGAAATCGCGTTCCCTTGTTCATCCGCATGCTCTCTCTTTCCGCCAAGCTTAAACTCCGCATTCGCATTGTCCAAGACGTCGGCGGGTGCCAGTTTGAGCCAGTCCAGTTCGCGGTTTAAGGATTTCGGATCACAGAGATAGTCACGCAGCTCACGCGTTCTCAAATCGATCTTGTCATCATGAATAAGCGGGAAGAGTCGCTGTACCATCTCGCGGTAACGGCGACCACCAGAAGCGAAAACAAAACCGGTTCCCTTCCCAATAATCTGAGTGCGGTAGCGATAGCGCACTCTACCGCCGCGCCTTAGCGTGCGAACCGCGTTCGTATCCACTCGTTCAACTTCGGCCACGCTCAGCTGCTGTGTTCGCCCTGAGATGAGCAGAAATATGAACGGCACTGCGCCCCGACGGACCAGCGACTGGCCGTCAAACACGATCTTGTCAGTCAGGGCTAGCGCTGGCACGAGCGTCCACGCTACGACAATCGCCAGTAGCGCCCATCCATCCTTCTCGGAACTCAACATTAGACCGGCGAAAAATGTAAGCACACTCGAAACGACAAGGTAAGTCCCCGGAGAAGCACGAACGCTCGCAATACACACTTTCTCACCCGGTCGAGAAGGTTCGTTGGCAGCATCGACCAGCGACTTCGACTTCTCAATTTGTTTTGTATCGTTCATCTATGTTGGCGGTCGACCAGCTTGGCCTGTATCCTGAGTCGGGCAATCAACGGGCACGTCAAGGGAAAAGGCCCCCCGCCCGCCTCCTGGTTGAGTGTACCGTAGGTCAGCCAACTGCACGAGCGTTTGCGTAAGGCAGTCGGCTCCCACTACGCGAGCCACAGGAAATCGTGCAAAGTCCAAAAAGATTCTCGCCCTTTCATCCTGCAAGGCTTGCTCGATAGCAGGTGAATCGGCGGTGTCTGCTCGATCGTGTCGAACGAGCTGTGAGAGAGCTCTGTGGTGACCCGTTATTGGGAGCTCAAACCGGTACGCCGCGCTCTCCGTTTCCACGACACAGGACCACTGAAAAGGATTCGCGAGAGTGGCCATCACTGCAAGGTCGCTAATCCTCTCCCCGTATCGGCTGACGATAACCCCTGCCTCGATTCTTGCCTTATTGACCGCAATCCAATGAAGAGTGGCTAAGCTGCCCCAATACATGGGAACCATTACCAACGCCGCGAGCGCGATACGGGATCTCCATCTTTGTGCGACGCCCAGCTTAAATAAAACTAGAAGACCAATTAGGACGAAAGTCCAAATGGTCCTGAGAATTATGGGCCGTTCCAGGTTACGCTGGATAGGAACCGTGAGCACCAGATAGGTGAGTAGCAGCGCCAGCAACAACCAGATCCCCAACCGCAATTTCGAGTTTGAGGTTAGTAATAAGCAGGCGCCTCCCAAAATCGTCCAGAGAAAAGGATCGACAATAAAAATGAAATCACCATAGAACCATTGCGAACTCCAGGGCAGAAAGGGGCGGATTCCATAATTGTTGGTCCAGTCCATGAAGGGATGCGTCGCGCTAACAAGCAGCGACGCAATCATTAACCCCTTCAACCTGACCGCGGGTTGACGCGCACGAATGCTGGCCATCAGGCGATCTGCAAAATAGAAGATCAGTGGAAGAGCAAGTCCGAGGACAATCGCCCCCAGGATTGAATGGGTGATGCCGCGGTGGTGGTGCAGGTAGTTCGAGCGGCCACCAATCAACGTCACAATGTCACAGTCTGGACCATTCGCTGCAAGAATGCAGAGGACTGTCGTTCCGGGTGACAACTTTTCCAATCCGGCTTTTGAGGCAGCTAGCCCGACAAGCGAATGGGTAAGGTTATCCATGCGGGGATGACATCAATAATTGACGATTCCTGTTGGGGACGACCGCGGGGGTTGAAACGTTACGACTGAAATCAAAACGAGAATTGGAAATACTGCTTAGAAGGTCAGGCCTGCTGCCGGGGCTTCCTCAGGAAGCTGGGCGAAGCGATCGGGGTCGAGTTTCTGTAATTCCTGACTGGCTTCTCGGGCAGCAGCCGACAATGGCAGGCTCGATCCATCAGTGTCTTTCGCCTTGCGTGCGGCCTCGGCTATCTGGAAAAGAATATCTGCAGCCTCTTTTTTCTTGCCCTGCTTCTGATAAACCATGGCCAGCCGAAGGCGCGCTGTCTCCGGCGGGACGATCACACTATTCTGAGAAATCTGACTGTAAAGTTGAGCCGCCTCCTCATACTTGCCGTCGGCTTCCTTAGCCTGCGCAAGGGCAAACTTGGCTAGCGTGGCGATATCATTGGATTTGTCTTTGCTCAGTTCGGCCAGCTCGCTGATTCCCTTCTCTCGATCAACATACAGGAGATTCGCAGCTATGAAATATCGTGCTTCAGTGCGGTAGGGGTCTCCATACTTGGATACCACCTTCTGAAACTCTTCGATCGCTTTCTGAGCCCGCTCCTGTTCGTTTTTGTATGTAACAGCGGGATCGAGAGGGGTTGTTGAAGAGACCGGCGTGCTAGTGATCGCAATTCCTCGTCCCAGGGCCCTTCGGGCTTCGTCCGCTTTCCGCCGGCTCCAAGTGAGCCCTACTCCCACGAGGATAGCGAGCAAAATGACGGCGACCATTCCATACAGAATCGCTTTCCCGCGGCCCTCGAGTCGATTGCCAAGACGATCGAAAACGCTGATAGCTGTATCGCGAAATCGGTCGTGCTGCAGTTCGCGCACGCGCTTTTTTTTGTATCGGGCCACTTATTTCCTTCTCGCAAGTCCTTATGGTGAACTGCGTTCTTCTAAGTGTATGATAGGCGAAACAAGCACTCTAATGGGCGTCACGAAATCTTGTCAAGGAAGCTATCAGCAGCGTTCTGAAGCGCGTACACTTTTAGTTGTCGAGGAGGATATTGATGACCGAGGGCTGACGGGCGCGAGGTGGCGAACAGCATCGAAGGTCATCATGAGAATTCCTCAGGAACAAACCGACTGGCACCGGTGTCTAAGGGTACGCCTGGCCGGGAAGGGGCTTAGGCGCTCAGCTATTCCAGTTCCCGAGCCAGGGGGTAAACCGTGAGCTACTCAGAGCCAATAGCCCTCGGCGTGCAGATGGATCTGGAGCAGGTTGCCACCGCAACCTCGGTGGAGCCTCGCGCGGTAACCGACACCCAGTTCATTGAAAGATTGAAGAGAGGCGATGCCTCTGCGTTTGAAACTCTGGTGGCCGAGCGTTCGCGGGAAATCTACGGATTACTTTATCGGTTGACTGAGAATAGTGAGGAGGCGCGCGACCTGACTCAGGAGACTTTCCTGCGCGCGTTTCAGAGCATCGAACACTTCCGAGGCGAAGCGGATTTAAGGACTTGGATCTATCGCATCGCGATCAATCAGGCGAGGAACCGCTGGCGGTGGTGGCGCAGACGTCGATGCGAGTCCACAGTTTCACTTGATTCCGCCGATGAATGGGGCAATAACCCGCTCGCAGGCACGTTCCCGGCCGATAGCGGAAATACTCCTGAGCAGGAAACGCTGGCGCATGAACGCGAGCGACTTTTAAGAGCGGCCCTGATAACTCTTGGATGTGCTTATCGTGAGGCAGTCATTTTGAGGGACATCGAGGGGTTAAGCTATGAAGAAGTGGCCGCAGCATTGCGGGTTAGCGTAGGTACGGTGAAGTCGCGGCTGGCACGAGGCCGCTCCGAGTTGCGACGAAAGTTGGAAAACTCTTTGTAATTTAGATTCTTGATTGCCTCTGGAAGAAGAGGATGAACTTGCTCGAGTCAGCGTTCGGATACCAAGCGAAAAGGGCAATCGGAAGTCTAAAATAACATGAATGGTTGACCCGCCCCGGCTCACAACAACGCGGTGCCAAATGGGTCGAAGTGACGAGACGGCGGGTAGAAGACTTCAGCTAATAGGGGACAAGAGCTAATTTGAAAACGTGGCCAGCAACACCCGTTGAAAGTGTGGCTCGAATCACCTGTTAGCTTGTCTGGTACTTCGTCGGAGTTGCTTCCTTCACAAAGGAAGCAGCCGGGGTCGGTCAGCCATCTCAGGGATTACCGATTGGACATTGCTAATTGCCAATTGAAGGAACTACGTTAGTTGATTCTCATTCTTTAATCGGCAATTGGAAATCAGCAATTGGAATATCGTATGTCGTGCGAAGAAACAAAACAGTCGCTTTCGTTATACCTGGACGACACTTTGATGCTGCCGGCCCGGGTTGCCGTTGATGAGCATGTAGACGAGTGTCCTGTTTGCCGCGACGAACTTGTCGCACTGCGGGCGATTACTCGCCGTTTAAGTATGCTATCCAGACCACAGCCCCCAATCGATCTGGCTGGGTCGATCATTGATGCCTTGACGATCGAAGCCGCCGCCCGCCGGCAAAGCCCTCAGTCTTCTTTTGGTGATCGGCTGGCGCGCTTCCTCGAACCTCGTCTGATGCCCTACAGCGTTGGCTCTATCGCTTCGGTCATTCTTTTCGTCGCTATGTTTGCGGCGTTGCGTCCTCACTTTCAAGCACTTCACGAGGCCGCCGCACATAGTTCCGCAGTCTACGTGCTTCCCGCGAGTGCTGGTTACGATCTAAACAAACCGGTAAGATCAGAGGAGTACGCTGCCAGCCGTGCTCCTTTCGCCGAGCAGTCCCCAAGCCTCAATCCTAAGGGTGCACTCGCCACGCTCACTCGTTCTTATGCACATCCACACGACAGCCGATATCAGGATGCGGATGACATGCTCGTGGTAGCGGATGTCTTCAGCAATGGAGCCGCCTCGCTGGTTGACGTTGTTCACGCTCCCCGCGATCGACAGATGCTCAGCGATTTTCAGGCAGCCCTTCGTCGAGATGCGGCCTTTGTCCCGGCTGCAATGGATCGCCGGCCGGACACTATGCGAGTAGTATTCGCAGTTCAAAAGGTTGATGTGCGCGAACGAAACTTCTGAGTGTTAGCCAAGTCAACTGCAAATATTCTTAACTTAGCCCTTTTTGATTCACATCTGCGTTCGTGCACTTGTAGGTTATAGGCGGCTCCCGGGAGGTGCTACAAAAGCCGGCCCCTCACGATCGCACCACATGAACCGCTCATCATAGTTAATCACCACCTCGTTGAAGGACTGCCTCTTCCAGCTTTTTCCCATGAGTTTTTCTCTTTCAATGGCCCTTCACTTCAGGCCCTCGCTGTCAATGGGACTCGCTTGACGCACCGAAACTTCGCATGTTAGCTTGCGGATTCGTCCGTTTTTCGTAATTCTCGAGTATCGGGTTCGCCATCGGATCCGGGAGATACGCGTGACTGCACCTGCGCTGGAGTCCAAAAAGACACCACTCAATTCCGCGCATCGCCGCATGGGTGGACGCATGATTGATTTTGGCGGTTGGGACATGCCCGTCCAGTATCCTGCGGGTACTATTGAAGAGCATTTGCGCACGCGCAAACACGCGGGCCTTTTTGACGTCTCGCATATGGGTGAAATTGACGTGCGCGGCGCCGACTCAATTGCATTCATCAATTCCATCACCTCAAACGACGCTTCAAAGCTCATAGATGGCCAGGCCCAGTACTCCGTCTTAACAACTCCACGGGGAACGGTGATCGACGATCTCCTGGTCTATCGGTTTGCGGCCGACCAGTTGACGCTCGTGGTTAATGCCGGCACAACTATCAAAGACTGGGATTGGATCACTTCCCAGCCCCGCCACGAATCAGTCAAACTCAAGAATGTCAGCTCCGAGTATTGCCAGCTGGCATTGCAAGGGCCAGACGCGTTACAGATCCTTCAGAAGTTGACGGATCTGCCTCTCGAGGAGATTAAGTATTACCATTTTGATCAGGGGAAGGTTGATGGGGTACCGGCAGTCGTTTCCCGCACGGGCTACACGGGAGAAGATGGCTTTGAGGTCTACGCCGCTGCCGACAAAGCGGAGCAACTCTGGGACAAAATTCTCGACGCCGGCAACACCGGCTCACCTGAAGGCGTGCTTCCCTGTGGTCTGGCGGCTCGTAATACTCTGCGGCTTGAGGCTGCCATGGCTCTCTATGGCCACGAGATCGACGAGACCACCACGTTGCTTGAAGCTAATCTCGGCTGGATTTGCAAATTGAACAAAGGCAATTTCGTCGGGCGCGAAGCGTTAGCAAGGCAGAAGGAAGAGGGCGTCAGGCGTAGGCTGGTGGGCTTCGAGATCACGGAGCGCGGCGTTGCGCGCGACTTGCACGAAGTGGTTATCGATGGTGCGAAAGTGGGTCGCGTTACTTCGGGAAGTCCGGCGCCCTTCCTGAAAAAGAACATTGGCTTGGCTTACGTTCCGGCAGAGTTTTCCGGCGAGGGTCGGCAGATTCACATCTACGTACGCGGGCGACTGGTGGCGGCGCAGATTGTGAAAACCCCGTGCTATAAACGTGCGCGGTGAGTTGGCGTTTTCTAGGTTTCGATTTTGATTTGTGATTTTGATTTGAGAAGCTGGTAAGCGATTTCCAAAATCGGCAGCTGCCAATCGGCAATCTAAAATTCCGTGGAGGAACCATGGCTAACGTTCCAGAGGATCTACATTACAGCAAGGATCACGAGTGG
>JACCSP010000313.1 GCA_013812905.1 Pyrinomonadaceae bacterium
CGCGAACTCGGGCGGGGCGCTCTCGCCGGGCGAACGCGATCAACTCGTGAGCGAACTGACCTCCGGAGCGAAGACGCGGGCGCAGGTCTTGAGGTCGGTGGCCGAGGACGCTGACCTCGCGCGCAACGAGTTCAACAAAGCCTTCGTGCTGATGCAATACTTCGGGTACCTGCGCCGCAATCCAAACGACGCGCCGGATACGAACTTTGGCGGATATGATTTCTGGTTGAATAAACTGAATCAGTTCAACGGCAACTTCGTTGCCGCGGAGATGGTTAAGGCCTTCATTAGCTCTGGTGAGTACAGACAAAGGTTTACTCAACCGTAAAACGAGAACGAATCGCGAGCGTAAGCCGGGCTGTCTGAATCGTGAACAGACGGATAGTCAATGGCTCAACGTTCAACAGGCACCAGAATACCTAGCTGCGACGTGACGTTCTCCACTTGATGTTCGCTGATTCCGGTTCGCGGTTCACTGTTCCCATCTTACAGTAGAGTTGGTTAGGTAAATACCTTATTGCTTCTTCCTCTGTCCGGCAGCAAGAGCCAGGATAGAGTCGCAGCAGGAAAAAGGATTTGAACGCAAGAAGCGGATAGATTCAACATCTAATATCCCTTAACATCCCTGCATCTGTGGTTGAGCTTAATGGGAAGGTAGGGAGGTGTTAGGATGAGCGCAATGTTGGATCAGCAAATGACTATGTGGAAAGACACTCAGGATGAACTTTGGCAAGCGGTTATAGCCAAAGATTCAAGGGCTGACGGAACCTTTGTCTTCGCGGTTTGCTCAACAAAGATCTACTGCCGGCCTTCATGCCCTTCGCGCCGGCCACGCCGCGAGCGCGTAAGATATTTTGGTTCGCCGGAGGCCGCCGAGCAGGCAGGTTTTCGCGCTTGCCGGCGCTGTCATCCGAAACGAACAACGTTCACCGATCCTCAGATTGACATGGTTCAGCGTGCTTGTCTGTATATCGAGACGCAGGATGAAACATCAGTTACCCTCGCGAACCTCGGGGAGCACATCGGGATCAGTCCCTTTCATTTGCAGCGAGTTTTCAAAAAGGTCATGGGAATCACGCCGCGGCAATATGCGGATGCGTTCCGGATTGGGAAATTCAAAACGCGTGTTCGAGAAAGTGGCTCGGTAGCCGGAGCAATGTTCGACGCCGGCTTCAGCTCGAGCAGCAGATTGTACGCCCACGCTCCGGCCACGCTGGGCATGACGCCGGCCACCTACCGCCGTGGCGGCCGGGGCGCTGTTATCAACTACACGATCGCTCCGTGCTCGCTTGGTCTCTTGCTCGTCGCCGCAACTGAGCGCGGTGTGTGCGCAGTCAAACTTGGCGATTCCGTCGCCGCATTAGCTACCGATTTAACGAGAGAATACCCCGCTGCCGAGATTCATCGCGCCGACGCGATGCTGAGTGAACCGCTGGATAAGCTTTTAAACTATCTCTCGGGCAAGCAGCCCGATCTTCAACTGCCTTTAGACATTCAAGCGACAGCCTTTCAATGGCAGGTGTGGGAAAACCTGCGCGCGATACCTTATGGGGAAACCAGGTCGTATAGAGAGATCGCCAAAGCGATGGGGCGACCGACGGCCGTGCGCGCGGTCGCCAGGGCCTGTGCCACTAACCCGGTGGCCCTGGTCATTCCATGTCATCGCGTCATTCGCGAAGACCAAAGCTTCGGCGGCTATCGTTGGGGGTTGGAACGGAAGGGAACGCTACTTGGGACGGAGAGTTCGGTGGCACTTAAGGACAAAACTCGCGTTAAATAACGTAACACTCAGCCCAAGGTGTTCTAGTTCGAACGTCCGACGTTGCGTTGCTCGCGAATAATGTCGATCAGCGCATTCAACTTCTGATCGGTATGAGCTTGCGACTCCGCTAGTTCAGCCATTCTCGTATCCAAAAACGTTTGGGCGTTAGTGAGGTTTGTTTGCGCGGCGGTGAGTTTCGTGAAGCCATTCTCTGTGAAATTAGCCAAGCGAAGAACCACGCCCTCTATTCTTGTCAATCTTTCCTCGGCCTGGGTATGCAGTTCCTTAAGTCGCTGAATGTCGGCAGAGAATTGCGCCTGCTGGTTGACGATAAAATCCATCTTGCGCTGTGTCTCGTCATTTGTCATAGCGACTGGAGCCCCTTGTATGAACATTGTACACAAAAGCTCTCCCACCACCACAGCCCTGCCAACAGTCAACTCACTCCACCGTCACTGATTTTGCCAGGTTGCGAGGTTGGTCAACATCGCAGCCGCGACGAACAGCGATGTGATAAGCCAGCAGTTGCAAGGGAATGATGGAGAGAATTGGCGAGAGCAGGTCACTCGAAGCCGGAATCTCGATCACATGATCCGACTCGGATGCGGACATTGTGTCACCTTCAGTTAGCACCGAAATTACAATACCTTCCCGCGCTTTAACTTCAACGATGTTGGAATGCGTTTTCTCATAGCGCAGTTCCGAGGGGCGGTTGCCCTCTTCGCGAGTGTTAATGAAGAGCACCGGCAAGCGCTCGTCAATAAGAGCGTTGGGCCCGTGCTTCATTTCTCCGGCAGGATAGCCTTCCGCGTGAATGTAAGAGATTTCCTTTAACTTTAGGGCACCTTCAAGAGCGACAGGAAAATTGATTCCGCGCCCGAGGTAGAGAAAGTCTGTGGAGCGGAAAAATTCTTTAGAAAGTTCCTCCATCTCGTCAGATTCGTTCAACAGGTGCTCGAGTTTCACTGGCAATTCCGCCAACTGTTGCGCGTGGTGTCGGGCCTGTTCCGGCGAGAGTGAGCCACGCAGTTCTCCCAGATAAAGCCCGAGCAAGTACAAGGCAATCATCTGCGATGTAAATGCTTTGGTGGAGGCTACGCCGATTTCCGGTCCGGCGTGCGTTAGAATCGTGCCATCTGCTTCTCGCACAATCATCGAGCCTTGCACATTGCATATCGCCAGCACCTTCGCGCCCAGTTCTTTCGCTTCCCGCAATGCCGCTATCGTGTCCGCAGTCTCTCCGGATTGTGAGATCACCAGCAACAAGGTGTTTTCATCCATCACCGGATCGCGGTAACGAAACTCCGACGCGTAATCGACATCAACTGGAATGCGGGCTAGTTGTTCAATCATGTACCTGCCCGCTAGGCCGGCGTGCCACGAGGTGCCACACGCGGCGATCTTGATCGAGTTGAAACGTTGGAAGTCAGCTTCGGTAATGTTCAGCATTTCATCGAGAAAGACACGACCAGAGTCTAGCGAGATGCGCCCCTGAACTGTGTCACGCACTGCGCGCGGCTGTTCATAAATCTCTTTGAGCATAAAGTGCTTGAAACCACCTTTTTCAGCCATAATAGGATCCCACGTGATCCTCTGAATGGCAGGCTGAACGGAGTTGCCATCAAAGTCTATGACCCGGACAGCATCCTTTGTGAGAATGGCAATCTCACCATCACCGAGAAAGAAGACGTCGCGCGTATGCTGCAAGATCGGCGGAATGTCCGAGGCAACAAAGTACTCGCGGTCGCCAAGGCCGATCACCACGGGCGGGCCCTGACGGACGGCAATGATCGTGTCTGGCTCCTCGGAGTTAATGATGGAAAGAGCAAAGATCCCGCGCAGCTCCAGCGTTGCTTCACGCACGGCCTTTTCAAAGCTGTCACCTCGTTTTAGGCATTCCTCAATCAGGTGGGCGATGACTTCTGTGTCGGTTTCGGTTACGAACCGGTGATCAGTCTTGCGGAGTCGCTCTTTGAGTTGCAGATAGTTCTCGATGATGCCGTTGTGAACAACTACAACGCGGCCGGTACAATCGCGGTGGGGATGCGCATTCTCTTCGGTCGGACGGCCGTGAGTGGCCCAGCGCGTATGACCAATTCCATAGGTCCCGTCCAGGGGACTTAGCCGGATAGCTTCCTCGAGGTTCCGTAATTTACCTTCGGCGCGGCGAATCGAAAGATCTTGGCGCTCATTGACTACCGCAATTCCAGCGGAGTCATAGCCGCGATACTCAAGCTTGCGCAGGCCATCGATGATCAAAGGAACTACCTGTTTATTGCCAACGTAACCAACAATTCCGCACATAGGTTCTCCAAAGTGACAATTAACAGGTGACAGGTGACAAGAGTTTCGAGAAATAGGTTGTTAACTTGTCACCTGTCATTGGTCACCGTTCTTAAGTTTCTTTTTCACGACCGCAGGAATCCCCGCGACCAGAGAATGGGGGGGGACATCCCTAGTGACCACCGAGCCCGCTGCAGTAATCGACCCACTTCCAACAGTGATGGGGGCGACCAGAAGGGTATCCGAACCAATCTTAACATTGTCCTCGATGATCGTTTGGTGCTTGTTCTTGCCGTCGTAGTTGCACGTGATCGTGCCGGCGCCGATGTTTGTTTGCTCACCAATGGTCGCGTCACCTAGATACGTAAGATGCATCGACTTTGAGCCCCTTCCCACTCGCGACTTTTTTACTTCGACAAAATTGCCAATTGCCGCACCTTCTTCCAATCGCGTATTCATGCGCAAGTGGGCAAACGGGCCGACGGTGCAGTTTGAGTCAATCTCCGAATCCACGATGACGCAATGGTCTTTAATAACCACCTTGGCGCCGATCTTTGAGTTTGTAATTCGACTTCCGGACCGGATCACACATCCGTCCCCGACGACCGTGTCTCCTTCAATCAACACATCAGGATAAATTACACAGTCGCGACCAATTTGCGCCTCCGTGCTGACATAGGCGTGAGAAGGATCGATGAAAGTGACACCTTCCATCAGCAGACGGCGGATCGTGCCGCGTCGGAGCAAATTCTCAAACTCGGCCAGGTCGGCGCGGGT
>JACCSP010000319.1 GCA_013812905.1 Pyrinomonadaceae bacterium
GTTAGATTCCGTTCTGCAGTGGAAGCAGAAGCGCCGTCCTCCTCTAGACGTTCCCACTGTTGCCTCAACAATCCGGAACCTTGGAATGCTTTGATGGCTGGACGTCAAACCGGATTCCGACCTTCCGGTGTCAGAGGAAGAACTTGCCTTGGCGTGATTGAGATGTACTTAGGAGTCTGTCGGAATAAAAGCCACAGCGATCAGCGAAAACCATTATAGTGTGGCGCATGAGCCGAATCTACCTGAGCTATGATCCAGAGCAGCGATTGCTGTTGCCGCCAGATTTACGTGATTGGTTGCCGGAGGGCCATCTGGCGCTGTTCATCAGCGACGTGGTGGACGAGTTGGATTTGCGCAAGATAGGGGAGTGGTAGGAACGCGGAGACGGGCGGGGGCGCCCACCGTATCATCCGCTAAAGATGGTGAAGTTGTTGGTCTACGGCTACTGCATCGGGCGGGTGTCGTCACGAAAGATCGAGAAGGCGACTTACGAGGAGGTGGCGTTTCGAGTCTTAGCGTGCAACCAGCATCCGGATCATGAGAGCATCGCGGAGTTTCGGAAACAACACTTGCAGGAGTTAGCGAGCTTGTTCGTGCAGGTGCTGCGACTATGTGAGCAGGCGGGGTTGGTGAAGTTAGGACACGTGGCCATTGAGGGGAGCAAGTTGCGGGCGAATGCGTCGAAGCACAAGGCGATGAGCTACGAGCGGATGTGCGAGAAAGAGGAGCAGTTGGCAGTGGAGGTAGCACGGTTGCTGGGCGAGGCGGAAGCAGCCGACGAGGCGGAGGACAAGCAGTACGGGAAGGGAAAGCGTGGGGATGAATTACCGCCGGAGTTAGCGCGGCGCGAGAGTCGGTTGCGCAAGATCCGCGAGGCGAAAGCGGCGTTGGAGGAAGAGGCGCACGAGCGAGCGAAGGTTGCGGCAGCCGCCGCTGAGGCCAAGCTCGACGCCCGGCAGCAGGTGGAGGCGGAGACCGGCAAGAAGACACGCGGGCGGCCGCCGCAAGTGGTGGACGTTGCGGCGACAAAGCCGGAAGCGAAAGCTCAACGAAACTTCACCGATCCAGAATCACGGATCATGAAAGACAGCGCCACGGGCAGCTTCGAGCAATCATACAACGCGCAAATCGCGGTCGATGGAGAAGCGCAGATCATCGTCGCAGCCAGCTTGACGCAAGCAGCTAACGACAAGCAACAACTGGTACCCATGCTCGAAGCGGTCAAGAGTAATGTGGGCCGACTGCCGGAAAAAGCCACAGCCGACGCAGGCTATTTCAGTACCATGGCCGTGACCAGCGAAGCAGTCAAGACTGTTGATCTCTACGTGACGCCGGACCGCGGCAAGAAGACTGAAGAGATTGAGGAGTTGCCCCCGAGAGCTCCCGTGGCCGCCGCAGTTACTGAAGCAGTGACCGAACACATGCGAGAGAAATTGAAAACCGAGGAAGGGCGAGAGGTCTATAAGCAACGCAAGCTGATCGTGGAGCCAGTGTTTGGCCAGGTCAAAGAAGTACGAGGGTTCAGACGGTTCTCCTTCCGCGGCTTACAGAAAAACGACGCGGAGTGGCAACTAGTCTGTCTGACCCATAACCTCTTGAAGTTATTCCGCAGGAGGCCCTGCCCGCAACCAGCTTGAATGAGGTTCCTCGGGTCGCTTGTATATTTTCGGTTTCTTCAAGTCCACGGACTCTTATCCGGAGTGTATTGTCACAGTTGCGAGCGGTTCTGGTCATCAGCATTGCCTACTTACTTGGATCCATCCCGTTCGGATATCTCGTCGTCCGGGCAAAAGAAGGCGGTGATATTCGGCAAACAGGTTCGGGTGGGACCGGAGGGACTAATGTCTCGCGTCGCGCTGGGAAAGCCGCGGGCACTCTGACCTTGCTTCTCGACGCCCTTAAGGGCACTGCCGCTGTTTTGATTGCTATGGGGGTTCTGAGTGCGCCCACCTTCAATGCACACCGAGGTGCGCCGCTAGAGAGTGCGGCCCCATGGTGGGTGGCTGCAGCCGCGTTGGCCGTGATTATTGGGCACATCTTTCCGGTGTGGTTGAAATTTCGAGGAGGGAAGGGAGTGGCAACAGGAGTGGGCGTGTTCCTGGTCTTGATGCCTGTGGTCGTCGGAATCGCGGCACTGATCTTCGTAGCGATTGTAATCTTAACGCGGTATGTGTCATTGGGTTCGATCGTCGCGGCCTTGGCGCTACCGATACTGGCGTTATTAACGCATAAGTTCGTTTCGGCGTACCCCAATTTTGAGCCGCTGATGACGGTGGCGGTGGTCGGAGCGCTGTTGATTGTGTTTGCACATCGGGAGAATGTCGGGCGACTAGTGCATGGGCGGGAGAGTAAGTTTCGGTGATGAGTGGCGCTGCTCCAGCCTGACCGCTTGTGATCCCAGTCGGCCGGGGATCCGCCTGATGGTTTCCATAGAGGCGGACTCCAGCGCTCAAGGAGCTGGCAAGTATCCGATTGAGATGAAGCGTGTTGCAGTTATTGGTGCGGGAAGCTGGGGGACAGCTCTGGGCATTGTTGCGGCATGGCGCGGCCACGAGGTGCGGCTGTGGTCACGGAACGCAGGAGTTGTTGAATCGATAAACCGGCAACACGTGAACGCAATCTACCTGCCCGATTCGCACATCCCTGAACGTGTGCAAGCCACCGCTAAGATTGAGGAAGCGTTGGAACTGGCTGAGCTCGTCATACTTGCCGCGCCTTCACATGCGACGCGGCCGATTTTGACAGGGATGGTGCCGGTTGTAGATCCCGAAATGATATTTGTCAGCGCCTCGAAAGGGATCGAGATTGACAGCGGCAAACGCATCTCGCAGATAGTGGCTGAAGTTGTAGGCGAAAAGTTCCAGCCCCGGTTCGTTAGTCTCTCCGGGCCGTCGTTCGCCAAAGAGGTCGTCGAGAAGCATCCGACTGCTGTTGTTGCAGCTAGTCCGAGTGCCGGGCTCGGTCGAAGCGTGCAAGCGGAGTTGAGTTCTGAGTACTTTCGCATTTATACGAATGATGACGTGGTCGGAACGGAGCTGGGCGGCTCGGTCAAGAACGTGATAGCGATCGCCGCAGGGATGGTAGCCGGGCTCGGATTTGGTTCAAACACCATCGCTGCTCTAATTACGCGGGGGCTCGCTGAGATGACGCGGCTGGCTCTGAAAGAGGGCGCCAAGCTGGAAACGCTAATGGGACTCGCAGGTTTGGGTGACCTGGTCCTTACTTGCACAGGCAATCTCTCGCGCAATCGATTTGTCGGCCAGGAGTTGGGAAAGGGACGCAGTCTCGAAGAGATTACGAGCGGGATGCAGGAAGTGGCTGAAGGAGTGAAGACCTCACAGGCACTCAAAAGTCTGACTAGACGACTCGGGGTCGAAATGCCGATAACGAGTGAAGTGCACGCCGTGCTTTACGAGGGCGAGACGGTACAAGAAGCCGCGGCCAATCTGATGACCCGACCGCTTCGAGAAGAAATCTAGAGAAAGAGTTCCGGGAGAACTCGAATGGTTAGCGCAAAGGAAGAAAAGGCTCTGGCTTCGAATCGCGCAGCGTTTCACAACTATCACATTTCAGACAAATATGAGGCTGGAATTGCCCTGACCGGAACGGAAGTGAAGAGTGTGATGGGTGGCCGCGTGCAGTTAAAAGAGTCGTACGTGGCCGTGCGCGATGGCGAAGCGTGGTTGTTTAATGCCCACATTTCCCCTTATTCTCATGGCAATCGTGAGAATCACGAGCCCTTGCGGACACGAAAACTGCTGCTGCACCGCCGCGAGATAGGGCGGCTGGAAGAAGCTGCCGTCAAACAAGGGATGACGCTAGTGGCGACTCGCGTCTATCTGAAAAACGGGCGAATCAAGCTTGAAGTTGGAGTTGCGCGGGGTAAGAAAATGTATGACAAGCGCGAAACCGAAATGCGCCGCACGATTGACCGCGAGACGCAGGCGCAACTGAAAGAGCGCAACCGTTAAAGACTTATCTTGAAGAATCGAGGGAGCAAAAAACTCATGAATGTTGAAGGTAGACCCGGCCCTTATCAGGAAGTCGACGCCCACGCCTTAGCCGTCGCTTTTTTTAAGGACGAAACGGCTGATAGTGGCTTGTTGAAAGACCTCGACGCGGCTTCCGGCGGCATGGTCAAGTCTGTAATCGATTCTGATGAGTTCAAAGGGAAGGAAAGTGAAACCGCGTATCTGCATTTGCCGCAGGCTGAAGGTCTTAAGGCCCGACGGCTCCTTCTGATTGGCGTTGGTGATAAAGCGGAGTATCACCCAGCTCGCGTTTCGGAATTCGCCGGGACCGCGGCGCGATTTCTGCGCGGTAAGAATGCGAAGTCAATTGCCGTTTTGCCGCGGCTTGAGGATGATCCGGAATTGATCGCGGCCCGGGTGGTCGAGGGCGCGATCATTGGTCTCTTTGAATTAGATAAGTATCGCACCTCAGATAAAGAGCAGAAGGTCATCGATCGCCTGGTAGTTGTTGTTGACGGCGCCGATAAAGATGCGCTGACCCGGGGAGTAAAGCGTGGTCAGATTGTGGGCGAGTCTGTAAACTTCACGCGCGATCTGGCTAATGAACCGGGCGCTTATATGACGCCGACAAATATGGCGGAGCGAGCCCAGGAAATCGCGGGCGAGTTCAAGCTTAGTATAGACGTGCTCGACGAAGCACGCATGCAGAAGGAGGGCATGGGGTCTTTGTTGAGCGTCTCTCGTGGGTCCGATGAGCCTGCGAAGTTAATTGTCCTGAAGTACACACCTGCGAAACCCGGGAAGGATAAGGGGCAGTTGCTGGCTTTCGTGGGCAAAGGAATCACCTTTGATTCCGGTGGCATCTCGCTCAAGCCCGGCGAGAACATGGAACTAATGAAATACGACATGACGGGTGGCGCAACTGTGTTGGGCGCTATGCGGGCGATTGCTCAGCTAAAGCCTCCAATTCCCGTCCTGGGAATTGCCCCTTGCGCTGAGAATCTACCTTCGGGGAAAGCAACAAAGCCGGGGGATATTGTGAAGGCAATGACCGGCAAAACTATCGAAGTTATCAACACCGATGCAGAAGGCCGCCTTATTCTTGCCGATGCCATCGCCTATGCGAAAAAGTTGGGTGCCTCCAGAATTATCGACATGGCCACGCTAACCGGAGCGGTTTCGATTGCTCTGGGAGATGTCAATGCGGCCGTGTTGGGAACCGATCAAGCACTCATTGATGAAATAATTATCGCGGGCAAAGAAGTTGGGGAAAAGTTCTGGCAGTTGCCGCTGGACAAGGAGTATTCAAAACAGATCAAGTCTGACATCGCGGACATTAAGAACGTCGGAGGGCGCAAAGCAGGAACCATAACCGCAGCCGCCTTTCTCAAGGAGTTCGCGGAGGGAGTCGCCTGGGCGCATTTAGACATTGCTGGCACGGCGTGGGGGGACGAAGCAAAGCCGTATCGATCGAAAGGCCCCACGGGAATCGCGGTGCGCACTTTGATCAATATCGTCAACCGGGCCTCCCGCGCAGAGTAGGAGTGCTCCTTAACCTCGCACTATCGCGTCTCAACCACTCCGGCGGTCCAGAGTGTGCTCGATCGTCGAACTTGTACTATGGTTATAGGTGAACAACCATTCGACGTAGGAATTCCTGGAAACAGTCTTAATTCTTGTGATTTCCACGCTCTCTCGCGTGGAATTCGAGTAGAACGGTAATGGCAATCCAAAGGCCTCCATCAGTATGAAAGGGTTTGGCCGCCCCCGCGATTGCCACTCGAGTAATCACACAACCGCTCTTTGGCCCTAAAAAAGTTATTTATGCTTCACGTTTAGACCTAGCAACTGCCAGAACGATTGCCATTGGTGTTATAATTCCTCTCGGCTGGTTGCCGGCGTGAGAGGCGACGTCCCCCGCTGTTCATCGCAGGGCTTTCAGGAGTTCAAGAAGCGCGGTGATTGATTACTACAAAACTCTGGGTGTTAAGCGTACAGCCTCCAACGCTGACATTAAGTCGGCGTACCGTAAACTGGCGAGGCTCAGACATCCTGACGTAAATCACGACTCTGAAACTGCCGCTCGCGAATTCGACCTTCTTTCTAAGGCATACCGTGTTCTCAGTGATCCTCAGGAACGGGCCTACTACGACCTTCAACTGAACTCGCTAAACAGTAGCCGTTCGTCCATTCTGCATTCGGACAATCCGCACGCACGCCGTGCCCGAAACCTTGCGGTTCAGGCTAAATGGGACCGCGTTGTCGATGAGGTTCTCGAACATGATCGGCGTGAAAACCGCGAACGCCAGCGCGCTGTTTTCACGACGGTTTCTCTTTTTCTCTCCACCTTTTTCGTTGCTCTGATGAGACCGCCCCTATGGCAAGTCTTCGACTACGCCGGCCGGGCCATCATGCTTACTCTGTTCGTGATCGGTGTCTGGCACTTGGCCACGCGATTACGGGAGTACATTCAACACTACACTTATATTCCGAATCCGATTCAAACCAGCATCATGCGCGAGGATGAGCCGGAGCAGCCCTTTACCCGATTTTCTGCGTATACATTTCTGCTGGTTGGATATGCGCTGAGTATCGGAGTAGGACTTTTCATCGGATGGCATACCCAGGATTTCTTCAACGATTTAACGTTGCTGTTTCAGCACCGGGTTGAAGTGGTCCACTCCAATCTTTTAATGTATTCATCAGCGGCGTTAATTACTGATCTCGTGATTTACCCGCCGATCGCGGTACTCATCGTTGATACGATGCAGGCTCTGGCTGCCCGAATTGACTGAGGCCTGGGTGCGCAAACTTTAGGAATGCCAAAATCTTGCTGCTGCCTATCACCCTCTGTATTAGCTCCCCCCTTCGTGGAGTAGTTAAGTAGCAGCAAATGCTCGTCGAGTGTTCTCACCAGACCTGAAACGCCACCCAGCCTCGGTTCATGTCTGAGCCCTCGGTTCGCCGGCAAAGGAGAATAAGATGGCCAAGCGAATAACGAAACGGCAGCGTGCTAGGACTGAAACTGGAGTCGCTGGATGAGTAGAGGTGCATGAAGTTCTCGATTACCCGGCCGTGATTAAGACTTTGCGCCGATCCATGACTGCGCCCGCCCGGAAGGACGATATCGTTGAGTTGCTGGCGGAAGCCCAAGAAAGCAGGCGAGCTCGTCAGGCTTTCGAATGGGAAGTAACGCGGCGGCGCTTCGAACGTCGCGGGGCGGCCATTCCGGGACATCGAATATGAAGATTGCGTGTCAGGCCGGGCCCCCCATTCATACCCGACATACCTGTCGGATTTTCTTGGCTTTCTGTACTTTGGTTTGTCTTTCGGTTTCGGCCGGGGCGGTGAATCTGAGCCAGGATGAGCTTGCCAAGAAATCTCTTACTCCGTTACAGCTTGAAATTGAGAAGCAGCGTCAGCGATTGAGTTCTTCGGAGCTCGAAGAACGTCGCAATGCTCTCATGCGCTTAGCAGCACTGCGGCATCCTGATGCTTCGCGGGCTGCTGTTTCCGCGCTAGACGATAAAGCGGCGATTGTCCGAGCCATGGCGTCGAGCGCTGTGCAGTGGTTGCCCGCGGAAGAAGGCGCAGCCGCAGTGCTTCCCTTGTTAGGCGACAAAGACGAGTTTGTCCGACAAGAAGCTGCTTACGCGCTGGGCCGTACAAAGAGTAGAATCGCGATTATGCCTCTCATTGAGCGGCTTGCTAAAGACAAAAAGGATGGAGTGCGTGGGGCAGCAGCGGTTGCTTTGGGTCAGCTTGCGGACGAGGCGGCCGTCGTTTCATTGGCTGGAGTACTTTCGCCGCAGACGTCGTTGCCGGGAAGAAAGGCTCGCAAAGAGAAAAACGTCTTCGTGTTGCGGGCAGCAGCCGTGTCACTGGGACAGATTGGCAGCCGGGCAGGGTTACCGAACCTGGTGGCCACCCTTGAAGATGAGACAACTACCGATGATGTAAGACGAGAAGCTGCTCGCGCTCTGGGCCTCATTGGCGATCCCGCTGCGGAACCAGCGCTGCGGAAAGTGTTATTGGCGCGCGATCCCTATCTTTCTCTCGCGGCTCACGAAGCCTTGCGCAGAATATCGCGCCAGCAGCCGGTAGGTCCAGGACAGTAATCTCGGCAAAAATCAAAAGCGCCGCTTACTATTAATCGGGCGGCGCTTTAATTTCCACTTCAGCGATGACTAGTTCTCAGTCTTTTCTCCGCGGCTCTGACTCTTTCTCGCGGCTTTAGTGGCTTGGGGAATCGGCAAGCCAACACCCCCAGAAAGCGACTCAACCGCCTCGGGCTGCTCCTCAGGTTTCGGCATTTCCTGAATGAGGGCGCCGCCCGAACTCTTCGAGAAGATCAGTTTATGAGTAAACCCATCCACGTCTACGTGCACAAGGTCGCCAAGGCCGATTTGACTGGTAGCCACGAGGTTTGATAGCGGGTAAACGAGGAAACGCTCTACGGACCGTTTCAAGTGGCGGGCGCCATATTTGAAATCCAGACCTTCCTTCAACAGCATATTTTTGGCAGTCTCGGAGCATTGAAAGACAAACTTAGTTCCCGCCGACTGCATGATTCGATCCTGCACACCCTGCAACTCGAGATCGAGAATCCGACGCAGATGATGTTCTTTCAGCGAACGAAAGACCACCACTTTATCAATACGATTCATGAACTCCGGTGAAAACTTGCGTCGCGCAGCTTCAACCGCCGTGCGGTAGATTTTTTGATCAACCTCGGTATCGTTTGGATTCTTCGCACCTTTGGCAGGTGCAAAACCAATCCCGCCGGAGATGAGCTCCGACATCTCGCGCGCGCCCAGGTTGGAGGTCATCACGACCATTGATCGGGAAAAGTCTACGCGCCGGTTGTCTCCCAGGGTCAGAGTGGCTTTATCCAGAATGCCAAGCAGCAACTGCCACAGGCTGTCCGAAGCCTTCTCGATTTCATCGAAGAGGATGAGCGAGAGTTTCAGATCGTCGGTATGCATCCGATCCAGATTCTCCTGCGTCAACATCGGCGCAGTTTCTCGGTGACCAAGGTAGCCTGGAGGTGAGCCGATGAGCTTAGCAATTTCGTGCGAGTGCTGGAATTCGGCACAGTCAATTTTCACGATTGCGTTGGCATCGCCAAACAGAACTTCCGCGGCAGCTTCGATAACGCGAGTCTTTCCCGAGCCGGTAGGACCCAGAAAAAGCATGGTGCCGATAGGCCGATTCGGCGGGTTCATCCCGGCCAGGAAAATCTGGTAAAGGCCGCTCATGCGGCGCACTGCCCTTTCTTGCCCTACAATTCTGGAGGACAAGCGCTCCTCAAAGTCCTGAGCGCGAGGACTCTTTTGATCCGGGTCTAAAAACACTGTGGCCATATTGTCATTTAATGTGTCCATGTCCATTTCGGCTATCATCGTCGTACTCCTCGCCTGCTGCGCCGAGAGTTTCCTGACCCTCTTTCTTTCGGCCCGGTCTGCCGCCCGATCATCAGTCATAGCAAGGAACGATCCGCTGGTTAGATGGATGCGCTGTTTTGAGTCTTCGTTCGCCCCGCACGATCGCGAGGTGTCCGCGCCGGTTCAACACACTGCTATATATACATCACGAATGGAAATGTCATCCCAAAATATTGGGGAAACTGCGGAAGGTCTTTCCTTCCACCGGCTCTGGCGTTGCTGTGGTGTGCCACTTCCTGTCAGACGACAGATGACAATATGTGTTTGTTGAGCGCGGGGATGGCGACGTTTCCGGAGTTGAGTGCACGTTTTAGAGCGCCTCCAGACGAAAAAGGTTTCACGGAGAACAGGTATTTGCTAGGCAACGCGCGACCATGGTCGGAGTTGTCTCCCGTCAGAGGTAGCGAGTTCAGTCGTAGTACTCAAGGCCTAAATGGGTAATCAGGTCCTCGCCGCGGAGGTGTCGCAGAGTGTTCTTGAGTTTCATCAACTGAATGAAAATGTCGTGCTCGGGATAGAGGTGCGGAGCCGTCTGTGGTGATTTGAAATAGAAGGACAGCCATTCCTGAATTCCCTTCATGCCGGCGCGCTGTGCCAGATCAAGAAATAACGCAAGGTCCAGCACGATGGGCGCGGCCAGGATCGAGTCGCGACAAAGAAAATTAACCTTAATCTGCATGGGGTATCCCAGCCACCCGAAGATGTCTATATTGTCCCAGCCTTCTTTGTTGTCACCGCGGGGTGGGTAGTAGTTGATGCGAACGACGTGTGAGAAGTCTTTGTAAAGACCCGGATAAACGTCGGGCTGGAGGATGTATTCGAGTACGGACAGCTTCGACTCTTCTTTCGTCTTGAATGATTCAGGATCATCCAGCACCTCTCCATCGCGATTGCCCAGAATGTTAGTAGAATACCAGCCGTGCAGTCCGAGCATTCGGGCCTTCAAACCGGGAGCGATGATCGTCTTCATCAGAGTTTGACCCGTCTTAAAGTCCTTACCGCAGATCGCCAACTTGTTCTGCTCGGCCAGGGTCCTGAGTGCCGCAATGTCCACAGTTAGATTAGGTGCCCCATTAGCGAATGGAATTCCGGACTTCAAAGCTGCATAGGCGTAGATCATCGAAGGGGCGATCGACTTGTGATTTTCCTTCATAGCCTTCTCAAATGATTCGACTGTCCTGTGTGCCGGATTCTGCTTCAGGAAGATCTCGGTTGAGGCGGCCCAAATCATCACCACCCGTGAGGCCTTATTCTTTCGCTTCCATTCGGCTATCTCAGCAATCAGCTGGTTGGCTAAATCAAGTTTATTCTTACCGCTCTTTACGTTGGTTCCGTTGAGGCGTTTAACGTACGACTGATCGAAGACCGCCTTCATTGGCTTGATCCTTTGGAGGGAGCTTTTCAGCTGAAGCAGTAGGGCCTGTTCCAGAACTCCGGCGTGAATCGCTGCTTCGTAAGCGGAATCTCCGAAGATGTCCCAGGCTCCAAAGACCAGGTCTTCTATTGCCGCCAGGGGTACAAAGTCTTTGATCAAAGGCACCCGATTCTCGGTTCGCTTTCCCAATCGGATAGTGCCCATCTGCGTGAGGCTCCCGACGGGCTCGGCAATACCCTTCTTGACAGCTTCCACACCCGCTATGAAAGTGGTGCTCACGGCCCCTAAGCCCACGAGCAAGACCCCCAGTTTGCCCTTGGGCTCAACAATCTCCGAAGTTTTTCCTGTTGCCATTAGTCACCCCTCCTTAAAAGTGGCATTGTGATGATACTAAGCGAGTCACAGCGAGTTAGGAGGAATCTTGCTCATTACTAGCGTTCGATTGCTGAACTTCAGCACTGTACTAAGCGGCCGTCAGCTGGTAACGAGGGCTTTTCGAAACGCGCGCGGAGTCAGACCTGTGGCTTGCCGGAAAGCTTTGGTGAAGTGGCTGGGACTGGAATAACCAACACGCGAGCTAATATCCGTTACCGAAAGATTCGTCTCGGAGAGCAACAACTGGGCGCGGCTCGTACGTAGACTTGCCAGGTAGGCGTGCGGCGTCGTTCCGGTCAACTTCTTAAAAACCCGCACGAAGTGAAAAGGTGACAAGTAAGAAGCTGCGGCGATCTTTTTGAGCGAGAGATCTTGCTCTAGTTGAGCATGCATCAACTCAACCGAACGGCGGATGCGCCGATCGATCAGTCCCACTCGAGATAGCTCCAGCTGCTCAGAACGACGTATGTTCGAATAGTATCTCAGGACGTGCACAACTACTTGCTCCACCAGCGCGCCAAGCACAATTTCGCGGCCCGGTTTTTCGTCGGTCAGTTCGGTGGTCAGGCTGCGGGCCAACTGAGCCAGCCGCTCGTCGTGCTCGACCAGATCCAACCGAAAAGCCACGGCGGTCGCTGGCCCAGTCAGGTGCATACGCACGGCATGATCGACCACCAGGGCAGGTGCGACCATTAATTGAAGTAGTTCAACTGACTGGCCTGTCACCCTCCCGCCGATTGATGGGCTAAATAGAAGAGCCTGATTCCTTACCATCGAACCCGAGTTCGCTTCAGTTCTGAATTTCAGCCGACCATTAAGCACCATGATTACGGTGTAGTCGGACCTCGCTTCGTGAGCCCCCTCAAGTTTTTTCACTCGCCGGTAATAAAGCGAGTATTGCGGACAAATAAGAAAACGATTTACAGGAGGCGGGGAAGGACTCATCAGACAACTGTACGCGATTGTTTTTAGAACCTTCAAATTGCGGCCTTGGTATTTCGGTAGCGAAGCATGCTCACAGGATCGTTGGTAATCAAGGCCTTTACGTTCCGCGATCGAGCGCGCTCAATCCACTCCGGATTATCGACAGTCCACACCACCACCTCGAGTTGCGCTTTGGTCGCCTGTTCGGTCAACCGGCGGCCGGCCAAAGTGTGATGCAGGCAGATTTCGTCCGCCCCACAAGCTTTGGCCAGCTCTACCAACTTGAGGCTCCTGATGAGAGTAGATAGAAACGAGACCCTAGGCTCGAAGAGAGCCGCCGTGCGAATCGCAGGATCGATAACCTTGACCGCTCGCACCAGCGAAAGATTAAAGCTTGACACAATTATGCGTTTGGCTATTGCGTGTTTTCGAATGGCGCCTGCTACTACAGCGGGCAGTCTATCCACGTCGCCAGTCTCACCCTTCATTTCCAGATATAACAGGGCGTCAGAGTGTGCGAGTAGATCAAACACCTGTTGCAAATTCGGCAGCTTCTGGTTGGAGAAATCCACGTCACGGGCGTTAGGCCGCTGCATGAACCAGCTGCCTACGTCGGTTCTCCCGAGCACTTCTGCAGAGAGTTCAGCCACCACGCCATCAATCAATCCCGTTCGTGCGAGTGTGGCATCATGGATAACTACGGGCAGGCCATCTTGCGACAGTCGGACATCAAACTCTATCCCCTCAGCCCGATCGTGAAGTGCACGCGCAAATGAAGCGAGTGTGTTTTCCGGGGCAATCGACGGAGCCCCTCGATGCCCGATGATGAGAGGACGGTTAATCATGAGTGATCGAGCGGCCAACAGAATGGAGAATGGAAGACAGGAGACGGAATGGTTGGCGATGGCGAACCTATTATTGTTTTGAAAGATATCCTTGTGGGCTGGAGTCACGCAGAACTTTCTTTAGCTTAATATCGAAAGTTCCGTATTCATTCTTAACCCGCGCACTGACTGGAAGGCGCCGGTCGTCCTCAGTAAACCAGATAGTAACCAGGCCCCCACCTTCGATCATACCGCGCGGGTTGAAGAGTTCCACATCAAGCCGGGTGGCGTTAACTCTTCCCAGCACAGTGGTCATCCGCTTCCTTTCGACCACGCGGATGGGAACGTGATAAACCTGCCCGGAGTCGCTTATCACAAGGTTCAGGGTTTTCCCCACCTGCAGCGGCTGGGTTCTCAAGTAGTAGAAGGCAGACAGAATGTCCTGGATTGGTCCGGTAAATTCCGAGCTGACCGTGCGTGGAGGTTGCGAGGGATTTCTGGGGTCGGTTTCGGTCCACACAACTTTCCCGCCGACATTGTCAAAGACGGCTTCGCTGCTACGGATACGCTTTCCCTGTTCGTCGATTCTCTTGGTATTCTGAACTTCAAATGAAATCGGATTTACAATTGATCCCATACGCACCCGAAAACGCAGGTTGAATAATTTCGCAAAGAATCCCTTGCTCGAGATGTCGCCTGTGAAGACCAATGCGTTCGTCACAGTCTTCTCGGGCGCGGCCGAACGGGAGTCTCTGGCTGGCTGGTTCAAGGGAGTGCGGCTGGCGGTAAATCGAAAATCCGCCACATCCATTTTTCTTAGCAGGGCGCGGGAAAACTCGGCTACATACACCAGCTCCTCCGCGGGTTCAAAAGGCCTCTCCGAAGTTGCGCGAACTGGCTTCTGGGCATTGGTGAAGCCTGCCCCAACAGTGGCGAGCCAAAGAATGGCAACTAGTAGTTTTCCAAATCGATTCATTTTACGTAATAAGCTTTGAATGCCAGAATTGCCCAAGCTACCAACAATCCCAGGCTCGCTCGATATTCCCGGTATCGCATATAGAGACCACTATCAAACTTCCTAGATTGAGTTGCCTTACCAAATCGCGTGAAGCGCGGAAAAAAGAGTGGCACATTCGAGGCATAGCGCATATAGTCAGTTCCAAAGATCTCAGCTAGAGTCGCGGATTCGACGCGCATGACCGGCAAATAGATACCAACAAAAAGTGCCGCAAAAACGATCCCCAGCGGCCACCAGCCTGAACCAATCGTAAATCCTAAACCCAAAAGGAAACTACCGAAATACAGGGGATTGCGTGAGTAGGCGTATGGACCAGACGTGGCCAGTGCGTCGTTTTTCCTGATGTGGCCTGACGCCCAGGCGCGTATCGCCAAACCGAGGACCGAAATAGCTCCTCCGATCGCGAGGGAAAGGGGTCGGGGTCGGGCCAGGAAAAGGAAAAGTACCGCACATAGAAAACCGAGCGGCACTCGCCAGCGTTGAATCCAGGTTCCTCCTCTACGCAATACAGTTGAACTCCCAACTAGAGAGACATCTTTGCCTCCTGTTGCCGACCACCCCAGGGTACACTAAGTGACAGGCAAGACTTCGTGTTCCACTTCTCGCGGCGTTCCGGTGGCGCGTTCCAAACGTTCGGTCACTGCCTGTAGAAGTCGTTGGACTTCAATGTCCATGCAAATCCAATTAGCGCATGCGCGACGATGGCAATCGACGCGGCAATCAATGTCTGTGCGTTCCACGCACACGTCGTCCTTGCGAGGGCTACCATTGCGCCACCACTCAGTAGGTCCAAAGAGACCAACAATCGGGGTATCGGCGGCAACTGCGATGTGCGTTGGTCCGGTGTCTCCTCCAATATAGACTTGTGCTCGCTTGGCCAGCGCGTAAAATCCCCTCAATGAAAGACTAACGGCCCGCGCTTTGCCGGAATGACTGGAGCGTAGGACTCTTTCTGCCAGTTCGAATTCGCCAGGCCCGTGAGTGACTATCGAGTGGAGGCCGTGATTGACCCAGAGCTGGTCCGCAAGTTCGCCGAATCGTTCGGCATTCCAGAGCTTTGTTGGCCAGCCACCACCTGGATTCAGAATCGCATAACGTCCCCGGGTTCCATCAAGTGCTTTTTCTGCCTCGCTTTCATGACTTGAATCCACTTGAATTGGAAACTCGAAGTCGTTTGACTGTTGCGATGTAGGAATACCAAGGACGCCATTCACCAGACCGAGATTTTTGTGAATTATGTGTGTGTGTTTAGGAATAAAGACGGTCTTGGAGAGAAGGAACCGACTGGCTGGCTCTCTGAGACCTTCAGTTGAGAAGCCAAAAATACGACGCGCGCCAGAAAGACGCGCGATAGAAGCCGATTTGAGTAGCCCTTGGAAGTCGAATGCAAGATCGAAGGCCGAGGCGCGTAACCGACGTAACTGCTGGCGCGGTGCCCGCAGCGTCTCCCCAGACATCAGTCCGCGCCTCAGCGCCTTCGTGTCAACTTCGATGAGGCGATCCAAAAACGGGTTGTCTCTTAAAATTTCTGCCGAACTTCGTTCTACGACCCAGGAAATCTCTGAGTGTGGGAAGGCGTGCCTGAGCGCTGCTAACGAAGGTAGAGTATGTACGATGTCGCCAATGCTCCCCAGTTTCACTATTAGAATACGCACCTTTTGAATGGTAAATCGTATTTGGTGATTAGGCAAAAATTGGCTGGACGGCCGTATTCTGATTTAAATCTTCCTTTGTGCTTATTGTACTGTGAACCAAGGCCCGTTTCCTTTATGTTGAGCAGATTCGACCGACCGAAGCGATCCTTAAAAGACACCAACCGACACGAATCCACTCGTAAGTGTTTCCTTTCGAGCGATTTCGTGGATCGTTCGCTAACGCTGCTTGTGGTTGTGGGAAGGGTGCGCTGTTTCTGATGTCCCCGGAGCGCTCTCCATCTTATCCAGAATCTCGGATGTCGAATGGTTTTTTTGATCGCCAACTATGGCAACCCGCCCGCCGTAGAAGCGGACCACGTCGCGCTCGGGAACAGTCTCCTCCGTGTAGTCGGTGCCCTTGGCATGTATGTCCGGCCGGAGAGCAAGCAAGAGATTTTCCACCGTGGGCTCGTCGAAAATGGTGACCAAGTCTACGGCCGCAATTGAGGCCACCAACTCAGCCCGCTCGGTATCGGCCATGATGGGGCGCCCAGGACCTTTCAAGACCGCCACCTGCCTGTCTGAATTTATTCCGACCACCAGCAGGTCTCCATGAGCCTTGGCTCCCTGGAGATAACGAATGTGGCCCACGTGAAGCACATCAAAACAACCGTTTGCCAGTACGATCGTCCAGCCTTTTTCCTTCTCCTTAGTGACATAGCCGACGAGGTCGTCGCGATTACAAATGCGTGACAAGACGTCGGTTGCCAAAGCGTTTCGTGTCGCCATGAGTCAGGTGGATTCTGAGTGGAGAACAGAATTCTGCAGCTCCTCGCCAGTAACTGAGGCAGTGCCCCGCTTCATGACCACAAGCCCGCCGGCATAATTCGCCAGGCGCGCGGCGTCAGGGAAGGACGCACCGGAGGCCAGAGCGAGGGTGTAGGCGGCAATCACCGTATCCCCGGCCCCGGTGACGTCCACAGGCTCACGCGCTCCAACCGCATCGATTTGAACAGGGGCAGCGGCGTCTTGGAAAAGCACCATCCCAAGGCTGCCTCGAGTAATCAGCAAGGCGCGGTAGCCCAGGCGTTCGCGCATTTCCTCGCCAGCCGATTCCAAGTCGCTGACCTCCGCCGGTTGTTTGCCCAAAAGCTGTTCGACTTCATCCTCGTTTGGAGTCGCTGAGGTGAAACCCTTAAACTCGGCGAGCCTAGACCGGGAGTCAACCAGAACTGGGATTCGCTTGCTGGTTGCGGTGTCCCGAACGATCCCGGCCACTTGCTGACTGGCGACGCCATAGCTGTAGTCGGAGATTATTACGGCATCTGAAGTTTGCGCTTCCTCAAGAATACTTTTACTTAGAGGCTCGTGGAAATCGGAATTCAATGGGGCTCCCTCGTAATCAAGTCGGATGACTTGCTGCCGAGTAGAGTGCAGTTGGCCCGCGAGAATTCGCACTTTCGTGGTGGTCTGAAGCTTCTTGGATGTGAGCAAGGCAGTGCAATCCACCCCTGCCGTCTCCAGCCTTTCCACAAGCGTCCGCCCGGCGACATCTTCACCCACCACCCCAATCAACGAGACCCCCGCACCGAGCGAAACGAGATTCATGGCACAGTTTGCTGCGCCGCCGGGAACTGTTTCCGTGTGCTCGTGACGAAGAATGAACACCGGAGCTTCGCGCGAGACTCTACTGATGACGCCATAGACAAATTGGTCAGCTATTGCATCGCCAACAACCAGGATCCGGCGCCCCGGGAAGCGCTTCACGATGCTGATCAGCCGCTCTTGCAGCAATGTACGTGCGGTGGTCATCTGCGTTTCCCAAGCGGTTCTTCGATGATCTTCTTAACGGCTTCTAGCAAGTGATTCGCAGTCAAGTCTGGCTGATGAGTCCAGTTTTGTCGTTGATATTCCCATTCACCCCGACCGTAGCCACTCATGACGAAGGCAGCATTAACTCCCGCGTTGCGAGCCAACTCAATGTCCCCGTAACGATCGCCGACCATCCAACTTTCTGGAAGATCGATTTCAAACTCCTCGGCGGCGCGGCGTATCAGTCCCGGTTTCGGCTTACGACAATCGCAGTCAAATCGATAGGGCGGCTCTCCAACTGAGGCATGATGGGCGCAATAATAAATCGCATCGATTCGCGCATCGGTTGCAGCCATCTCTTGTTTCAACGCGTCGTGGATAGTCTGAATCATGTCTTCGGCAAAATACCCGCGGGCAACTCCCGCCTGATTGGTAACGACGATTGCCAGCCAACCACTATCGTTTAGGAGCTTGATGGCGGCGGCGGAATAAGGAAACACTCGAAAGCGAGACGGGTGATTGATGTAACCAACCTCGTCCGAAATTGTTCCGTCGCGATCGATGAAAACTGCCCGTTGCATATTGCCACCCTGAGACCAGCAATTCCCGAAATCCACGAGCCAACACGAGACTGATTAGCGTCTCTCGAATAATATCTCTTAAACGAGGCGACGCCCTTTTGCTTGCTTAAAAGAGGTTCCACGCAAACCCACGAAAACCGACATCAAGGCGCCTTTCTATGATTCAAAAACCAGAGATCATGCTCGACGGTTACAGAGCTATTTTTTGGACCTATACTAGTGCAACCTGTTGGATGGTGCTCACACTTTCCCATGCGTCAAGGCTTGATCCCTGGCGTGTCGCCGGGGCTAATGTTCTTCCAAGCAGCAGCAGCATTGCGCGCTGGAAAACATCCTGGGGGCTGATCGCGGTCATGCAACGATGATCGATCGGACAATCCCTTAACATACAGGGCGCGCAGTCCGGTGGGTGGCGCACAATTTCGGTTAGAGGTGAAAACGGACGGGTCGTGATGGGGTTGGTAGGCCCAAAGATGACTAAGGTCGGCCGGCCTAGCGCGCCTGCGATATGAGCCGGACCGGTGTCATTCGTCACCAGGAGATCCACCAGGCTTAGGACAGCGACAACCTGCGCCAGGCTGGTTTTGCCGGTCATTATGATCGGTCTATTGCGCATGCACCGCTTGACTTCCTGCGAAACATCCAGTTCCCCGGACGAGCCTATCAGTAAAATTTCGGTGTTTAGCTCCTCTATCAAACGATCGGCAAGCGCACCGTAGCGCTCGGCTGGCCAACGCTTCGCGCGGCTGTTTATCGAACCCGGACATAGGGCAACCACCGCGCGTCCCTCGCGGAGTCCGTGCGCGCGAAGCAAATCTAACGCTTTGGACTGACGACGTTCAGAAATGTGAAGAGAAATATCGGGCAGCCCGTCGATAACCTGGTCACCTCCCCCCAACGCTCGCTGAAGCTCTGCGACAATGTTCAGGTAGTAAAACACTTCGTGCTTAGAGCTTCGCCATCTAGGAGTCGGCAACGGGTTGGTTAACAGCCTGCTGCGCCCATCAGTTGCGTAACCTATGCAAAAGGGAACTCGAGCCAGGGCAGGGATCAATGCGGCTTCAAAAGCATTCGGAAAAAGAACGGCGAGATCGAAGTTCCCCCGGCGCCATTCGACAGACTGTTTGGCAACTGACCATGGTCCGCGCCGGTCGTAGATCAGGATATCATCCAGAAAGTCGGCATCGGCGAAAAGCTCTTTGGCCCAGGGCTTGGTTGCCAGAGTAATGTGCACACCGGGTAGCAAACGGCGAAGCTCTCGCAGAGCAGGTA
>JACCSP010000322.1 GCA_013812905.1 Pyrinomonadaceae bacterium
GGCGAATACTGGTTTGTTCCTGCGGTGTGCTTCATTAACGGCAGTTCGGATCACTTCTCCCGGCAGGATAGAAAACGGCGTAAACGGAGATGCGGCGAAGATTTTGAGTCCATCGGTCCCGGCATCGAGGCGCTTCTTCGACGCGGTAAGGGTTTCGATGGCATCCCTCACCAGGGGCTCGGGTGTGACCCGCATGATCCCGGAAGTTCTCAGAATCTCCTCGGGTACAGAGAAGCCGAGCAGCATTTCACCGGTTGAACGGATTCTCGGACCTGGAATCTCACCAGACTCGATACGTTCGCGGATCCGCCGCGTGTTCTCCCAAGGCGACCCGAGATCAAATACGCTCGTGAAGCCATAGCGGGTAAGCATGGCTTGAACTTGGCTGGCGAGTTCGGGCGCGGCAATGTTCGCGGCGTTCGCCCATTTTTGTTTCGAGAAGTGAACGTGACTGTTCCAGAACCCGGCGGCGATCGTGAGTCCGGAGCAATCCAGCGTTGCAACGCGCTTGGGAACGCGAACAGATCCCCGCCGGCCGACCGCAGCGATCTCGCCATCGCGGATAAAAACAACGCCCTTCGTGATCGGATCTGCCGCGGGACTAACGTAGATCGTGCCGCCAGTCAGAACGAGTTGGCCGTGTTGCGCAGGGCTTGTTTGACCGGCCATTGGGCGGCTCAAACCGGGTAGAAGAAACACGAATCCCAGTACAAGGATCACATTGTTGCGCAAGCTCACCGACGCGCGGGCACGTGGCGTTCTGTTCTTGCTAAATTTCGCGCCGTGTGGTGCGCCGCGTTTCATAAGAATCTGTTCCTTCTTAAACTTAAACCCTGGCCGGTAGTGGCTACTGGTTCAATTCCGCAGTTGGCGAGGAGAAACAGGCCCGCTACGGCTATGCCGCCCGATGTGAGGCGCGGCTAATGCCCCGCCGTTAGCTCACTTTTGATTTCTTCGGGGGCTATGCCCCCGGGCGGAGCCCCAATCATAAGAACAACTTTGGGGGAAGGGCGTAGCCGCTTTCTCACATCGGGCGGCGAAGCCGTAGTGCAGCCTCATTAACCTTGGTTTTCTTCAAGACGACCCTCGAGTTATACGAATTGAGCAGTTTTTTGTAGCGTATTGCTCGACGCTGCGATGTGGCGTTGCGCTGGAGCGGGGGCGCGCTACGGTTTGCCCACCTTCCCAACCTGCGAATCTCCTCATCTTGAATGGCCTCTGGGCAAAAACTCGAATTCAACATAGCATCAGTTCTCGCTTCTTAAGTATCTATCAGGTAGCTGTCAGCGCGCGTTGAAAAGCTTGGAATCAGGGCTTCCAGTAGAAACGAAAGCGGCCAGTGCTATTTGAGTACAACGCGGGAACCTTGATCATGTTGCCAGTCTTGCTGGTCTGTGTAATCGGCGTAATCTGCGGATTAGTAACTAAAGGCACGAATGAAACTCTACGGCTACATCGGGTTGGCAATTATCTTCGTCGCCGAAGCGCTTCTTTTCGCAGGCAACCAGTTTGCTGGCCGTTGGTTCACGCCAATTGTCTGGACCGGCTATATACTCTTCAGCGACGCCCTCGTCTTCAGAGTCAGGGGCCGCTCACTGCTGACTACCGACAGAATTGAGTTCCTCATTATTATCATTGCGTCGATCGCTGTTGGTGGCTATTCGAGTTTTACAACGCGCCGCGCTTCTGGCGATCAGATCTTGAACTCTGGTGGCACTATCACAATCTCGAGCCAAATCCCTATCTTCGGCGCTTCGGATACGACTGGGCCTTCGCAACGATATTTCCGGCAATGTTTCTGACAGCTCAGCTGTTAACAGTAACCGCATTTAAGAAACTCCGTCGCTTTCCTCCGCTGTATCTCTCAAGGGCAGGTCTCTACTTGATGATCATCCTGGGCGCCAATGGGGCCATCGTACCGCTGGTTTACTTCTCAGCCTGGCTGGCTCCGGTCATCTGGCTGGCATTTATTTTCCTGCTCGATCCAATAAACTATCTGCGAGGCTGGCCTTCGATCATTGGTGATCTGCAACAAGGAAGCTACCGTAGACTGTTTGCCTTACTCTCGGCCGGCGGCATCTGCGGCATTCTCTGGGAATTCTGGAACTATTGGGCACTATCAAAGTGGACTTATACCGTCCCCTACTTTGGCAGTGTAAATTTTTTCGAGATGCCGGTGCTCGGGTACCTCGGTTTTCCACCCTTCGCGGTTGAGAGCTGGGTAATATATATCTTTTTCCGTTCGCTCCTGTCGGAGAAGCCACTTGAAACTGGTAGTATTTGGATCGAATCGTTGAAGGAGCGTGTTGGCAAAATCTTTTTTGGCGTCGGGCCAAAATGACGTTGGTGTTATTTCGTGCTTCGTTGATCGTTATTCAAACCAGGGACTTTGCGTATTTTCGAAGGCAGTCATAGAGTACTTCAAAATGAGACTAAGGAAGTGGATTAAGACTTTAGGATTCTGGGGATTCCTATTCTTCCTCATAAAGGGATTGTTGTGGCTGACTATCCCGGCATTAATTGCCGTCATTGCCAATTAGCCGCTATGGATCGGCGACTTCGCGGTAGAAACAAGCCTCCCCTGCTAACCGCTGGAGTTGTTCTTATTACGATCCTAATGACCTCGCTGTTAACCGTGCGACCATCAGCAAACCGCTCAGGTCTGCAGAACATCCAGCGCCCACGTGTGCGTGATGCAGGCATCACAGTCGGCATTTTGCCTACCGGCCCACTCAACGCGATTACCGACGTCGCGGGAGTGCTGGTTGGTCACACCACAATCGTCCGCGGCGAAAACATTCGTACCGGCGTGACGGCTATCCTGCCTCACAACGCCAATCCTTTCTTAGAAAAAGTACCCGGGGCGGTCTTTGTCGGAAACGGCTTTGGAAAATTAATGGGCTCAACCCAGGTCAACGAGCTCGGTGAGATCGAAACTCCCATCCTCCTCACCTCCACCCTGAGTGTGCCGCGCGTTGCCGATGCCGTGCTGGATTACATGCTCGCCTTGCCCGGCAATGAAAATGTTCAGTCGGTTAATCCTGTAGTAGCGGAAACCAATGATGGATATCTGAATGAAATTCGTAGACGCCATGTCACAAGCGCTGATGTTTTGGCAGCGATCAAGACTGCAAAAAGCGGACCGGTCGACGAGGGTTCGGTAGGAGCCGGAACAGGCACGGTAGCGTTCGGCTTCAAAGGCGGCATCGGTACGGCCTCACGAAAGTTGCCGGCTGCGTTGGGCGGTTTCACAATTGGGGTGTTGGTGCAGACGAATTTCGGCGGCATTCTCACAATCAATGGGGCTCCAGTCGGCCGCGAGCTTGAGCAGTACTATCTAAAGGACCAACCTGGCGTCGCGCATCAGAAAAAAAAAGGCTCCACTGCTCCAGACAAGGGAGAGAGCGGGAATTCGTACGAAGTTGACGGTTCGATCATCATCGTGATCGCCACCGACGCCCCGGTTGACGCTCGAAATCTGGGGCGAATGGCGGCGCGTGCCATGATGGGTCTGGCGAAAACAGGCGCGACCGGCAGTAATGGCAGCGGCGATTACGCAATTGCCTTTTCGACCTCCGGTGATGTGCGCATCCGGGTAGCAGGTAACGCCGGTGATCGCAACAGCGCGCGAAATACAAAGTTGCTACCAAACGATGCAATGTCACCACTGTTCCTTGCCGTAATCGAGGCGACGGAAGAGGCGATCTACAATTCGCTGTTTCGCGCGACCACAACAACCAGCCGAGGCCACACTATCCAGGAGCTTCCTCTCGAGCGAACACTCGAGATACTGCGCAAGCACGGAGCTCTGAAACGACAGTCCAAAGTCCAACGTCCAATGTCCAACGTCTCAGATTGAGAACTCAGTCATGCCGATGAGACCTTGAACCTTGCAAGCTGGACTTTGGACATTGGACGTTGGACTTTGGACTTTGAACATCACCCTGGCCCACGCGTATATTGACACTTCAATCCCAGCCGCATAAACTTCCCTTTCCCCTCGGATCATACAATCTGTCGATTACAAGGAGGTCAACCAGTGAAAACAACTATACGTGTCAACCGCAAGAGGCCGGAGTCGCTGACAAAGCAGATCACGGAGCAGCTCACCGGCCTGATTGAGTCGGGAGCAATGACGGTGGGGAGTTATTTGCCTAGTGAGCGCGATCTTGCGGAGCAGGTAAACGTCGCCAGAAACGTCGTGAGAGGCAGCTACGAGAACCTTATGCGTGCCGGAAAGATTCAGAGCGAAGGGCGCAAGGGTCGAACGGTGCGCGCCGCCGGTGCCAAGAAGCGTGCGGGCAAGAGTGCCGGTTCCAAGGCGCGCAAAAAATAACGGCGTCTTGTATGTTCCCTTTCCCCTTTTCTAAAATTTGAAAGCTTGGTTACTGGGTGGCAATTGCGGCTTCGTCTCCGAGCGCCCGAATTTCGTTCCGAATTGCACTGCGTTCAGCAATGAGCCTCACGAAGAACCTTCTCCTCCTCAAAAAGAAAGCCAAAGCCCTTAATCCTCCGAAGAATCTGTCGAGCTCTTCTGAAAATCTGATCGCAACGTAGCCCGCCGCCGGCACGACCAGCAGCGCAACCAGAGAAACCGTCCCACCCAGAAATTTGTACGTCAGCAGTCCCAGAATCAACCACGTCAAAGGAAAGAGCAGCATTGCGGAGATGATCTTAATTGTTGAGATAACGTCGTCGGAGTCCTGGTAGAACCTGGTCGACAGATAGCCACCCAGCCGATAGGCGGGATAATGAATCAGGAGCCCCAGCGTCGCAGGCACGATCAGTAGCAGGAATAACAGTCCACGACTCATCAGATGGCTAAAGACGTTAAGGGTGGAGGTTGGCGGCGATAGATCGTCCGGGTCTACCCCCGCCTGTTTCAATTCTTCTTCGAAGCGGGTCATGCGCACGTCGAGTCTTGCCAGACGCTCAGGTGCGCGATCGCGCAGGATTTTGTATGCCTTAATAAACCGTTGCTGGAGCTGCAGCTCTCCCGCCAGACTGTCGTTGCCGTCTTTTCCTTCCTCCGAAAAAATCCTCTCCGCACGCGCAATTGTGTGCAGCGCTTCCTCATGCTCAGCGTCAAGCATCACTTCGCGGAGCCCCAATTCAATGCTGTCTGAAAGGTCTCGTACGTCGGCTCGCGGCGGGTTGCCGTCTGCCTCCAGCTCCAAGCGAGTTACTTCGATAGGCTTCCCGAAGTGGAGCAATACCGCGCTGCGAAAAGTCGTCTTTGACGTGTAGTAAAGACCGGCTGGGACAATCTTGAGATCCGTGACTTCGCCGGTCGACACCGCACCGAGAGCTATGCGCGCCGCACCTGTCTTGATGGGGCGTAGTCTTGGTTCGTCATGTGAGACGCCTTCGGGACAGATGCCAATCGTTCCGCCCTTTGCGAGTAGTTTGCGAGCAGCGGCAAACGTTTCGAGGTTACGAGAGACGTCCTCGCCTTCGTCCTGCCGGCGATAGACTGGAAGGGCCTCAAGCGCCCTAACCAGAAATCCCAGAACTGGAGTGTTAAATAGCGGCGCCTTCGCCAGAAAGGAAACCCGCCGTGGCGCTAAACAAAGTAGGAAGGCTGGGTCTACGAGAGCGTTCGGGTGGTTTAGAACGAAGATAACCGAACTCGTCCGCGGCACGTTTTCAATGCCGTCGACTTCGACACGCCGGAAATAGACGCGGAAGGCGAATCTCAGTAAAGCAACAATAATTCGACGGGTCATTCGCCGCCATTGTACCTGTTTCTCTTGTCAGAGCCACCGAGTCATGTCAGAACGGCGAGCGTTAGCGACCCGGTCTCAACTGGAAAGCATAAGGCCGTTGGTTCTGGAGATCGCTGAGAGCCGCCGCAGATCAGACCGGGTCGCTACCGCTCGCCGTTCTGACATCAGAGCGAATGATCGAGTGCCACTGACAAATCAGTCGAAGTTTGGGAGTTCGTCGCCTTGGCCGTTAATTACATAGTCAATGGCCCGTTCGATGCTCCGTTCCTTCC
>JACCSP010000197.1 GCA_013812905.1 Pyrinomonadaceae bacterium
TGTTGACCACCAGCGTGGCCAGCGCTTCACCTTCAACGTCCTCTGCGATGATCAGCATGGGCTTGCCCATTTTGGCAACCTGCTCAAGGAGCGGCAGCAAATCCTTCATCGAGCTAATCTTCTTTTCATGAATGAGAATCAGCGGATTCTCCAGCGACGCTTCCATCCGCTCAGGATCGGTGACGAAGTAGGGGCTGAGGTATCCCCGGTCAAATTGCATGCCCTCGACGACTTCGAGCGATGTCTCCATCGTCTTCGACTCTTCAACTGTGATAACGCCGTCCTTGCCGACCTTGTTCATCGCCTCAGCGATGATATTTCCAATCGTCAGATCGCCATTGGCGGAAACTGTTCCGACTTGCGCAATCATGTCGCCCTTAACAGGCTTGGAAAGGCGTTTGATCTCTTCCACCGCCCGCTCAACAGCCTTGTCGATGCCGCGTTTGAGAGCCATCGGGTTAGCTCCGGCAGCCACTGTTTTAACGCCCTCACGAAAAATCGCCTGGGCGAGAACCGTAGCAGTGGTGGTTCCGTCGCCGGCTACATCGGAAGTTTTGGAAGCAACTTCCCGAACCATCTGGGCGCCCATATTCTCGAGGGCATCCTTTAGTTCAATTTCTTTGGCGACGGTCACGCCATCTTTGGTAATGGTTGGCGAGCCAAATTTCTTGTCAATTACAACGTTGCGACCCTTAGGGCCGAGCGTGATTTTCACAGCGTCGGCGAGTTGATTGATTCCGCGCAAAATCGCCGCGCGCGACTCCTCGCCATGAATTACTTGCTTTGCCATCTATCTTTTTCTCCTGCTAAAGTTGAATGTTGGTCAAATTAAAAAGCGGCTGAGTCTTCCCTTGACTACTTTCCGCCCTTTTTGCCAGTTCCGCTTGCTGCTCCGGCGCGTTCGATGATGCCAAGAATCTCGTCCTCGCGCATCATCATGAGCTCTTCGCCGTCGATCTTAATCTCTGAACCGCTGTACTTGCCGAACAGCACCCGGTCTCCCTTTTTGACATCCAGTGTCTGTCTGGTGCCATCCTCCTTGTACTTGCCCGCGCCAACGGCCACGACTTCACCTTCCTGAGGCTTTTCCTTCGCGGTGTCGGGAATGATGATGCCTCCGCGAACCTGTTCACCCTCTTCAATTCTGCGGACGATCACGCGGTCGTGGAGAGGTTTGATATTCGTTGCCATAGTTCTTTTTTTCTCCTTCTAGATTTGGGCTCTAAACCCTGTTGCTGGTTGGTTTGAAAGCAGTCTCAACTATTTATTTATTAGCACTCACCGTGGCTGAGTGCCAAGAATAATGCCTCTTTGAGCCAATTGTCAACCCCGATTTGCAGGGGGACGGGGAACGGTCAGCGCGGGGATTGCTTACGGGTCAGAGAACGTGCGTTCTTCTGGTAAGCTGTGACACGTTTTGAGAGAGTGTTACGGTGAATACCAAGCACTTTTGCGGTATTTGACAGATGTTTCTTATGCCGGGCAAGCGCTTTCTCAATGTAGAGTCTCTCGAATTCAGCAACGGCTTCGTCTAGCAAGATCTGGCCGTCCAGCATTTCCTCTATCAGGGCTTCAAGTTTGGTGCGCATCTGCACGACCGGTTACCAACGGACAATTAACAAAATTCGAAGATCAACCTAATATTAGAGATCTCTTCCAGTAATGAGCTTGTAGGCTTCCAGGTAGCGACCGGTGGTTGCCTCGGCTATGTCCGCGGGTATGGGTGGAGCGGGTGGCTTCTTGTTCCAGCTGACAGTTTCGAGATAGTCTCGCACAAATTGCTTGTCGAATGATTGCTGAGATTTTCCTGGCACGTAGGAATCCAGCGGCCAGAAACGAGAAGAATCGGGAGTAAGCGCTTCGTCGATAAGAGTTATTTGACCGTCCTTGACGCGCCCAAACTCAAACTTGGTATCTGCGATGATTATTCCGCGACTGCGCGCGTAGTGTCGAGCTTCGTTGTAGAGGCTCAGCGAGGTCTCACGCAGGAATTCAGTGGTCTCCTCGCCGAGCAACTCGCACACCTGCGCCTCGCTGATGTTTTCATCGTGACCTTCAGTGGCCTTAGTTGCAGGGGTGAAAATGGGCTCGGGCAGTTCTGCCGACTCTTGCAAGTCTACTGGGAGTTTATGTCCACAGACTTCTCCCGTTCGTAAATAGTCCTTCCACCCAGAACCGGATAAATATCCTCTTACGACGCATTCCACAGGAAACACCTCAGCTCGCTTGACTAACATTGAGCGGCCATTCAGCTCGTCGAAATGTCGGCGAACGACATCCGGCATACGTTGCACGTCAGTAGTCACCATGTGGTGAGGCACGATGTGACCAAGCCTCTTAAACCAAAATTGTGAGAGCGCGATCAGGACTTCGCCTTTGCGCCGGATCGGTGTGGGCAACACGCTATCGAATGCGGAAATCCGATCCGTTGCTACGATCAATAAGTGTACGTCGTCAAGGGCGTACACATCGCGGACCTTTCCCCTTCGTTCTAACTTAAGATCGGAAAGAGATGTTTGCAGTAGAGTGGAGGCGCCCATCATTTGCGGCTGGCTCGGTCAATCAAGATTGAGTTAAGTTAGATATCAGAAGCGAGCCGGATTTTGCTCGCGCCAAAAACCTTTGTCAAGCTAACCAGAGATTTATGTTTGAAGGATCTAAATGTTGAGGGCTGATCGGAGTCGTCTGATCTGCGCAGCGTGGTTGTGAGCGTGCTCAGCATAGATCGTTAGCCAGGTTTCCGCGGAGTAGCGTCCACTCTCTGTATGTTCACCATCGCGTTGCCAGTCGTCGTCAGACATGAGCGCAAGGACCTGCGCGGTCGTTGCCCGCGCAGCACGAAATGCGTCGAGCGCCGGTCCGGTGTCCCGCTCGTTATACTTGAGATGGATGGCGAATTGATCTTGGTCGTAACCTTGAATTACCGGCCTTTCTTCAACCAGTAGTTTTCGGAGCCTCAGCGCAGAAGTGCTCTCGCTGTCTGCCAGGTGATGAATTATCTCGCAGGCGGTCCATTTTCCTGACAGAGGTCGAGCCGTCAGCAGCTCGGTTGGGAAATCCTTCAGCGCGCCCGTCACTTCATTGTATCCGTCGTTATACTTGGCAATTAGTTTGCTTCGCTCTTCTGGGTTCATATTCACTCCTTCTTCGCTGTTTTTGTTCATTCTAATCCATCCCGTGTGCATGAATGCCCATTTTGGCGCTTTCATTTTCTGGTGACTGCGGCCAGATCTAGCGCAGCAAAGTCTAGGTCAACCGCGGTTGGATCAGGCTCAAGTCTAAGCTTACGCATCAAAGCTATGAGCGCAAAGAAGAGACGGACTGCCCCTTGGAACCACCTAAGAGCCGCTAATACAACTCACTCACCCGACCAATCGGCGCGTAGTTGAGAGCTCGCTGACCCGCCCCTCCATGCTAGGGTCCTATCCTTTGAGCTCGCGAAACTTGGAGCTTGAGTTTAACCCTCTTGTCTTGTACTATTCTTTCCGTTCTACTACCAATCCTTTTAGTGCAACCCCCGAGCCTCCTGCTTGTCAGTTTCAGACTGGATCACTCTATGGGAACAGCCACTGACAGACAGAAAATTGCCAAAGACATCCCTCCTGAAGTCGGACCAGGCGAGCGCAAAATCTCATTGCTCGTAGTGGAAGATGATGAAAACATATCTACGGCGATCAGCGAGTATTTCTCTCGTGCAGGTTATCAAGTAAAGACGGCTGAAGATGGCGTTACTGGGGTGAAGACAGCATTGGAAGATCCTCCGGATGCTGTCGTTCTTGATTTGATGCTGCCAAAAATGGACGGCTTGGCTGTTTGCAAAGAGCTAAGGGAAAAGGTCGGTTACGTGCCGATACTAATGCTCACTGCGAAGGACGACATAGTCGACAAAGTTCTCGGCCTGGAAATGGGCGCGGATGATTACATCACCAAACCTTTTAGTCTCCGAGAGCTTGAAGCGCGGATCAAAACGGTCTTGCGACGCACTAGAAACGCCTCGACTTCTGACCCCGCGAGAGATGAGGCGCCCATTGTTCGCGGCAAGCTGCGAATCGATCCGGCGCGTCGAGAAGTGACAATTGGAGAGCGCCAGGTTGAATTGACTCCCAAAGAGTTTGATCTCCTGCGCCTTTTCGCGTCGAACCCCGGGCGGGTGTTCCCTCGTAAGTACCTCCTTGAAAAGATCTGGGATTATTCCTACGAAGGCTATGACCGCACGATCGATTCACACATCAATCGGTTGCGGGCGAAGATTGAAGATAATCCAGAGAATCCCCAAATGGTCTTAACGGTTTGGGGAATTGGCTACAAATTCACTGACGAACAATAGCTTCGATGTCGGCTTAGCCAACATTAGCTCTCATTTGATACTCAGTTATGCGTTACCCTCCTGAAAAATGCTGACGGGCAAGTCTGACCGTCCCCCGAGAGAGCTTTGGGCCGGGTGCAGGGGAGGAATAGAAACCAAATAAACCTTTAACATTCGGGTCAACAACAACGCCTAGTTGTGATCTAAATGTCGGTCACGATTTTGCTTCACGCTCTAACGGTTACAGTGCGAATCTAATACTGTAATAGCTGCCACGTTCACTTGCGATAATCAACTAGCAATCCGCTACAACTTATTGTATGATTTGTCACGATTTGCACAAGATGTAGGTAATGGGCGCCGCGGTAGCGTTTGCTCACTATAACATCTACGACCCATTCCAAGTCCGACGCAACCGGAACGGAATTTCTGCAAAACTCACTTACCGCACGTCGCCGGGTTTGTTCGACTTGACATCGAACCATGGAGGCGGTGTTTCGACCTTTGAAATGGAATGTATACCAATTCGAAAAGATGTAGGACTTGGACGTGGTTATTGGTCGCCGTCATAATCTCAGTTGATCCCGCTCCGGCACAGAACAGCGTTACCGGCGGCCGGCCAGCTGCATCCGTATCAATCCTGGACAGCACGAAAGACCAAGACGGCCTAACAGGGTCCGTGCGGAGAGTTAAGATTCACACGGCGAAACTGGGTCTCAAGTCGGGAAAACTCATGGAAGGGCCCCTGCAGCTATTGGAAATCACCACCTATGGTCTTACTGGGGACAGGATTGACAATGCATCCTACCCAGTTGCGCACTCTTCTGTCGGCAGGGAAGAGTACAGGTATAGCGACCGGGGCAACATTATTGAGATGACGCTGCGTGGCAGTGACGGGTCCATTCTTAGCCGGGAAAACTACGAATACGAATTTGATGCCTTCGGGAATTGGAGAAGGATGGTGACCAGCTTGGTTCTATTTGAAAATGGCGAACTCAGGCATGAGCCCGTCGAGGTCACATATAGGGAGATAGCCTATTACTTCGATGACAGCGTCTCCAAATTGGTCAACCCTATTTCTCCAGCGATTTTGCTGCCCACGGTTTCTTCCAGGCTTTTAAGACTTGCAAACCCAGTTAGCGCTGAAATCCGGCCTGACAAATTAACGACTTCGGATCGGCCATTCTTAATGGATGTCAGGGGTGAGCCACCTGAGTTAGCCGAACGTGCAAAATACGGGAGTGAGACTCTAACGCGTTCCGATGCTGGGTTTAATAAGCCTCGAGACACCAAAACAGGACTGGCGGCGATTTCCTTAGCGCCGACAAATGACATTTCCCCCGCCGTAAAGAGGGTTAAGGTTAAAGAGCCTACGGAAACTGGCAATAGGTTTCCTGCTCGCAAAGGTGCCGTTGCCTACTACGAAAAGGGCCTCGAGTACTTTGATGTGGGGGCCTTAACGGAAGCAGTCGACTCCTACCAGCGATCCCTCGAATTGGAACCGTCCGGCCAGGTTTACCTGAGCCTGGGACATGCATACCTAAGACTGAAAAAAGATCAGGAGGCCGGTAAAGCCTTCAAGCAAGCAACAGTTCTTAATCCCGAGATTGCTGAAGCGCATTACGGTTTAGGTCTTCATTACTTCGGTATGGGTCGATATAAAAACGCCGCTGATGCCTTCAAGCGCTCAACGCTTCTGAGACCTGACATGGCTAAAGCTCATTTTGGGCTGGCTCTCTCTTATCAGGAGATGGGAAAGTTAGCTGACTTGATTGCGGAATTTAGAATTCTCGAGACCCTGGACCGCGGTCTAGCCCAAAAACTATCCGATACAGTTCCGAAGCTTAACCTGGCCTGCCGCGTAGCGCCTTTTTGTAAGTGAGACGCGCCGGGCCGCGAAACTCGCCCCCAAAGTAAGAATAAGGAGCCAACAAAATGCAACATGGTCGCTTCCTCGTCCTGACCGGTCACTTAAATGATTATCCTTTGTCGGATCTGGTTGGCATTCTTCGTCACCAACGAAAGACGGGGAGATTGCTGATTGAATACCCAAACAGCCCAGCTAGCTTTTTCTTTAATGAGGGAGAGTTGGTCGATGCTCAACTGGATAGACTGAGCGGTCTGCAGGCAGTTTGCGTGGCTCTCGCTCAACCAGCAGCCTCATTTAATTTTAACCCGCTTATCCGGCCGACACGACGATCGATCGAGAACTCACTGCAGAAGGTGGTCTCGGAGTTACTGGGCTGTTGGGGCGAGGAGGAGGTAGACGTCGAGAAGATTACACCGGGCGAGCCGTTGTCACGTGCGCTCCTCCTCCCCCCCTCAGCGACTCTTGATGTGTCTGAAAGAGATATGGATACAGCTTCAATGTTTTTATCTCTACCCCCAGCCCCCGCTAATCGCTTTGGCAGGCCGATTCTGGGGATGGCAGCGGCTGGCCTGTTGCTCATGGGCATCTCAACAGCAATCGCCGTAATAGGAGGATTTGGGAAGAGGGTCTTGTCTGCCGCGGTGTCCGCACCCTCACATCAAACGATTAACAACACCTTAGTGCGGGAGGGCAGCGAAGCCCTATCGCAGAATCGGCCCAGGACTGATTTCCCGATCAATTCAAGAGTCCAGCGCACAGTCGCGAGAGGGAAAGACGTCACACTGGACCTGGAGCACTCAACGCGTCATGCAAGCCGAACCTCGTCGATTAATAAGAAAGAGATGAAAAGCTCGGAGGAACTCGGTGTCAAGTCTTCGACAGCAAAACCTAATACCAGAGCTGATGAAAAAACCACCGAAGCTACTGCCGAGATTCACTCAGTAAAGGTCGTTTTGCACATCGAAGGTGGCCGAGTAGCGCAGGCGTCAATAGCTAATCACCGATCCGGCATGGAAGCATACGAGGCGCTGGCCCTGCGAATCGCGCGCCAGCGACGTTTTCCGGCTAAAGGAGCGACGCAGGAAATGGTCACGATCAAAGTTAGTCCACCAAATTAGGACCACGGCAAAGAGAAGCAGACCAGGCAGAAGGTAAGGGTCTATGTTATTTATCGAGAGCAAGACGCTAAGTCTCAAATTAGATGGACCAGGACGCATTCGTATGCTCGAGGAGCTGCGGGAAAAGAATCTGGTTCCTCTAATTCGGTCGGCCAGGTTGAATCTCTTCAACCATGTGTTGGCTGGCCCGGAGCGCGTCGATGAGATAGAAGCCGCAATTGCCCTCTTCTCAGAGTCTGAACAACAAGAAGCTTATGTCCGAGGTGATCTATTCTGTCTTAAGGATCATATATTCTTTATCGTTTTCGACGACAACCAGGAAGATGCTCCTCTCATCCGCGCGGGCCTGGTCTATGAAACTAGCACTTCAGAGCCCTATAGGAAACTTGACGCATTTTGTCGCGAGGTGCGCGAAGTAATCCTCACTCAAAGGGAATCCGGCAGCATTGAGACCAATGCCGAGGGGCCTCCGCAGTGGCAGCATGGAAAAACAGGAGTGCATGACGGCTTTAAGCGCTTTATAGCAAGGCAGGATACCGACTCCCTCTACACCAGCTTGCGTAAGGAGACAATGGGTGAACGCATCCGGGCAGCGTCACTCTTGGAGGATGCAAATGCAAGGATCTTTCTGCGGCGGGCCAAGGAGGCACATGTTGAAGGTTATGCCGCGAAGCTCCTTACTGGAGACGCAGTCGAGTCTTATGAGTCCTCAATAGGAAGACTTGAGGATGCCGGATTGGTGGGCCGTGAGGTACAGGTAAGTTGCCGTAAGACAGGTCATGCGCTGTTTAGACTCCCGACTGCTCATGCGCTGGCCGTGGTTACCGTTAGCGACGCAACCTGCAGCGAATGCGGCTGTGCTGTTGCGGATGAGAAGGTGGAAGAAGTGCTTGCACCGACTCGCTTGGCTTCCTCGCTTTTGGAAGACGGTTCATGGTTGATTAGCCGGCTTCACTATCTATTGCGCGAGCAGGGGGTTCCTGAAAGTGAGATTGCGGTTGGTCCTTCCAGCGGTGACGGCTACGGACAAATGATGGCCAACATTTCCGGCGAGTCATTTCTTCTGATGGCGCGCGATGGAGACCTCACGCCAGCTTTTGCGCGTTGGGCCATCGACCAGGAGCTCGAGACCGAAGCTTCCCATTTAGTCGTGGTCGCCACCGGAAGAGTTCATAACCAGGCGGGAGTCTTGCTGCGTAATCACGCACGCCGGCGAGTGCAGGCCGGTCACGATTTTGAGATGGTTTTAGCTGATGAAGCCGCCGTTGCAGGTAAAGAACTTCGGCTCGCATTCGAAAGAGTGTCACAGAGAATTCTAGCCGAACAGCTATGCGATTTGGACAGCAGCATCGGCTTAAGTGTAAGTCGATTGGTCATCACAAAATTCAGGTTGCTCCAGCCGACAGCGGAGGAGCGTGGCAACCAAAATCTTACCAGCGAGAGCGCGCTTGAAAACTTGCAGCCCAACCGTCCTCTAACTTTGGCAGCGCACGCCTCCGTGAGCGCGCGATCTCGGTTCCCGCCTGAGGAAATGATAGCGCCAGAAGCGACCGAAAGTTTCGCGGGCGATAACGTGGACAGCCTGGACACCCAGCCGGAGTCCGGCAAGGGCCAGCAAAGTTAGTTGCCAAGCCCGGTACTTGGCGAGTCCACCGCATGAGAGGAAGAGTGAGGGAGGCGCCGCCACACCGCACAGACTTCGGTCGTCGATTGGACAGTTGAAGAGGTTTTTGTTTGGTGGAAGACAAGGGTTCTGCAACGAAAGCAGAAAAGCACAGTCACTTAGAGGACGAACGTTGGCGCCAACAACAAGCCGTTTTACGGCGAGCCGCGGCCGATCTTGCGCATCGTAGGGCTGAGTCAACGGTGGCTAGTGTTACTGATCGAAAACAGATTGGCCAGGATGATTCTTTTGACCTAATTAAAAGATCGCTGAATGATCCTTCTTCAGAGGTCAGGAACGTAGCCGTCCGCGCTTTTTACGACCTCAACCCCGATTTGGCTGCTTCATTCTTGAATAACGTTTTGATGCAAGGCTCACCTGAAGAGCGCCGAAACATCGGTGCTGCACTGGTGGGCTCTGGCTTGGCGGATCATGCGGTAGACACCTTGACGGGCGAGGGCCAGCAGAACGCTTACAGCGCATTTTCACTGCTCTTCCTGGTCGCTAAGGCAGGAGAAGTTGAACCGCTAATGCGAGTAATCGAGGATCATCCAAATATCCAACTCCGGCTGGCCGTGATTAAGCTTCTCGCTTTGAGTGGAGAACCAAAGATCCTGACGGCTTTTTACGGACTGGCCCAACGTAGATCGCTGCCCAGTGAAATTCGTTCAGCGGTGCGGGAGGCAATTTTCCAGATCAGTCGCGAGCCACGTTAAAAATGTCCACCGCTGCGTGAGAAATGTCGTAAATGGCGTTACAGGTTTAAGGCCGTAAACGAACTGACCAGCCGCTTCATTCATGGCCTGATTCTTTTGCGCAGTATTCAATCCTTTAGCTCAGAGTTGCCTCTTGACTGCAAGTGACGCGGTGTGGATTGCCGCCGTCTTTCCACAATTCACCTTTTAGCATCTACTATTCAGGATCCAATGCCTTTCAAATTGCAATCGGAATACCGGCCCAAGGGGGATCAGCCTCAAGCTATCGACGGCCTAATACGGGGCCTCGAAGATGGCTTTAAGGACCAGGTGCTGCTGGGGATAACCGGCAGCGGCAAGACTTTCACCATAGCCAGTGTAATTCAACAGACACAACGTCCGGCGCTGGTTCTAGCTCACAATAAAACGCTGGCCGCGCAGCTCTATCAGGAATTCAAGTCTCTCTTTCCGGAGAACGCTGTCGAGTATTTTGTCTCTTACTACGACTACTACCAGCCGGAAGCGTACGTACCGTCGTCCGACGTCTATATTGAAAAAGAAGCAACTATCAATGAAGAAATAGACCGTTTGCGGATGTCGGCTACCCGCGCGCTTTTCGAGCGGCGCGATGTAATCGTGGTTGCCAGCGTGTCGTGCATTTACGGTCTGGGCGACCCGGATGCTTACTATGGCATGTTGCTCTTTCTGGAGCCGGGCGCCCGCATTGCACGCGACGCCTTGTTGCAGAGGTTGGTCGAGCTGCAGTATGAACGCTCCGACATAAACTTTCAGCGCGGCACATTTCGGGTGCGCGGTGATGTAATCGAGGTTTACCCAAGCTATCAGGACCAGGCGTTTAGGATAGAGTTGTGGGGCGATGAGATCGATTCCATCTCCACGATCGATCCTCTACTCGGCGAGGTGGTTCAGCGGCATACTTCCCGGGTTCCTATCTACCCCAAGAGCCATTATGTCATGCCGAAGAGCACCATTAAGCGTGCGCTCAAATCAATTCGCGCCGAGCTGGAGTGGTGGGAGCCAAAGCTTATCGCCGAAGGTAAGCTGTTAGAGGCGCAGCGGCTTCATCAGCGCACGATGTTCGATCTCGAATTGATCAAGGAGATGGGTTTTTGTCGAGGTATTGAAAATTATTCACGTCACCTCACCGGCAAGAACCCTGGCGACCCCCCGCCTACGCTGCTCGATTATGTCCCGCGGGACACGATGATGGTAATTGATGAATCGCACCAATCGATTCCGCAAGTGAGAGGCATGTTTGAAGGCGACCAGTCGCGGAAGCGAACGTTGGTTGAATATGGATTCCGTTTACCCTCGGCGATGGACAATCGCCCGTTAAATTTCGAGGAATTTGAGGGGCGCATCGGACAGACAATTTACGTTTCTGCCACTCCAGGCCCTTATGAGTTGACCAAGTCGGGTGGTGAAGTTGTTGAGCAGATCATTCGGCCCACGGGTTTGATGGATCCAGTTGTTGAGATACATCCAGTCAAAGGGCAAATCGATCACCTGCTGGAGGAATGCCGACTCCGGGCCGAGCGAAATGAGCGGGTGTTAGTAACTACTCTGACAAAAAGAATGGCGGAGGATCTTACCGAATACTTCACTGAGGTTGACGTTCGAGTTCGTTACTTGCACTCGGATATAGAAACTCTGGAGCGTATTAAAATTCTGCGCGATCTGCGCCGCGGCGAGTTCGATGTACTGGTTGGAATCAACCTGCTGCGTGAAGGATTAGACCTGCCGGAAGTTTCCCTGGTGGCAATCCTCGACGCAGACAAGGAGGGGTTCTTGCGGTCTGAGCAGTCTTTAATTCAGACGATCGGACGGGCAGCGCGGAACTCGGAAGGCAAAGCGATTCTTTACGCCGACCGTGTAACCGATTCCATGAAGCGCGCTTTGGATGAAACTCGTCGCCGCCGCGTAATCCAGGAGGTTTACAACCGGGAGCAGGGAATTACACCCATGACGATCGTTAAACCCATTGAATCAACCCTGATCTCGGCTTCCGAAGCGGACTACTTCAAAGTTCCACTGGAACTCGATGAGATTGAGGAATACACGGCCCAAAACATCGAAGCTACCATCACGCGACTGGAAGTCGAAATGCGCGCAGCGGCGAAGCGTTTTGAATTCGAGAAAGCGGCCGAACTTCGAGACCGCATCAAGTATCTGCGGGACCGCGAATTGCAGCTGACGTAGTTGGTCCGTGGTCAGTCGTTAGTTGTCCGTTGTTGGTGACTACCGTAGTGACTCAAAAAATGACTGTGTAACGGTTAAGCATGTTCGCTGGTTTTATATGTGAGGAAAGTGCTTTGAGTTGGTGATTTTCGTGTGTTTTAGTGGTCCGCCTTCCGGGGCTAAAGACGCGATCCACGAAATGACACGATGACGCATGAAAAAAGACTGACATTACTAGACCGCTTACCCCTGATATGATCAGATTCACAACAGCTGGAGAATCTCACGGCCGCGCGTTGGTCGCGGTTGTCGAAGGTTTACCCGCGGGCATGCCAGTTGACCTTGGATTAATCAACCACGAGCTTAAGCGACGCCAGTGGGGGTATGGCCGCGGAGGCCGCATGAAGATCGAGGAGGACCAGGTGGAGATCCTCAGTGGCGTCCGGCATGGTCTGACCTTGGGCTCCCCCCTGGCCCTAATGATTGAAAACAAGGACTGGCAAAACTGGACCGAAGTAATGGCGGTCGAGCCTAGGGAGATTGACCCGGAGAAATCTCGACGTTTGAAACGACCACGTCCAGGCCACGCCGATCTGGCAGGCGGACAGAAGTTTGGCGCGCGCGATCTGCGAAATGTACTTGAACGCGCGTCCGCCCGCGAGACAGCAGCACGGGTTGCTAGCGGGGCGGTCGCGAAGCAGCTGCTGGTTGTGTTCGGGGCTGAGATTCGCAGTCATGTGATTCAGCTTGGTGGTATTCCGGATGTGCCGTTGGAACTTTCATGGGATCGGATAGCCGCTATTCCCGAAGACGCGCCTTTGCGCTGTGCGAATGTAACCATCCAGCAGCAAATGATTGAGTCGATAGATCAAAGGCGCGAAGCCGGCGACACGCTGGGTGGAGTTTTCGAAGTCGTCGCTCGTGGGCTTCTGCCCGGACTGGGATCACACACAGCCTGGGATCTAAAGCTGGACGGTCGTTTGGCCCAGGCGGTGATGTCGATTCCGGCGGTGAAAGCGGTGGCTATTGGAGCCGGCGCTGAGGCTAGTAGTCTTCCTGGTTCAGAGATTCATGACGAGATTGCTTACAACAGCGAAACGAGGGCGTTCATTCGCGAGACCAATCGGGCTGGTGGACTGGAGGGCGGAGTAACAAATAGTGAGGAAGTGCGCATCCGAGGTCACATGAAGCCGCTTTCTACGCTTCGCCGTCCATTGCGCTCAGTAGACATTGATACTAAGCGAGACGAGCCGGCTGGATTCGAACGGTCTGACATCACGGCTGTACCTGCTGCCGGTGTGGTGGCTGAATCGATGGTGGCCCTAGTGATGGCGGCAGCGATGCGGGAAAAGTTCGGCGGGGACAGTTTGGGTGAGATGAAGCGCAACTTTGAAGGGTACCGCGAGCAGTTGCGGGGTTACTAAGAGTCCACAATGGGAAGGGCCTTACTTGCGCGCTCGGTGGCAAAGCAAGCATCGTTCGGCGTAATATCGACATCGAAGGCAGTCCGAAGCCGCGACTGCCCATACCGATAAACGGGGAATTTAGAATGGCATTACTGGAAATAGTTACCTGGCCGGATTCTATACTTGATGCGCCGGGCGAGCCAGTAACTGAGTTTGGAGACGATCTCAAGAAGCTGATTGGCGATATGTTTGAGACCATGTATTCAGCGCCAGGAGTTGGTCTGGCGGCGGTACAGGTGGGTGTACCTAAGAGACTGTTTGTCATGGATTGCTCGGGTGGTAAAGATCCTGATCAGCGTGTCGTCATGGTCAATCCGGAGGTTCTGCACGTCGAGGGTGAGCAAAATGGGGAAGAGGGCTGTTTGTCTTTTCCGGGGATCTTTACCCCTGTCGAGCGCAGTCTGAGAGCGGTCGTGCGCGCTCATGACATTAATGGCAACGAGTTTGAACTTGACGACACGGAACTTACTGCCCGCTGCATGCTGCACGAAACTGACCACTGCGACGGTATTGTTTTCATCGACAAGATGAGCCCACTTAAACGCGAACTTGTAAAACGCAAGATCCGGAAGCTGCAAAAAGCAGGGAAGTGGGAGTGAAGGAGCTTCATATGCCGACAGAATTCCGTAACGAGCCATTTACTGATTTCAGCAAGGAAGAAAATGCCCTGGCGATGCGGGATGCGATCACCAAGGTACAAAGCGAGCTCGGCCGCGAGTATCCCCTGGTGATTGGTGGCGAACGAATCAAGACCGAGGGTAGGTTGGAGAGTATAAACCCGGCTAATCGCACTCAGGTAGTGGGCCGGTTCCAGAAGGCAACTAAAGAGCTGGCTACTCGGGCCGTCGAGACGGCGCACGAAACGTTCCAAACCTGGAAGAACACGAGCGCTTCAGACCGCGCGGATTTGCTCTTTCGTCTCGCCGGGCTCTTGCGGGAACGGAAACATGAAATGTCGTCGTGGATGATCCACGAAGTTGCTAAGAGTTGGGCCGAAGCTGACGGTGACACCGCTGAGGCGATAGATTTTTGCGAGTTCTACGGTCGCGAGATGCTGCGATATGCCACCCCGCCGCCGCTCACGAAGATTCCAGGCGAAGAAAATCGCCTCGAATACATTCCGCTCGGCGTGGGGGCCGTCATCCCGCCCTGGAACTTCCCACTCGCAATTATGGCGGGAATGACTGTTGCTTCGGTAGTCGCCGGAAACACTGTTGTGCTCAAACCTTCGTCGGATGCTCCCACCATCGCTTACAAGTTCTTCGAGCTGCTTGAAGAAGCCGGACTGCCTGCGGGAGTGGTCAACTTCATGACTGGATCGGGCGCGGAAGTGGGCGATGTCGTGGTAGACCATCCGAAGACGCGCTACGTAGCCTTCACCGGTTCGAAGGAAGTTGGTTTGCGCATAAACGAGCGTGCGGCGAAGGTCAACGAAGGACAGATCTGGATCAAGCGTGTGGTGGCCGAGATGGGCGGCAAGGACGCAATCATCGTGGCCGACGATGCCAATCTTGACGACGCGGCAACCGGGGTTGTTCAAGCCGCATTTGGTTTTCAAGGTCAAAAATGTTCGGCGTGTTCACGCGCGATCATTGATGCGAAAGTCTACGAACCCATGCTGGAAAGGATTGCCGAACTAACCCAACAGATCAAGGTCGGTGATCCGCGCGACCCGAAAACTAGTATGAGCGCCGTCATCAACGAAAAAGCCTTCAAGACCATCAACTCTTACATCGAGAAGGGCCAGTCGGAGGGAGGACGCTTGGTGGCGGGAGGCGGTTCTGACGGCGAGGCTGGATTTTTTATCGAGCCGACGGTCATCGCTGATGTAAAGCCTTTAGCGACCATCGAGCAGGAAGAAATTTTTGGTCCGGTACTAGCCGTGATCAAGGCGAATGACTTCGATGAGGCGCTGACGATCGCCAATGATACGCAGTTTGGTTTGACCGGTGCGGTCTATAGCGGCGATGAGAACAGACTCGAGCGCGCGCGACGTGAGTTTCATGTCGGTAACTTATATCTCAATCGCAAGTGCACCGGTGCTTTGGTGGGAGCGCATCCGTTTGGGGGCTTCAATATGTCGGGCACTGATTCAAAGGCCGGCGGGCAGGACTATATCTTACTATTCATGCAGGCGAAGTCTATTGCTACCAAGATTGGAGCTACTACAAACGCCCGTGCCGGGAAGAGCACGGCTATTTGAGTTTT
>JACCSP010000327.1 GCA_013812905.1 Pyrinomonadaceae bacterium
TTCAATGCAACAGTGCGGTTTAGCTGAGCATCTAGCGCCAGATAGACTTCCCCCATGCCGCCCGCACCAATTTGTGCGCGGATTTCGTAGCGGCCAAGCCGGGTGTTCGGGGAAAGAGCCATACTAAGGTTGCTAAAGCGACAGAGGTATAGGAGAGAGATTCGCTTTATTGCGGTGCGAGTATTCCACGCTGCGAAATGAAGTTGGATTATTAAGCAGAGTGAAAGAACCAATTCTCTGTCATCAAGATGTCGGGAGAACCTTCAGCGCTTTTGCCATTATCAGACGCACTTTGCGGTTTCTGCAACCGACTCGATTCTGACGGTACAGCCCAGTTGCTTCAGGGCCGACTCCAGCTTGGGCGAGCGGGCTACCCGCAGCGCCGGATTGACCTTAACTCGAACCAGGGTATCGGCATCAATTACTGTCTCGAGCGTTACATCGCAATTACCGGGGTGCGTGTTTATTAAGTGGAGAATCGAATCGAACAACGCCTCCCGATCGTCGGTTACCGGCACTTGGAAAACAACCAGCTCCCGATTCTTGAGAATGTCGTCGAGACTCTGCACCTGATCAGCGATTACGGAGGGAGGATTATCGTCGCTGAGTTCAAGGCGACCTGTAACCAGAACGGGCGATTCGTTCTGCAGCATCGCAGAGTATTTCCGGTAAGTATCCGGCCACAGGACACACTTGGTTCCTCCCGCTTCGTCCTCAAGCCGGAGCAGTGCAAACCTGTCCCCTTTCTTGGTGGTCCGTGGTTGCAAGTCGTTAATAATCCCGCCAATACAGATCCTAGCGCCGCTTACCAGCCCTGAGAGTTCCACGGACCTTAAGGCTTTAAGGCTCTGCAGCAGCCTAACGTAATCTCCCAAAGGATGTCCGGTGATATAAAAGCCCAGGGCCGCTTTTTCATTCGCAAGCAACTCGGTATGCGTCCAAAGTTTGGGACTGCAGGGCAACTCTTCTGCTGGTCCATCATCATCTGCCACGACGGCAAACAGTCCATTCTGACCCTGGAGGCGCTCACGTTTTGCTCGCAGCGAGCGGGCCAGCGCGGGATCGATGCAGGCGTGCAGCGCAGCTCGCCATTCGCGCAAATCGCGGACTTCAGGTTTGAGCGAATCAAATGCCCCGGCACCTACCAGGCTCTCGAGCGCTCTCTTATTGATTGCGCCCTGCTCGATTCGCTCTGCGAAATCAAAAAACGATTTAAAAAAACCCGTCTTACGGGCCTCAATGATTGCTTTAATAGTCGATTGCCCTAGTCCCTTGATGGCAGCCAAGCCGAACCTTATGGCGCCTGTGAGCGGCGTAAAGCCCGAATAACTCTCGTTGACGTCCGGCGGTAACAGCTGAATATCCTGGGACCGGAGCTCTTTGGAATACTTGAACACCTTTGCAGCGTCCTGGGACTCACTCGACAGGACGGCCGCATAAAAGTGTTCTGGGAAATGTGCCTTGAGGTAAGCAGTCTGAAAGGCGAGATAGGCGTACGCGACACTGTGGCTGCGGTTAAAGCCATAATCCGAAAACTGCGCCATCAGTGAAAATATCTTTTCGGCCTTCTCCCGCTTGATCCCTCGTTCCACGGCGCCCGTGATGAACTTCTCTTCGTGGACGGCCATTTCTTCCCGCTTTTTCTTGCCCATGGCCCGTCGCATTAAATCAGCTTCGCTTAACGTGTAACCGGCCAGCCTCTGGGCCAACTGCATAATCTGCTCTTGGTAGACTATGATCCCATAAGTGTTGCTCAGGATTTCCTTCATCTCGGGAATCAGATATCGGACGGTTTTTTTCCCGCGGTGGCGCTGGATAAACTCATCAACCATGCCGCCGTCGAGAGGTCCGGGCCGGTACAGGGCATTCAATGCCGCTAGATCCTCGACCCCTTTTGGTTTAAGCTTGCGGCAAATCTCCTGCATGCCCGAAGATTCAAATTGAAACACGGCGTCAGTCCGACCCTCTGCGAAAACGGCCATCGTTTTTTCGTCATTAAGCGCTAAATCCGCCCAGTTAATCTCCCGACCAAGCATCTGCTTAACCGTCATTAAGCAGTCACTTATAACGGTAAGCGCGGTAAGCGCTAAGAAATCCATCTTAAGCATGCCCGTTTTTTCGAGGTCGGACATAACGTATTGGGTAGTCAGTTCATCCTTGCTAGAAACAGCGATAGGAATAAGTTCCTGAAGCGGCAGGGGCGAGATAACGACGCCGGCAGCGTGCACTGACGAGTGGCGGGCACAGCCCTCAAGGCGCTGAGCAATCTCCATTAGGTCTTTAACCTGAGGGTTAGTTTCAACCTGTTTCTTCAGCTCCGGAACTTGTTCGAGGGCCTGCGCCAAGCTCACATTTCTGCCTCGAACAGGCGGAGGGATAAGCTTGGCAATCCGATCGACATCAGCGTAAGGCATGTCGAGAGCTCTTCCGACGTCCTTAATCGCAGCCCTCGAGGCGAGTGTCCCGAAGGTGATGATTTGGCACACCGACTCGCGTCCGTATAGGTCGGCCACGTGATTAATAACTGCGCCCCGCCCGCGCACACAGAAATCAATGTCAATATCAGGTAGAGACACTCGTCCGGGGTTCAAGAAACGCTCGAAGATAAGGTTGTACCTGAGGGGGTCGATGTCAGTAATTTCCAGGCAGTAGGCGACCAGGGAACCGGCGGCTGAGCCGCGGCCAGGCCCCACAGGTATAGAGTGCTCACGAGCGTATCGAACAAAATCCCAGACGACGAGAAAATATCCGGCGAAGCCCATTTGCTTAATCATAGCTATCTCGCTGGCCAGTCGAGTCTGATAATCCGTAATCGGATGCTCTAACTCGTTCCGCGATAGCTGACGATCCCACACGGTCTGGCGCCGCCGTTCAAAGCCTTCCCGTATTACCTTTTCGAAGTATTCGTCGATACACAGTTTAGAGTCAGACTCGGGAATGGGATAATTTGGGAGGTAGTTGACGTTCTTCGGAAGGCTGAGCTCACATCTTTCCGCGATTTCCACAGTGCGGGTCAGGGCATCGGCTAACTCGTCACCAAAGATCCGCCACATCTCCTCGGGTGAGCGAACATAGAAGTTGGGACTTGGATAACGTAGGCGATTGGTATCTTTAACAGTCTTGCCGGAGCCGATACACAACAGGATATCGTGAGCTCGGGCATCTTCTGGCCTGAGGTAGTGCGCATCGTTAGTGGCCACCAAGGGAACCCCCGTGCGTTTTGAGAGTTCAACCAGGGGCTTGCGGATACGATCCTGCGCTTCTAATCCGTGTTCCTGGATTTCGAGGAAATAGTTGCCCTTCCCCAAGATTTCTTCAAATTCGATAGCCGCAGCGGCCGCTTCCTCGAATCTTTCGCGAGCCAGCATGGCCGAAGGCACTCCCGACATACAGGCCGAGAGCGCAATTAGTCCCTTCCCATGTTCGGCCAGAAGTTCTTTATCTATGCGGGGCTTGTAGTAAAAACCTTCGGTGTAAGCCTTCGAAGTAAGCCGGACAAGGTTCTGGTAGCCTTCCAGATTCTTCGCCAGCAGGATCAGGTGAAAATTGGTCTTTTCGCCCGGCGCACCCGCGGACCGATCGCGGCGACTGCCAGCGGTGATATACGTCTCGCAACCAATAATTGGCTTCACCCCCTGCTCTTTCATGGCGTTGTAGAAAGAGATAGCGCCAAACATGTTTCCGTGATCAGTCATGGCGCATGCTGACATGCCAAGTTCTTCGGTGCGTTTTGCAAGTGGCTTGATCTGTATCGCGCCGTCCAGGAGGCTGTAGTCAGTGTGCAGATGTAGGTGAGCGAACCTTTGATCCGGCATGATAGAGGAAACTAAAAGTTAGCTGTTACTGCTCAAGCAGGAATGAACTGTGAATTAAATATGACCGCGACACTATATCATGTCACTCCCACTCAATCGTGCTTGGGGGCTTGGAACTAATATCGTAAACAACGCGATTGATTCCCCGGATTTCGGCTATCAATCGAGAAGAGATGCGGGCCAGCACCTCTTGCGGAAGTCTCGCCCAGTCAGCCGTCATTCCGTCGACGCTCGTGACTGCGCGGATTGCAACCACTCGTTCATAGGTGCGCTCATCACCCATTACTCCGACCGTCGAAATTGGAAGCAGCACTGGGAAGGCCTGCCAGACCGAATGATAGAGCTCCGCAAGCCGCAGCTCTTCATCCAGAATTCTGTCAGCCGCCTGGAGCAGCTTAATTCGCTCTTCAGTCACCTCACCAATGATCCGAACGGCCAACCCCGGTCCAGGAAATGGATGGCGCGAAAGTATCTCTTCCGGGACTCCCAGTTCCCTACCAATCAAACGCACTTCATCCTTGAACAGCTCTCGAAGCGGTTCAATCAATCGCAACTGCATCTTCACGGGTAAACCACCCACATTGTGATGGCTCTTGATTACGGCTGACGGCCCTCGCACGGAGACGGATTCGATCACGTCAGGATAGAGGGTTCCCTGCACAAGGTAGGCAGCTTCGCCTAATCTATTTGCTTCTCGCTCAAAGACATCAATGAATACTTTGCCAATCCGCTTACGTTTCTCTTCCGGATCGATCACTCCTTTGAGCGCTTCAAGAAAAAGGTGGCCGGCCCGCACGCCGGTAATATTCAAGTTCATTGACTGTTTCAGCAAAGTCAGGGTTGATTCGAACTCTCCCTCTCGCAAGAGACCATTATCGACGAAAATACAAATCTGTCTCTCCCCGATCGCTTGATGAACAAGGGCCGAGGCCACGGTCGAGTCGACTCCACCTGAGAGACCGGAGACTACGTTTCCCCTTCCGTCAAGCTGCTCGCGAATGCGAGCGGTTTGCTCTTCAATCACAGCTGTTGGAGACCAATCTCCGCGACACTCACAAACCGAGAAGAGAAAGTTACGTAGCACTTGCGCGCCCAGTGGTGTATGAGCTACTTCCGGATGAAACTGCACGCCGAATATCCGGCGACCTGCATCCTCAATGGCATTCATCGCATCGTCGGTAACCGCGGTCACTTGAAATCCAGGTGGAACACTGGTCACGTGATCCCCATGGCTCATCCAGACATCCATTTCGCTAGGAAGCCCCGCGAACAGACGACTGTTTGGATCGGTTACCTTAAGCCGGGCATAGCCAAACTCCCGGCCGGGAGAAGACCTCACTTCGCCGCCCATTTCGAAAGCCAGAACCTGCAGTCCGTAACAGATTCCCAATACGGGGCAATCCACCGCTTCCACGAGCCTTGCTGCCGGCCGTGGTGCACCTTCCTGGTAAACGGAGGCTGGGCTACCCGATAGAATAATACCTCGGGGACATTGTGCCGCGAGTGTTTCGGCTGGGGTACTGAAGGGCAGAATTTCGCAGTAAACTCCGGATTCGCGAACCCGCCGGGCTATGAGTTGTGTATATTGAGATCCAAAGTCGAGGATGATGACGGTTTCGTGATGATTAATGCTGGTCAAGGAAGACAACCTCTGACTTTTCGTTCGTCTTAGGATTAGGATCGCGGCGAGGAGTCGTGGATTATACTTTTCGCATCCAAATAACTCAAAACCGCGGGGTTGCTATTTCTCGTATAGTAGTTTAGGTAGATTGAAGAGATGCCACTTAGTTTGCCAAAGGAAATCATTCTTTTCCTGCTCCTTGCTTTCTGCGCAACGATAGCCGTAAATGCTGGTCCCGCCCGAGTCGGGACCCAAATTGTCCTTTCTCAGCCGCTAACAATTAGATGGCGTTACGACTCAAATCTGACTCTAAATCTAACGCCGTCATTTGATGGGGAACGGATCTATCTTCCTCTTGCGGGAGGTAGGATCGTTTCGCTTAGAGCACGGGACGGACAACTCAACTGGCGGTCAGAAATAGGAGGGGAACTCTCGGCATCGCCGGAGGCCGACGACCGAGGTGTTTACGTGGCCTCGGAAATAGCACCAGAAAGTCGAACATTAGAGGCCGGGGGTCACCCCACAACAGGCACCCTTCGCGCCCTTGGTCGTGAGGGGGGTGTCACGCAGTGGATGCGGACGCTGGCGATGCCACTGCGCGGAAGCCTGCTAGTTAGTGGAAACAAATTGCTCGCCGGTGGAGGTGATGGGCGATTTCACGCTTTTGACAAGACCAGCGGGGAGATCCTGTGGTCTCTGACATATGGCGGCCATTTCAATTGCCATCCGGTAGCGTTGGAAGGAAAGGTCTACGCGGGCAACAACGACGGAAATCTGCTTGCCCTAGAAGAGGCCACCGGGAAGCTGTTGTGGCGCTACCGCACTAGGGGATCGGTTCATGGCCCGGTAGCAATTGGGAATGATACGGTATTTTTTGGCTCCGGCGATGGGTACCTCTACGCGGTCAGATCAGGGGATGGCCGCGAGCTCTGGCGCAAACGCACCGGCGCGGGAGTGAAAGCAGTTGCCCTGGTCGGCAACGCACTCTTGGTGGCATCCTTGGATAACTTTGTCTACCGGTTCTCGCTGGATGGCCGGCGCGTGTGGAAACGACGGCTCCCGGGTAGAATATCCGCGCAGCCGCTCACTGCCGAGGATGGCGCCCTGTTTACTCCGCTTTCCAGTCCAGCGGGAGTTGTGCTCGGGTTGCGAGACGGACGGCAGGTGAATTCCCTTCCTACGGGTGAGGAGATAACGACTTCTGCTTCGCCGATAGCGATGGGCGATGCAGTGCTCCTAACCACCGAGCGCGGTTTTCTAGCATTCGCCCAGCCCAAAGGTTAGCCAGAAACGGTTACATCTGCTCCGCTTCAATTTTGGCTTCCATGATTTCGGGACGCTTACGGAAAAGGGCTACCAAGCGCGAAAGCAACCCATGCAAAATGTAGGAGACGACCAGCACCAGTAGGACGTGGCGGGAATACAAGAAGATGAGCATTCCCACAGCCACAGCGAGGATTATCGTTCGCATGCTCCGGCTGCGAGTCCCGACTGTCTTAAAACTAGAGAAACGAAGGGTGCTGACCATTAGCAGGCTCAGCACTCCGACCAGCGCCATAAGAAGCAACGAATAGATTTTCGCTCTATCTGGTCCATAGTGGAGCAGCGGAAGCGGGTTGAAATGAATTATTGCCGCGATCAGTCCCCCGGCTACAGGGATTGGCAGGCCAACAAAACTCTTCTTATCAACTTTTCTTGTGCCCTCGGCAAGAATGCGCGGACGGGACGCCTGAACGTTAAAACGGGCCAGACGAAATGCGCCACACATCAAGTACATGAATGACAGAAACCAGGCTAGCTGGTGTAAGTCGCTTCCTTCTTTCAAGCTTGCGCCAAATCCCCACACATACGCCAGGACCGCAGGGGCGAGACCAAACGTGACAACGTCAGCAATTGAATCGAGCTGCACTCCGAGCTCCGTTGTTGTTCTGGTCATCCGTGCAATACGGCCGTCGAGCATGTCAAAAAGAACTGCCCAGCCGATTGCCTTCGCAGCGTTATCAAGGTAGGTAGAAGCGTGGACGAGGTCCTGTTCTCCCCCGCCGATAAACTGGAACCCTCGAACCGCCGCCATCACGGCATAGAAACCCATCCCAATATTCGCCGCCGTGAAAACCGAAGGGATGAGATACAGTCCCTTTCTTAAGCCGCGCCGCTCCGGATTTTTTGCTTGATAATCTGGACGCAAATGCCGTAGCTCCTATTATTTTAACCGGCCGATAACCGTGGCTCCGCCTTTTACACGCATACCTGGTGCTACCAAAATCTCAACGCTTTCCGGCACTATAACATCGGTGCGCGAGCTGAATTTGATCAAACCAAACCGTTCTCCCAACGCGACCACCTCTCCCTCGTGTTTCCAGCAGATGATACGCCGTGCCAGGATGCCAGCAATCTGTTTGCAGACGATCGTAATTCTGCTTCCCTCAATGGTGAGTGCGTTCTGCTCGTTCACCAGGCTGGCCTTCTCATCCGTAGCCATTAGAAATTTTCCCTTAGTGTACGAGACATCAGTTATTTTGCCGGCAATTGGCGAGCGATTAATGTGAACATCCAAAGGTGAGAGGAAAATACTAATCAGCGTTGACGAGTCCTCGCTGCCGGGCGCCAGCTGGATCACTCGGGTAACTCTTCCGTCGGCTGGAGCAACTATGACATTGGGATCGTTCGGAGGGTCACGTTTTGGATCGCGGAAGAAGTAAGTCATGAACGCAGTCAGCAGCACGAAGGGAATGGCAGCATACCAATAACCTACAGCCAACAGGATTATCGACATCAATGCGGGCGCCAGAATATAGGAAAATCCTTCGCGAGCTATTCTCAAACTTCCATTCCGATCCTCTAGGGATTTCTGCATCTTTGATTGAAGCTGCGGCTACACGAAAGGGGACGCGTATTGTATAGTCCATGTCCCCTATCATCTCGACAGGAGAAGGTGGCTTCTCCATGGCGATTTAATGACCCAGGCTGTTATTCTTCTGGTATTGCAGGATAATTGAGTACATCTGGTCTTTAAGGGCTAGCTTTTTCTTCTTTAACGTGATCTCTTCGAGTTGTTCTTCGTCACTGGGATAGGCCAGAGCTGAGAGTTCACTGAGTCGCTGTTCGTATCGAGTGTGTTCTCTTGCTAACTCACGAAACTCTGGGTCACGAGTCATCAACTCTTCCTTTAAGCTGTCGGTCGTTACAGTGTTCATTGGCGTGCATGTCTCCTTTCAGACGATGAACTTGTGGGATGGTTGGGTTGGTTGACGGGTTCAAAAAAAACCACCATGAAATGTCGGGGCACGAAAAAAAGAGTAGCCCAATTAACCACACGAATCAAGCATCCCGCTTAGTTGAGCTCTCATAATGACCGCGTCCTCTTGCGGGGCCAAGTAGTAACTCCGACGCCGTCCGACACCTTGAAATCCACACTTTGCATACAGCGCCTGAGCAAGGGAGTTTCCAGCCCGAACCTCCAGTAACGCCGTGGTCGCGTCCAGGCGCTGCCCTTCCTCCATGATATGCGTCAACAGCGCACTTCCAATGCCTCGCCGCCGATATTCGACGCGGACGGCAACATTATTTATGTGAAGTTCTTCGGCTGCCAGACGGGCGACGATATAGCCAGCAATTTGATCCGTCTTAACTGGTTCCAGTGGTTGTGCGACTCGCGCGACCATCATTAATTCCCGATTACACCCTTGTAGCTCGGCATAGTAGGCCGCCCATCCCCAGGGACTAAGTCCCGAGTGCCCCTCAATCTCTACCACTTCGAGGAGGTCGTGTTCGGTCATGATTGAGATGTAAACTGCCTCCGAAAAGTCGGAGTACGCGGAGTCGGCTAAGGGCATTTCAACTCTGCATCCGAAGGACGAACATATATCGCACTTAGCGAAAGAGGATCATCCACCTCGTCGCTCTCGTATTTCCGCAGCGCCAGGGCGGCGACATGTTGACTGAAGTTCTGCTGCGCGGGCGCCAAAGTCCAACCTTGAGACAACTCTATTTCGGGCCGGCTCTGGTCATCGAAGCTCATTCCCTTTTCCCAAGCGTGTGACTCTAACAGATCTCGATGCATATGTGCGCCTGGCCCGGACCATTTAAGAGTTTTTAGCGAGCCATACTTCTCGATTAATTTATGAGGCGAAAGGTGGGCCGGCTCGTCGAGTGGGGTAACGTCTCCATTGGTTGATACGGAAAGCAATTGCAAAAACACCTCTCCGCGACCAGCGGGCAGAACAGCAACCGTGGCCGCAGCCGGTCCTGCCGCGTGTGCGACGGCATGAAGCGTCGGTATTCCAACACAAGCGATGTGGAGAGTTGCGGCCAGTGCTTTCACTGTCGCTAGACCTATTCTCAGTCCCGTAAAACTTCCCGGACCCAAGGCCACGGCTAACAGATCTACGTCACTTAACGATACTTCTGCTTCCATTAGAGTCTCATTTATATCCTTCAGAAGGCTGTTAGAGTGTGAAACTGCAGAATCCCCAACGCGCGTAGCGAGCAAAGTAGTTCCACGCGTGAGGCAAACGCTTCCCCCTCTACTTGCTGTGTCGACACTCAAAATCACGGGTGCGCTGGTCAAGTGGGTCCTCGGCCAAAGTAAACACAAGAATTGGGGAATGGCGGCCGCTTGGTAGCTCAACGCCGGCTTTTCAACACATTGCCCGTTCGGCAAAACGTCAACGACTCGTGCTCAAGGGAACTCTTCGATAAAGAAACTATCCAAACGGATGGATTCAAAGATTGGACACGGGGACGACGTGCGGTTCTTGCGTTTAATGCTAAGCATTATCGCGTCGGTTTTGGGTTCAGTTTGAAAGTTAAAACGCACCGTTGCCGTCCGTGAACGTTTGCCAAGCCTTTATAGACTGCGGGTATTGTCCCAGCACCTACCACCCGAAACTCGTCTTGAATAGAATCCCTTAGTGCCTTGGCATTGGGTTTTGCCCCGTCACCGGCTCGTATAAAATTCGCGGACGGAAATATGCGACGGTACTTTCCAGCCCAACGCGTAATTGAATGGTGGGCGTCCAGCCGAGCAATGTCTGCGCCCGGGTGATGTCAGGCTTACGCTGCTTTGGATCATCTTTAGGCAGCGGCAAATGGATAAGCTCTGATTTTGATTTGCAAACATCCATCACTTCCGACGCCAGCTGCTTAATGGTGAACTCCACTGGGTTACCCAGATTCACAGGTTCATGCAGTCCGTCAGTGTTCATCAATTTGATCAGGGCCTGGACCAGATCATCGACATAACAAAACGAGCGCGTCTGGTCTCCCGCTCCATATAACGTCAACGGTTTGCCGCGCAGGGCCTGCACAACAAAGTTCGAAACGACGCGACCGTCGTCCTCCAGCATTCGCGGTCCATAGGTGTTAAAGATCCGCGCAATGCGTATGTCAACGTGATTTTGCCGGTGATAGTCCATCATCAATGTCTCGGCAATACGTTTGCCCTCGTCGTAGCACGACCTTGGACCAATAGGATTTACGTTGCCCCAATACTCTTCCACCTGCGGGTGGATCAGGGGGTCGCCATAGACTTCAGACGTCGAGGCCTGCAGAATGCGAGCACGAACCCGCTTGGCCAGACCCAGCATGTTGATCATGCCCATAACACTGGTTTTAACCGTCTTCACAGGGTTGTACTGATAGTGAACAGGCGACGCGGGGCAGGCCAGGTTGTAGACCTGATCAACCTCCAGGAGAATCGGCTCTATCACGTCATGGCGGACAAGCTCGAAGCGCGAGTTATCCAGAAGATGAAAAATGTTTTCGCGACGCCCGGTAAAGAAGTTGTCCAGGCAGATTACCTCGTAGCCTTCATTGATTAGTCGCTCGCATAAGTGTGAGCCAATAAAACCTGCACCACCAGTTACCAGGACTCTCATGCATTTATCTCAGATTTGAAGATTCGAAAATTTCCTGACCTAAAGAAGTTCCCGCACAGACTGCCGGTGTCAGGGAGAACTGCTCAGCTTCGATACCTCGTGCCCTTTCGTTCGCGATAAAGTTTCGAGATCAGACTGAACCATTTCCCTCACTAGCTCATCGAATGTGTATTTCGGACGCCACCCTAGAACAGTGCGAGCTTTAGTGGAGTCCCCGACCAGTTGATCGACCTCGGCCGGGCGGCGGAAACGCTCATCAACAACCACATGTTCTTTGTAGTTAAGGCCAACCTCGGCAAAGGCTCGCTCGCAAAATTCCCGCACACTATGGGACTCCCCGGTCGCTACCACGTAGTCGTCCGGCTCGGACTGTTGCAGCATCATGTACATCGCTATTACGTAGTCCTTGGCGTGACCCCAATCGCGTTGCGCTTCCAAATTGCCAAGTTTAAGCTCAGTGGCGAGACCAAGCTTTATTCGCGCTACCGTGTTACTGATCTTGCGAGTTACAAATTCGAACCCGCGACGCGGTCCTTCATGATTGAAGAGAATGCCGCTGACGCAGAACATATGGTAGGCTTCGCGGTAATTACGCGTTAGATCGAAGCCGGCAACTTTGCTGATGCCATAGGGGCTCCGGGGATGAAACGGAGTTGACTCGCGTTGCGGAACCTCGCGCACTTTTCCAAACATCTCGCTGGAACCGGCAAAGTAGAAGCGGCACTGCGGCCGCAGCTCTCGCAATGCCGCCAACATATAATGAGTTCCGTTAATGTTCGTGTTCATCGTGGAGAAACCATCGGCAAAACTCTCAGCCACGAAACTCTGAGCCGCAAGATGGTAGCACTCGTCAAAGTCGTAACGACTGACAATGTGGAAAATGCTGGGATAGCTTTCCAGGCTTGCCGGGTGGAGATTAACCTTGTCCAGGAGGTGAGCAATTCGCTCTGTCCTTCGTTCAGGCGCTTCCAGTGCAACGCGACGCACCAGCCCGTGGACCTCGTAGCCTCGTCGTAGCAGCTCTTCTGCCAGATAACTGCCGTCCTGACCCGTGATGCCGGTAATGAGGGCTTTTTTAGTCATTTTCTAGATCTCAGCGCCCAGTACTTTACCACTCGTTTGGATTCGCCGGACAGTTTTTGAGGAAGCAGTCAATGGCATGGCGCGGAGCGCAGACAATCGGCTAACTTTTATGAAAAGAAGTATTTACAGTTCCGTCAGCCGATGGAAAGGCTGAGATGAGCTTAACCTACGCTTACTATTGGTTGGTTGGTGTAACTGCCGGCCGCACAGAATCGAGGACTACTCCATGGTTCATCTCAGCTGCGTGTCCACCATTTCACACCAAAGATGTCCAATCGTGATATGTGCTTCTTGTATGCGTGAGGTTCGCTGGGAAGGAACGTTGACAGCTATATCGCAGAGTGAAGCCAGGGGTTCGCCGGTCCCGCCGGTTAGCGCAATGGTCCGGCAGTTCAACTTTATGGCCGCCTCCGCGGCCTTGATCACATTTGCAGATGTACCGCTCGTGCTGAGAGCCACTAGGACATCACCGCCGCTGGCAAGCGCCTGGACCTGGCGCGCGAAAACTTCACCGTATCCGAAGTCGTTGCTGAGTGCGGTAAGAGCAGACGTGTCGGTGGTGAGAGCTATTGACGGCCAGGCGCGCCTTTCCAGCTCATATCTACCCACGAGTTCCGCGGCAATGTGCTGGGCGTCGGCAGCACTCCCACCGTTTCCGCAAAGTAAAATCTTCTGGCCCTGGTCCAGAGCGGAGCAAATCATTTCGCCGCTACGCTCGATCTCGATGATTCGTGTCAGGAGTAACGCCTGGATCGCCTCCAGATGTTCATGCAGAGAACGTCGCAAAAGCATTGCTACAGTCAAGCTTTCCGACTCTGACGAGTTGTTCACTTTGCAATTCACTCCGAGAAATTAGATACAATTCGCGAATAAGCGCCGACTTCAGCGTTAGCGTTAGTATTGCCACTGGAAAGCTGAGGCTGGAAATTACCACATACTCTCACGGATCGTGAATGTGCATCGCAAATGGTAAATGCTAAACTGCAGGGTACTGTCTTTAAATTAAGACTCTATCAAAATGACTTAGGACCTCTTATAGCACTAGCTAACTATGATCTCTAAGCTTTGCCAACACGACAAACTATTTACTAATCACGATTTACCGCTTAATATCTGCGCCTTTAGCCTTTTACTCCTCACATAGTCATGACCATTGCCAACTCCACTCCAATGCTGCGCCAGTACCACGAGTTAAAGCAGCAGCATCCAGGGACCTTGCTCTTTTTTAGATTGGGCGACTTTTATGAGCTCTTCTTTGAAGACGCCGTTATTGGCTCTCGCGAACTGCAAATTACTCTGACCGCTCGCCACAAGGAACGCGGCGACCCCGTGCCAATGTGTGGTGTACCTCATCACTCTGCGGCCAACTATATCGCCCGTCTGGTCCGACGTGGATATCGAGTCGCGATTTGCGAACAGACCGAAGATGCGTCCAAGACGAAAAAGCTGGTTCGTCGGGAAGTAGTTCGTATCGTCACTCCCGGAACGCCTATCGACCCCCAACTTTTGGAACCACGCGAATCAGTTTTCCTTGCCGCCGTATGCAGCGCCGGGGAAACCGTCGGAGCCGCGTTCCTTGATATCTCCACAGGTGAGTTTCGGTCCACGCAGGAGGGTGGTCCAAACGCATGGCATAAAATTCGCGCGGGGCTTGAATCTTATGCGCCTCGCGAATTGCTCTTCCCTGCTTCGCTGACTCTCCTGATCACCACCGGACTCTCGGGAAAGGTGCAAACAACTTTGCCGCTGCCCGTCGAGGCCAAGTCAGGATCAGGCTCTGAGGTAAATCGGTCTCAATCGGGCGGTCGTTTCTCAGACGGCTACTCAAATGGCCAACTAATTGATGCGACTTTAACGCCGCTCGACGATTGGCTTTGGCAGCAAGACGAATGCGTTACCCTCTTGCGAAATCAGTTTGGCGTGCGCTCGCTCGAAGGCTACGGTCTTAAGGGCAAGCACGAAGCGGTGCGGGCCGCCGGTGCCTGTTTGCGCTACGCCCGCGATACCCAACACGCTGCTGCCGCCCACGTTACGGATTTGATCTACTTCGAACCGCAGGACCACCTGGTGCTCGATGGCGTTACCGTTCGGAACCTCGAGCTGGTTGAGTCTTTGGGTGGCGCATCGGGTCGATCACTGCTCGACGTAATTGACGAAACGGTTACCGGAATGGGGGCCCGTCTCCTGCGGTCATGGATGCTGCGTCCTTCGGTGCGACTGGGGGGGATTGAAGCCAGACTCGCAGCCGTCGAGGATCTAAGCGCTTCGCACATGCTGCGAGACAAACTCCGGGCGCTTCTGAAAGAGGTTTCCGATCTTGAACGTTTGAACGGCAGAATTAACCTGGGCTCGGCAACGCCTCGTGATGTGAACTGTATTCAGCGTTCACTGAACCAGATTCCTCATGTGCGATCTCTCCTATCAGGCGCCCAGTCATCTCTTTTGCAGGTTTTGTGTGAAGGCACGGACGAGTTGCCGGGGCTCTGCGCCCTGTTGGCTAGAGCTATTACTGATGATCCGCCGGCAAAGCTCAGTGACGGCGACACAATTCGTGCCGGGTACTCCCCAAAACTTGATGAATTACGCTCAACCAGTCGCAATGCCAAGCAAATCATCGCCGCGCTGGAGACTACTGAGCGTGGTCGCAGCGGCATCAGCAATCTTCGAATCAGATACAACGGCGTCTTTGGTTACTACATTGAAGTATCGAAGGCCAACGCGGAGCGAGTGCCCGCGGATTACGAGCGTCGACAGACCCTGACCAGCGCCGAAAGATATACAACGCCGGAATTGAAGGAATGGGAAAAGAAGGTCCTGGGTGCTGAAGCGCGAATCATTCAGCTAGAAACCGAACTGTTCAGCGATGTCTGTCGCCAGATCGCTGACGAGTCCAGGCGCATTCAAGCCACGGCCCGGGCGCTGGCGGCAATGGATGCGCTCGCTTCTCAGGCCGAATCCGCTGTGCGACGTCATTTCGTTCGGCCCCTCATACACGATGGCGACGAGATAGAGATTGTTCAGGGGCGCCATCCTGTAATTGAAATCTTTAACGAGCAGCCCTTTGTTCCCAACAGCCTCTACATGAATAACTCGACGGACCGGTTGCTGATTATCACCGGCCCTAACATGGGGGGTAAGAGCACTCTCCTAAGACAAACTGCAATTATCTGTCTGCTGGCGCAGATGGGAGGCTTTGTTCCAGCCGACAAAGCCAGGCTGCCCTTGTTTGATCGCATCTGGACACGAGTGGGCGCCTCCGACGATCTCACGAGGGGCCGTTCCACTTTCATGGTGGAGATGACTGAGACAGCCGCAATTCTTCACAGCGCCACGCCTCGTTCACTCGTGCTGCTGGACGAAATTGGGCGCGGCACCGCAACCTTTGACGGACTGTCGATCGCCTGGGCAGTGGCAGAATACTTGCACGACTCCGCCGAACATGCGGCGAAGACTCTGTTCGCTACTCACTATCACGAACTGACTGAACTCGCTGAAAGATTGCCCGGGGGCAAGAACTATCAAATCACCGCCACCGAGCGCGAGGGTGAAGTGGTCTTTCTGCACCGGCTTGAGCGCGGTCGTGCTTCGAAGTCTTATGGAATCGAAGTGGCGCGGTTGGCAGGTCTGCCTCCCGCAGTGCTGGCAAATGCCAGGGATGTTTTAGCTCGACTTGAGCGGTATGAACTGGATGTTTTTGCGGAGGAGGATCAGATTCTGGAGCAGCGAGCAAGGTTTGCGGAAGAATCAAGGGCAGCTTCGGCGGCGGTTGGGCTTGCGGCGGGTATAGCGCCCGGGGAGAGCAGCGATGCACTTGTCGAAGTGGCGAAACGGGCGGGCCGTAGGAAACTCGCTGCGCAAACATCGCTCTTCGACTTGGCCAATCAAAAGATCGTCGATGATATTCGAAACCTCGACACTGACGAGCTTTCGCCTGAAGATGCTAAGGAACTCTTGCGGAAGCTGCGCGAGCGGTTGCTCTAAACCGCAGATTGGGAGCCTCAGCGCTTCAGGCCCGGAAAGTGTTCAACTCAGCGCCGAGGCCAAAATGAGAGAGTGAGAACGCCACCAATCAGTGCGCGATAAGCAGTAATCTTTTGGGGTCAACGATGACAATCATTAAATCTCCTTCACAGAGATCCAGGATAAAGATAGTGACACTGCTGGCAGCAGTCAGTGCGGCGGCGGACGAGATTGGCTGAGGCCTTTGCGGACTATCTAGTTCGCTTCATGCTAGACTCTCTCTAGCGATATGACGAAAGGAAGGGTTGCGATTGTTCATTTGAAAATGCCATCGGATTCACTTTACTCCATCCCCCTCGAACAACAAGTAGGACAATTTTTCTACGTCGGTCTTCCGGGCACAGAACTCGACGTCGAGACGCGCAACCTGATCGAGGAAGTAAAACCCGGCGGGATCATCATTTTTGGCCGCAACGTTGCCAGTGCCCATCAGTTGCGGAATCTAATTGACGGTGTGCGTGAGCTGCTTCCGGTTGAGCCACTGGTGGGTATCGATCAGGAGGGCGGACTTGTCGATCGACTGCGAAAGGTTTTTACTCCCATGCCCGCCGCCCGCACGATTCGTCAGCATGGCGATCTAGCGGCCTCTCGCGCGCTCGGCCGTATCTCTGGCGAAGTCCTTCGGATGCTGGGCTTCAACATGAACTTCGCGCCCGTCATGTCCGTCATGACGGACGAACGCGACCTGCTCTCCAACGGACTCTACTCACGATCCTTCGGCCGGTCCCCGGGAGAGGTGCTCGGCTACACCACGGTTTACCTGCGCGGGTTGCAGAAAACGGGCATCCTCGGTTGTCTCAAACACTTTCCCGGGATTGGCGCAGGTGAGGTTGATTCACACGAGCAGATGCCCCTCGTAAAACTCTCGCATGACGATCTGATTGCGCAGGATCTCGCCCCTTATATCGAGCTGTTTCAGCGCCAGGACGATCGGGTCCGTTGCGTGATGGTGAGCCACGGCGGTTTTCCAAACATCGACATCCGGAAGGAGTTTACCGGCGGATTACTTGAGCCCGCATCCTTGAGCCATAACATTGTCACGCGGTTGCTGCGCGAAGAGTTAGGTTACCAGCATCTCGTGGTAACAGACGACTTGGAGATGGGCGCGATCTCCCGCCACTGCGATATTGAGGCTGCAGCTATCCGGGCCTTCGTGGCCGGGGAGGACATGATGCTCATCTGCGCCCATCCCGACGTGATCCGCCGCGGTTATCACGCGCTGCTGAAAACAGCACGGTCAGGCAAGCTCGCTGAAGGGCGCATCCGTGAATCATTGACACGCATCGCGGCCACTAAGGAGATCGTCAAAGAACCCTTGCCGCTGGACCTCAAACGTTTTCAAGCACTCTCAGACGAGACTAAGCAGCTTAATGAAAAACTGAATTACACCTACGGAGGAAACGTCTTATGATAGCCAGAAGAGCAATTCCTCTTCTTTCTCTGCTGCTAATCCTCGCGCTTTTCCCGGCCGGCTGCCGGCGAAAGAGCGGAGCCTTCGTAATTGCCCTGGGTGATAACATTCGCACCATCGATCCAATCGGCTCGCCGTCGGTTGATACGGCGAGCGAGCGCGTGCGAACGCTGATGTTTAA